>DAOOQW010000010.1:0-27322 GCA_035388945.1 Flavobacteriales bacterium
CTCCTGAATCATCCGTGTGTAATTACCCGCCATACTGGCTGATTTATTCACATCTGGATCATTTAACGCTTCACACGCAAGTGAAATAGTTGAAATAGGTGTTTTCAACTCATGCGTCATATTGTTGATGAAGTCGTTCTTAATGTCGGACAACTTTTTCTGACGGATGATTGTGCTTATCGTATAAAAGAACGTAGCGATGATGATGAGGATAAAGAAGCCCGAAGAAGCAAACATCACCCAAAGATTGTTAAACACATACCGATTCTGCTCTGGGAAATAAATCATCAGATAATCGGGATGGTAGAATATATCGTGTGGAAAAAGTCGAACCCGAAAGCGCGTCTTCATGAGCTGTTCGGTATAGTCGGTTGGGTGATCCACAAACATTTTATTGTTGATGAAGTCATATAAACCAAACTCAAATGGAGTATTTACCCCAGCTGTTTTAAGCTCAACTTTTAAAAGGGAATCAATAAGAATTGGGTCAATTCGATCTTCCACGCCACTGTTCACATTTAGATCGAATAATTCCTCGAAAATATCTGTTACTAAACCACTTTTCTTCATCAAACGCTCTAAACGCGGATCCTTGCGACGTTCAAGCGGATTCAAATCGGACGTAATAGCTCCAAAAGAAGAAGCATCACTCGATTGACGAGCCTTCCTCAGTTTTTTATATTCAACTTGTCCTCCCGAATCGGTGCGTGTTTCGCCAACAAATTCAATACTTCCGTCTTGATTCAACTGGCGGAATTCGGTTTGTAATTCACCCGGACTTACTTCATTCCAAAACACCAAACCAGATGTGGTTGTGTCTTTACGATCGATGCTTTTACGAATGAGGGAATCAATCCCCAGAAAGAACATTTTCCCTTGTTTGGAAGCATCAAATCGGGTTCGAACTTTATTAGCCACTTCTTGTCGCTCCACCATTTCCACCACATTGTGAAGAGCTTGGTTAACGGTCGACTCGAAACGTTGGCGTTCCAAATCAATGGCATTATTAATCCAGTAAATCTGAATGATGATGAGACCGCTCAGGGCGAGAATCATTAACCCGATAATGAGCCGTATGTTACCTCGGTTAATCATAGGTTGATTAATGCAACAGAAAGATCAGCAAAATCTTGGATGCTGAGTTGTTCGGCACGCAGATCTAAAAAAGGATGTTGGAATTCTCTTCCTGCGATAATCGGTTTTAGAGCATTACGCAAAGTTTTTCGACGCTGATTAAATCCTGTTTTCACCACATTCCTTAAGAAAGGGTAGGGAACAGGTAGTTCCACATTTTCCTTTCGGGTAAGACGAATAACCGCCGATTTTACTTTCGGAGGAGGCGAAAACACGTGTTCGTGAACCGTAAATAAGTACTCACACTCGAAATACGTTTGAAGAAGTACACTTAAAATCCCATAGGTTTTATTGCCATGTTTCGCGGCAACTCGTTCGGCTACTTCTTTTTGAAACATGCCCACGATGATTTGCACATGCTCTTTCTGATCGAGGCATTGAAACAAAATCTGGGAGGAAATATTGTACGGGAAATTCCCTATAACAGCTCCTGTATGATCCAAATATTGATCTAGATTCATCCGAAGGAAATCTCCTTCAATGATTCTTCCTTCTAAAGCTGGAACATTCGCTTTCAGGTATTTAACCGATTCCCGGTCAATTTCCACGACTTTTAAATCGAAGTTTTTCTCCAAAAGGAAATTCGTTAGCACACCCATTCCCGGCCCAACTTCAATAACCTTTCGAGTAGAATCCATGGCTGGAATGCTATCGGCAATTTGAGAAGCGATTGATAAATCTTTAAGGAAATGCTGTCCGAGTGCTTTTTTGGCTGTAACGGGTTTGCGAAATAGTGCCATCAGACGGTTTCGAGTAAGGTGCGAAAAGCTACAAATCGATCTTTGTATCGGGATGCAAAATCGGCTTGTAAACGAGGGGCGTGTAATTCCTTGTATTCCTCGTATTTAGCCATATTGTCAAGGAAATATTGAACAGAGTATGTAAATCCCTCACCTTCTTCGGTGTTTAATACGCGGAAAAAGCGGTTTTCAACAAATAGTCCGGTGCTTAACACTTCTGGAATATGAGTGGATTTCATCCAGTTTACCCATTCGAGGTGGAGTTCCGGATCGATGTTAACGGTAACATTATAAAGGATCATGCAGCAAAGATACGGGAAGCAAACCGCTTTTAGGAATCCCAGTTTTTGCTCTTATTTTAGCACATACATCAGCCCATTTTAAGTTGCTGCTGCATACTATCTTTGAGCATCATCCCAATTTTACTAAAACCCGTATGAAACACATTGTACTTTTTGCACTTTCCTGTATAGCCTTAAATGGATATGCTGATCCTGGAGACACTTTAGGGGTATCTCTCGGTTCAACCCCATCGTTTTCTCCAGCTAATCAAGTAACACTCCCGCCATATCAAGGTGGTTATGCATTTGGGGTGAATTATGATCCGAATAACAACTTTATAGGAATTGGACAAGGATATATCAACGAAGAACCAGCAAATATTGTTGGTGTGCTTAGTTTGATTGGAGCAAAATCTAAAGGAGTAAACAATGTTCCCAACACTAAATTGACGTTTGGTTTACATAATATGTCAAATAGCGGTGCTTTTAACATCATTACTACTACAAATCCTCCGTCACTTGAAGCAACAAATGGTCCCTCTGTTACACTCTTAGGTTCCAAATCCTTATTCTTCGAAGAAATCGATACAACATTAGGTGCTTATAATTATGTGGCATTTGATGATACAATTGCTGTCAATGGCAATTTGGTTGTTTCGGTCGATTTAGCGGAACTAAAAACAGCAGGTGACATAGTTGGTTTTTATAGTGATGTACCCGGAAATGCTTTCGGAATCAACTTCGCATTTCACAAGGCAAATGTGGCAGGAGATATCATGTGGTTTACTTCCAACTCGGTTTTCCAAGGTGCCCTAGATGTGAGTTTGGCAATTTTCCCAGTGATTGCTGCAGATGTTCCGGATGCTATTTTAGAAACAAGCAAAGCATTTCAAGGTGTTCGCGCTCTAGCAATGCCCAATCCAGCTAACGATGTTTTGAATATTCAACTTGAAATAAGTGAAACGGCGAACTATACAGTTCAACTGGTTAATGTTCAAGGGCAACTTGTAAAAGAGTTGTCTTTAGGTGTGAAAACTCCCGGGGTGCATACCGTGGAAACAACCGTTGCGGAGCTTGAATCAGGTACATACTTTTACTCTATTATTAGTGACACAGGAATACGGTTTAGTAAAACTATCGTATTAGCACATTAAAATAGAATGGTTTGTGATTGAAAACGCGTGTTCTTTCGGGGATGCGCGTTTTTTTATTGAATTACATCTCCACGTAATGTCCGGAAACGCTTACGAGCCTCAACCACAAATAAGGAACCGGGGTAGTCGGTCATCAACTCTTTATATAATTCCATCGCCTTAGCTTGATTCCCCAACTGTTTCTCGTTTAGTTCAGCTAATTTGAACAAAGCATTATCGGCCAAAATATCTTTCTGATATGTAGTAACTATTTTGTCTAATAAGCTCTCTGCATCTGCAAAACGACTTTGACGAATAGCGATGTTCGCTTTGCGGTATAAAATATCGTCCGACAAACTACTAGCAGGAAAAGCTTCTTCCAAAGAATCTAATGTGGTTAGTGCCGCAGAAAGTTTTCCTTGATAAATCCACAAATCAGCTCGCGAAAACATGCGTAATCCTTCACCTGTTGTATCAAAAACTAAATTGTCACCAATTAATAGGCTCAATTCTAACGCGTCATTAGCAATTAGTTTTGATGTAGCAGCTTTCAATACATCTAACTGCGCTTTAGCCCAATCAAATTCTCCTTTATAATAAGCCAATCGGGCATTTCGGAATTTAGCTTCTTGTCCAAGTGTATCAGTCTTCATCGACTTTTCCACTTGAGAATAAGTCAGGGTAGATTCCCACACATCACCCGTTAGCAATTGAATATCGGCAACTTCCAATTTAACTTCATTCATACTTCTATTCGACAAGCCAGAATTAGCCTGAGTAAGCGGTTCCAAAATAGCTAATGCCTCTTGAGGTTGATTTTTATAGAATGCTTTCAAGTGTGCAAGACGAATGGCTACAGCATACGATTGTTCTCCTATTCCAAGTTCGCGATAGGTTTCGGTTAGCAGGGATTCTAATTCTTGTAATTCGGCAGGAGAATAGGAAGAAGAAGTGCTGAGTTTTCGATACATATCAACCGAAAGCTCCTTTTTTGCCATCACATACAAGCTCGAAATTGGACCTTTTTCAATTACGTATTGAAATGCTTTTTTTCCAGTCTCGAACGCATCGTTACTCATGCAAATCCGAGCTAAATTATATACACGTTCACCTCGTTCCTTGAGTCGTTTATCGATTGCCTTGGCTTGGATGAATGCTGATTCAAAATCCTTTTTCTGTACAAACATCCAAACTAACAAATCGGAGAAAACGAGATTATCCGGATTACGTTGTACTTCTTTCAAAAAGCGCTCTCGAAGCAACTCGGTTTTTTCTCCCGAAACATCCGAAGCCATCATATCTTGTAAACTACCCTGAATCTGTTCCAAATACTCACCGCCGGTAGTATTGAGCAAATTCATGTATTGTTCCAACATTTTTCCAGTCTCGCCTTGTTGCACATACAAAGCAGCCAGCTCTAAATTGAAATTATATGCTCGAGGAATCCGACTTGCCAATTCATACACGCGAATAGCCATTGGAATTTGTTTCCGTTGTTGAAGGGCATTCGCTAAGTCTGTTACCTGACGATCATCGCCTGGTTCTAATTCTTTTAACGCCTTCTCATACTGCTTTTTAGCTTTATCCTCTTCTCCACTTACTTGATATACATAAGCTAGGTCGATTAGAAAGGTTAACTGACGAGGGTTTTTGCGAATTTGCTTACTCACCAGTTTTTCGGCCGATTTGATGTCTTTGAGATTCAAATAACAGCTCACCAGTTGAGAATAGTAAAATCCGGCAGGCGCTTGTTCAAATAGTTTCTCGTATACATCAGCAGCTTTTTGCCATTCTCCTTCGGTATAATATTGTCCAGCTAATTGCTCTTCTGTAGACGGCAAACCTTGTCCGGGTGCATCATTTCCAGGTTGCGCTCTAAGCAACACAAATGGTGATAGTAGAAGAATAAAAAACAGGTAACGCAGGAAACTCATGGCACGAATATACAACAGGATGTTCAACCCCTTTGACCTTAGAAACGCAGATTAACGCATGTTGTTACATCAAACAAAATCAAACCTGATCTAGAGCTTGCAATAGGTCTTCTAATAAAAGCTGAGGATCTTCTAATCCAACATAAACACGCACCAAATTCCAAGGCATGAGCGGATTGTCGTAAGAAGGAGTGCTTGCTAAACCACACACAGGGAATACAAGCGATTCATATCCTCCCCATGAACAGGCAATGAGAAAATGCTTGAGTGAATCACAAAAACGCTCTACACCAGCGGCCGAATCAGTATTTATGACCAAACTGAACATTCCTGCGCAACGTTTCATTTGCTTACGAGCTAATTCATTCTGTGGATGTTGATCCGAAAAGGGCCAGATTACACGCGATAATTTGGGGTGCTTTTCTAAAACAGGAAGAATAAATTCAGCTGTATCAGCCGAACGATTCGCACGAATATCCAACGTGCGTAATCCGCGCATTAACAACCAAGCGTCGTGTGGCGAAATAGCAGGACCAAGTGTCATCCAGTCGCTAGCAAATAGCCGCTGAATCATTTCTCTGCTTCCACAAATTGCACCTGCAACCACATCCGAATGCCCATTTAAATACTTGGTAGCCGAATGAACCACCAGGTCAATTCCCATCACATGTGGCTGTTGAAATAGGGGAGAAGAATAGGAATTATCGATAATGCTGATGTATCCGTTTTCTTTCGCAAAAGCCGCCACAGCCCGAATATCTTGTAACTCAAAGGTCATCGAGTTGGGACTTTCAATAAAAACCATCCGTGTATTCGGTCGCTTAGCTTGTTCAAAATGCGAAATGGAACTACCGTCGATGAAAGTCGTTTCAACTCCATAGCGCGCTAATAAAACATCGAGTAATTTATACGTCCAGCTATACGGTTTCTGCACACAAATAACATGATCGCCCGACTTCAGATTTCCAATAACAGCAACCGATACAGCCGCACTTCCCGAACCGCAAACGAGCGCATCTTCAGCACCTTCTAATGTAGCAAGTTTTTGTCGAAGGATTCCTACCGTTGGATTATATCCACGCGTGTAAAACGGGTTCTCGAATTCCTTTTGAAGCGCATTTCGCATCGACGAAACACTCGGGTAGCAAAAGTTGGAAGATTGAGCAATAGCAGGCGACACAGCATTAAAATAGTGTTCGCGATTTTCTCCTAATTCATTCAGAATTACAGATAATGGCAGTGATTCATTCATAAACGCGAAGGTAGCTGATTAGCGAATCGGATGGATGAAGATCACAACTGCGAAGGGTTGCAAATGTGTGAACAATGTGCGCAAAAACATATACACACTTCGACTGAGATTTGTGGCAATGCAGCACCGAGGTGAACTATTAGAATCAGCAGTTAGGCAGAGCGGAATTCCACTAGCTCGAATAACTAAAAAGCTCAATCGTAGCAGGAGATGGCTATATAATCAATTTGCCAAACCCGATGTTTCAGTAGATGTTTTAATGGAAGTTGGGAAATTAATTCATCATGATTTTCTACCAGAATTACACGATTTAAGTCTCGGGAAAGCAGCGAGAAATATAAGTATGGACAATACTGTAACGGATTATGGTGAACAAAATGCACAGTATTGGAAAGATAAATACATGCACTTGCTCGAAGAGTACAACACCTTGCTAAAAAAGCATCAATAATCCTTTTTTAAACGATACACAGTTCTTGGCTTCGTAGCTCGCCGGAGCTTGTTATCTTTGCCGCCCCATGGCACTCGATCAGCCCCAAGAAGAAACCGGTCACGAAATGAGTTTTCTTGATCACCTAGAAGCCCTCCGTTGGCATCTGGTGCGGTCGGCTATTGCTATTCTAGCATTTGGGACCCTTGCATTTATCTACAAGGATTTTATTTTTGACGGAATCCTGCTTGCCCCTAAATACCACGATTTCCCTACCTATCGTTTCTTTTGCTGGTTATCTCAAGTGCTGTTTCACGACGATAGCATTTGTTTGGGAGACCTCAATTTTGAGCTGATTAGCATTAGCATGTCGGGTCAATTTACGGCTCATATAACTGTGGCAATTGTAACGGGTGTAATTCTAGCTTTTCCTTATCTACTCTGGGAGATTTGGCGTTTCATTAAACCGGCTCTTTACCAAAACGAACGTAAATATGCCAACGGTTTAGTTTTCTGGGGAACCTTTCTTTTTTTACTAGGTGTTGCTTTTGGATACTATGTTATTACCCCACTAAGCGTTTTCTTTTTTGGAAATTATCAGGTAAGTACTTTAGTAAGCAATCAAATCGGACTAAACAGCTTTATTTCTACGGTTGTAACCACCACTTTTGGAAGCGGGCTCGTTTTCGAACTTCCAATTGTCATATATTTCCTAGCAAAGATTGGCTTGGTTGGTCCTGAATTCTTGAGAAACACACGCAAAGTTTCTTATGTGATTATTTTGATTGTTGCTGCTGTTATCACACCTCCTGATGTAACAAGTCAGATTATTGTTTCCATTCCGCTATTCATCCTTTACGAAATCAGTATTGTGATTGCTAGTCGTGTCGAAAAAAACCGATTGGCAGAGTTGAAGTCTAGATAAAAACTGTCGATGCAGGACTAGAAAAACCTACCTTTGTCACTTATTCAACTGCCATGATGTTATCTGTTTTGTTAACTCTTCTCAGCCCAGGGCATATCATACTAATTGTTGCTGCTGTACTTCTTTTATTTGGAGGAAAAAAAATTCCTGAACTGATGAAAGGAATTGGGCAAGGCATTCGAGAATTTAAGGATGCCAAAGAAGGTAAGAACGACGAGAATTTACCGGAGAAGAAAAACTGATTGTCACGATTATTATAGCCTATGTACACATCTCTGGCCGAAACCCAGGCTGCTATTGCTGCCGGAACAACGACCATCGAGGCGGTTACTCGCCATTATCTTAAAACCATTGCTGAAAAAACGGATTTGAATGCCTTTTTGGAGGTGTTTGATGAAGATGCTTTGAAACAAGCTGCTGCAGCCGATCAAAAGTGGAAATCAGGAAATCCCGGAAAATTGGCTGGGATGGTTATTGGATTGAAGGATAATCTGTGTTACAAAGGTCATTCAGTTACTGCTTCAAGCAAAATTCTTGAAGGATTTGAATCGCTTTACACCGCTACTGTTGTTCAGCGTTTGATTGACGAAGATGCTGTTATCATTGGCCGACTCAATTGTGACGAATTTGCCATGGGCAGTTCCAACGAGAATTCTGCTTTTGGTCCAGTAAAAAATCCATTTGACCCGAATCGTGTTCCGGGTGGATCTTCAGGAGGTTCTGCTGCTGCTGTAGCTGCAGGTTTGTGCTTAGCTACGCTTGGGTCAGATACTGGAGGTTCCATTCGCCAACCAGCTTCTTTTTGTGGTGTTGTAGGTTTGAAACCAACCTACGGACAAGTTTCCCGATGGGGATGTATTGCTTATGCATCTTCATTCGATCAAGTTGGCCCATTGGCTAACAATGTAGAAGATTGTGCTATTATTTTGGAAGTAATTGCCGGTCCGGATGAATTCGATTCGACCATGCTTCAAAAACCAGCACCAGAATTTTCAAAACACTTACAGGCTGAAGGGAAGTTTCGTATTGCCTACATGCCCGACTACATCAATAACGAAGGGCTAGATCCGGAAATTCGTCAATACATGAATTCCATGATTGAACAACTTCGGGCTGATGGACATACCGTAAATGCTGTTGAATTCCCATATCTCGATTATGTGATTCCTGCATATTATGTGTTAACGACTGCTGAGGCTTCTTCTAATCTTTCTCGTTACGACGGTATTCACTATGGATATCGAAGTAAAAATGCGCACGATTTAGAAAGCACTTATAAGTTATCTCGTTCCGAAGGTTTTGGAAAAGAAGTAAAACGTCGGATTATGCTTGGAACTTTCGTTTTGAGCTCGGGATATTACGATGCGTATTATTCCAAAGCTCAAAAAGTCCGTCGCATTTTGCGAAATCGTACCAATGAGATTTTTGCTGAAAACGATTTTATTCTTTTACCTAGTACTCCCGGAACGGCTTTCCCATTAGGCGACAGAAGTAACGATCCAATTAAAATGTACTTGGAAGATATCTATACCGTTCAGGCAAATTTGTGTGGAATTCCAGCTATATCTCTTCCTTTAGGCAAACACAGTAACGGATTACCATTTGGTGTTCAGCTACTTGCGCCTTCATTTAACGACCAACAACTTCTTGCCTTCTCTGCAAGATTGATGTCTGATAAGGCAGAACCTGTTCGATAATTTCTTCGTTTATTGTCAACAAACTTGTGTTGAATTTACATCTCAACACCCCCATTCTTTTAGAAATTTCAGTTAGGTTTGGTGCTTACCACTATCTGTTTTTTTATTTCAACAGATTGCTCAGGTACTAAGTTGAAGTTGAATTCGTTTTTGATCTACGCATGCGTTTAAAAGTTCTCTTTTCCGGATTATTCCTGCTGTTGGCAAGCCTTGCTTTCCCGCAAAAGAAGACTTTTGTCTCTGCGCGCGATACAACCGTTCGCCTTCTGGCCGATGATCCTATTGCTGCTCAATTGGATAGTCTGGCATACCTCAAACTATTCGAAACCACTCGATACGGTGGAGAATTTGGTCGCCCTGGAAATTTTGGTTTTACGCCCGATTCTGTTCCTGTGTATTCGCCACAAGTTTTAGCTGAACGAATTGCTAAAATGGATGCCCAGTCGCCTTTCAAGCTCATATATAATGATGAGGTAAAGGCGTACATTAATATGTACTCGATTCGTAAACGCAATCAGGTTTCGCGCATGATTGGTTTATCTGAATTGTATTTCCCTTTATTTGAAGAAACACTGGCGAAGTACAAAATGCCTTTAGAGCTAAAATATTTAGCAATTGTTGAATCAGCCCTTAATCCTGCTGCTCGCTCCCGAGTAGGCGCACAAGGACTTTGGCAGTTCATGTATGGAACAGGTAAACTGTTTAAGCTGAACATCAACAGCTATGTAGATGAACGCTGCGACCCAATAAAATCAACCGAAGCAGCTTGTTTGTACATGAAATACTTGTATTCCATTTACAAAGACTGGTCATTGGTTTTAGCTGCATACAACAGCGGTCCCGGAAATGTGAATAAAGCTATCCGCCGTTCTGGAGGGAAAACAAACTACTGGGATCTTCGTCCATATTTACCACGCGAAACAGCTGGTTATGTTCCTGCATTTATTGCTGCTGTTTATGTGATGAATTACTCGAAAGAGCACAATCTGTATCCGATTATGCCGAAAGCAATTTTCAGCGAAATTGATACGCTCCACATTCATCGCCGACTCACGTTTAACCAGCTATCAGCAGTGTTGGATATGCCGGTTGAAGACATAGCCTTTCTCAATCCTTCCTATTTATTAGGAGTGATTCCTGAAACTGAAGGCCATCATATTCTCACCCTTCCTAAAAGCAAGGTGGCTACCTTTATCAATAACGAAGAAACCATCTACTCATATAAATCTCCACGCGAAAGCCGCATGGACAGCTTAATGAGTATCAAACGTGCTTTACCAATTGCATCTAAAACACACGTGGTTCGTTCGGGAGAAAGTATCTCTGCTGTAGCTCGTAAATATGGTGTTACGGTTAACGAAATTAAGAAGTGGAACAAACTTAAAAGCGCTAAGCTAAAACGTGGACAACGACTCAAAGTTAGTCCTCCGTATACGGCTCAAGTCGAGCAATCGGTTAGTTCAAGCGGAGGAAATACAGAAATAAAACCAGCTGAAGAGTCAAAGTCTAACACGCAGGCAACCGAAGAAAAAACTGAACAGGCATCCGAATCGGCCACGCCAACCGAAACAAGTAAGACTACAACGAAGGAAAAGAAAACTCCTGGAATTTCAACTTATAAGGTTCGTCCAGGTGATACGCTATGGAAAGTAGCTGTTAGTCACGGAATGACCTTGGCAGAGATTCGTAAATTAAATGGCTTTACTTCTAAAACTGTTTTACGAACAGGCATGAAGATCAAAGTGAAAACGAAATAGACAATTTGTTACTCACATTAGGCCGCAGAAGAACATTCTCTTTTGCGGCTTTTTTATGCTAGGATGTTTGTATTTCCTTGCAAAATACATGTATGTAAGCGAAAAGAAAGCATGTCCGACAGAACCATCACAACCGATGTTTGGATTATTCTGTTGCATCTTTTTGTGTCATGAATAAAACGGAACAGGATTTATGACACAACTAGCTATTGTGGTTTAGTGATTAACCCAACGCAAAAAGCCTCTGTACGTTTCCATACAGAGGCTTTGTTATAATTTAAGCAGATTACTCAGCTACGAAAGGAACAATCGACACGAACGATTTATCGTCGCCGCGACGTTTGAATTCTACCGTGCCGTCTACAAGAGCGAACAAGGTGTGATCTTTTCCAATACCTACGTTAAGGCCTGGATGATGCTTGGTTCCGCGTTGGCGGATGATGATGTTTCCAGCAATAGCCAGCTGACCACCAAAAATTTTCACACCAAGACGTTTGCTATGTGATTCGCGACCGTTTTTGGAGCTACCCGCCCCTTTCTTATGTGCCATGTTTTCTTGTTGGGATTAGGCGTTGATTCCTGAAATCTGAATTTTGGTGAACGATTGACGGTGACCGTTTGACTTTTGATAGCCTTTACGACGTTTCTTTTTGAAAACGATCACTTTATCACCCTTAAGGTGTGTGAGTACTTTGGCACTCACGCTTGCACCGCTTACGGTGGGAGCTCCGACCTTCACTGATCCGTTATTGTCGATCAACAAAACGTTGTCGAACTTAACAGAGTCACCTTCATTGTTGTCAAGACGGTGAACAAACAGCTCTTGGTCTTTCTCCACTTTAAATTGCTGACCTGCGATATCTACAATTGCGTACATAGTAAGAAAGATTTGTTATCCTCTTCTTCGAAAAGGGACGCAAAAGTAATCAATCATCACGAATGTGCAAATGGTTTTTAACAAATCTCTCCAAGAAATGTTAAGAAAATTTTAGAACGATGCTCCGATACATGCCTGAACATGTTCTTGAATACCAATTTTACTCCAGATATCTTTGGTTTAACCAATTGATAAAGAGATGAAAAATATCCTCATGACCTTCTTTCTTGCGCTCTGCGGAACCGGTCTTTTTGCACAAGGAAACAGTGGTACACTGCAAGGTAAAATTACCGACGATGCCACTGGTAAAGGAATCGAGATGGCTGTTGTAAAACTACAAGCCGGTACGCAAACATTTGGTGGTTACACCGATGTAAATGGAGATTATGCGATTAAAGGAATTCCTGTAGGTAAATACGAAGTTGAAATCAGCTTTGTAGGATATCAAGGATTGAAACTTTCGGAAGTACTCATAAAAAACTCAAGTATTACTTTCCTTAATAAAACGCTCGCCCTGAAAGATGGAAATGGATACGAATTCATTTTTGAAAAATGGAAGGATGATTTGCTAGGTGCAGGAACACCTGGAACTATGAAACGCCTCGGGCCAGAAGACATATCATTCTCTGCAAACTCGCGTGGTGTAGGAGATATTATCGCGACAAGTGTTCCTAAAGTATATATGAAAGATAGTGGTGGAGATTTAAATTTCTCAGGCTCTCGCTCTGGTTCAACTTTATATATGATTGATGGTGTTAAAGTTATTGGTGAACCACAACTACCCAACCAAGGCATTGCCGAAATGGTTGTTATTACAGGTGGTTTACCTGCTCAGTTTGGTGATACCACCAGTGGTGTGGTTTTAATCACAACGAAGTCTTTTCATTAAGTTCTGTTTAGGTTGTTTTTGGTGTGTGACCCTTGTAGCATATTGCTGCAGGGGTTTTTTGTTTAAACAAAACAGCACCTTTAATTGATATATTTGACGCCCATTCTTCAATTATGAATCGCGACAGATCTGCTGCTTTATTTGAAACTGCTAAAACTTATTTTCCGGGTGGAGTGAATTCTCCTGTTCGGGCTTTTAAATCGGTTGGAGGAACTCCTGTATTTATTAAAAAAGGCGATGGTTGCCGGTTATGGGATGAAGATGGAAATGAATTCATCGATTTCTGCTTTAGTTGGGGACCTATGATTCTTGGTCACAACAACAGTAAAATCCGTGAAAAAGTGTGGGACGCAATCCAAAATGGAACATCATTCGGAGCTCCTACGCAACTTGAAAATGAACTAGCTCACCTGATTCTTTCCAATAATCGTTTTATTGAAAAGTTGAGGTTCGTTAGCTCAGGTACAGAAGCGGTTATGTCGGCCATTCGTTTGGCTAGAGGTGTTACAGGACGCGATAAAATTCTAAAATTCGAAGGCTGTTACCATGGACATGTTGATTCACTTCTCGTAAAAGCCGGTTCAGGTCTCATCACCTTTGGAAACTCATCATCTGCAGGCGTTCCTAAAGGATTGGTGAATGATACAATCGTTGTCCCTTTAAACCGAATCGACCTAGTTGAAAAAGCATTTGAAGAATATGCTGATCAACTTGCTGCTGTTATCATTGAGCCAATTCCTGCTAATAATGGTTTGCTTCAAGTGAGTGCCGATTTTCTCAGAGCACTTCGTACCATCACTCAAAAGAACAAAGCACTTCTCATATTCGATGAAGTAATATCTGGTTTCCGTGTTGGATTCGAAGGCGCAGCAGGCCTATACGATATCTCTCCCGATATCATAACTTACGGGAAAATTATTGGTGGTGGATTCCCTGTTGGGGCTTATGGTGCCAGCAAAGAAATTATGGGTCGTGTTTCTCCCGATGGGGATGTGTATCAAGCTGGAACATTATCTGGAAATCCCGTTGCCATGGCTGGTGGAATTGCAGCTCTTACCGAATGCTTAAAACCAGGCTTCTACGAACAGCTTCAATTAAAAACAGAGCGCTTTACAGCCAAAATTCTTCAACACACGCAAGAACGCAATTACCCATTTAGAATATTTCAAACCGGCTCCATTTTCTGGTTATCGTTTGCTAGTGAAGATATTCACGCTGCCGAAGAAATCGACCCGAACGGCATGAGTAAATTCAAAGTTTTGCATGCTTTCCTATTAGAAAACGGTGTGTATTTCGGTCCTTCAGGATATGAAGTTGGTTTTATTTCGTCTGCTCATAATGAACAAGACTTGGAATATGCGGCACAAAAGATTTGTGAAGGCCTCGATTTAGTTTATTCCTAAAACAAACTACCGAGCAGAAGTATCCAAAAGAATTGGTCTAGCATAGCACCATCTAGCCATCCGGCATAAAACCATTCATCAAGCCCTTCATCAGCTTGAGAAATGAGATATCCGGTTGATGCACAGTTTATCAATAGCGCAACGGAAAGACTAATAGTGTAGAAGCCGAGTTGAAAGGAAACAAATCCCAGAACGGTCGTCAATACCAATAAACTTCTGCTAATAAATTTCAGCTTGGGTATTCCCCAGAGCGAGGCAAACGTTTTAACCTGATTTTTCCGATCGTGCTCTAAATCCCGAATATCAAAAGGGAGCGTAATGGCAAAAATGAAAATGAAACGTTGAATGGTTGTTAACCAAACAGATGTGTCGGGAAGCCAAGTGTTTGACTGTGTCATGAAGGGCAAAAAAACCGTCACAAATGCCCAAACAGCCGAAACTAAAAATATTTTGATGTAGGGTAAATCGCGCAGTCGAAACCAATGTCCGTTTTCCTTCCAAACAGGGATGACATAAAAAACTGCGAGTAAAATAAACGGACTAAATCGGGCAAGAAACGAAAGTGTGAGGAAAGGATAAATCCCGCCAATTCCCATAAGTAATCCAACTAAGGCAAAAACTTGGAGTTTTCGATGATTGTCAATTATCCATTGATGACGATCCGAAACTTGAAGAGCATAAATAACTTCTTTTCGAAAAAGCCGGTGATAATTGTAGAAGAACAAAGTCGCGCCGAAAATGCTGATAAATAAAAGGGGTGAAAAAGGTAGATTATGCAATCGAGTTGTGCAGCCATACATGGATGCAGCTCCAAAAGCAACCCAGATGTTTCCAAAAACCACCAATCGTATCCATTCCGATAACCAGGCGGAAGGTTTCATGTTAATTCAAAACCAAAGTTAATGTAACGACTCCCAAAATATATCCAGCGGCAGATCCGGCAGCACTTCGTTTGGTAACCATACGTTTAGCTGTTGTACCAAAACCTTCTTTATAATATGGATTGTCGATATATGCTTGGTTATAGCCGTTTTCAGCAGTAAACTTAGGGAGCGTATAACCTTTCCAAGCAGTATAACCGATCACAAACAGAGGGCCGTAAAACATACCCGCAGCAGCACCAGCAAAACCAAACATCATCCCGCCAGAGCCAGTTTTTCTCGCTTGTTTTAAATAGCCATTACGTGCATCTACTTGTCCATTTATATAAAAGGCCATTTGTTCTGCTGTGTACCAATTATTTTCTAATGTGTCTTGCTTGTAATAAATCTGATCAGGTTTTCCTTTACTTCTATGAGAATATACCTTGTCTTGTTCGATTTTCTTCTCCCGCTTACGGCCTGCTTTTACATAATAAACATAATCATTCTCAACTCGTGAAGAACTAATCAAAATAGGTTTGCGATCAATTAGCACAAGTGTATCTTGTCCAAATAGATTTGAGCTAGATAGAATTAAGCAGAAATATAAAAACCAGAATGACTTCCAAGTGGGCATCATAATTCTAAAATTGCATCAAACCTAATTCATTTTAGGTGTCAACCCAAACAAACATCATTTTCATATGTTTTCAAAATGAACTGCCTTAAATGTTTGTATTTTCGCACGCCATTCCGGCAAATTATTTACAAACGCTAACGGACAATCCTTCTCCATGATCCGCGATTTCGAATCCCGTCACATCGGCCCAAATGAAGCCGAAACAGCAAAAATGCTTCAGGTAATAGGTGTTAACAGCCTGGACGAATTAATTGATAAAACAGTACCTGCTTCTATTCGCCGAACGGATAAGATGCAGATTGCTCCAGCTTTATCAGAATTCGAATACTTGCAACATATTCGTCAAATTGCTGCGAAGAACAAGGTTTTCAAAACCTATATCGGATTGGGATATTACAATGTCATCACCCCATCAGTAATTCAAAGAAACATTTTCGAAAATCCAGGTTGGTACACGGCTTATACTCCTTACCAAGCTGAAATTGCACAAGGTCGATTAGAAGCATTGTTAAATTATCAGACAATGGTCATGGACCTTACCGGAATGGAATTGGCAAATGCTTCTTTATTGGACGAAGCAACAGCTGCTGCTGAGGCCATGCACATGTTCTATGCTATGCGTAATCGCGATCAAGTGAAACGCAATGCAAATGTGCTATTCGTATCGGATAAATGCTTTCCTCAAACGATCGAACTCCTTCAAACCCGTTCTGCCCCAATTGGAATTGAACTTCAAATTGGTAATGCGAGTGAATTAGTTTGGAACGATCAAATATTTGGTGCAGTAATTCAATATCCCGATGTGGATGGAGAAATTAACGACTATCGCGAGTTCACAGCCGCAGCGAAAAGCAATCATTCATTTGTTTGTGTATGTGCCGATTTAATGAGTCTAGTTTTACTTACACCTCCTGGTGAATGGGGCGCTGATTGTGTTGTAGGTTCTACACAACGTTTTGGTGTTCCAATGGGTTATGGTGGTCCACACGCAGCCTACTTTGCTACACACGAAGAATTTAAACGCAGTATTCCAGGACGAATCATCGGTGTTTCGATCGATTCTCATGGGAATCCGGCTCTTCGTATGGCTTTACAAACCCGCGAGCAGCACATCAAACGCGATAAAGCAACTTCCAACATCTGTACAGCTCAAGCATTATTAGCTATCATGGCTTCTATGTATGCTGTTTATCACGGTCCAGATGGATTGAAACGCATTGCCGGAAAAATCCACTCTGCAACGCGTCATTTAGCAACACGATTAAGCAGCCTTGGATACACGGTTAAAACCCAAGCCTATTTCGATACCATTCGTATTGGATTGAACAACTTATGTTCTCAGGAATTGTTGAATCAACGTGCTATTCAACGTGAAATCAACCTGCGTTACGAAAGCAATGGAGATGTTTCTTTAACGATCGATGAAACAACTTCTCAAGTCGACATTAAAGCCTTGTTGGATTTATTTGCAGGTGCTGCCGGGAAAGATGCTGGATCAATTGATTCCTATTCTACTATTCCATTCTGGGAAAACTTCTCACGCAGTTCCGCAATTTTAAAGGAACGTGTTTTTAATAGCTATCATTCCGAAACGGAGATGATGCGCTACATCAAAAAGCTTGAGAATAAAGATCTTGCTTTAAATCACTCGATGATTTCCTTAGGATCCTGCACCATGAAACTCAATGCAGCATCCGAGTTAATGCCTCTTAGCTTACCCGAATTTGCTAATCTTCACCCATTTATTCCATCTGATCAAGCAGAAGGATACTTGGAAATTTTCCGTGAATTAAGCAGCGACCTTTGTCAATCTACTGGTTTTGCAGCCGTTTCACTTCAGCCTAATTCTGGCGCCCAAGGAGAATACGCAGGCTTAATGACTATTCGTGCTTATCACTTAAGTCGGGGTGATGGACATCGGAATGTTGCCTTAATTCCTTCATCAGCACATGGCACAAATCCAGCTTCAGCAGTTATGGCTGGAATGGAGGTAGTTGTTGTTAAGTGTGATGAAAATGGGAATGTAGACATTTCAGATTTGAAAGCTAAAGCAGCACAATATCGCGATCAACTTTCGGCTCTCATGGTTACTTATCCTTCAACACATGGTGTGTTCGAAGAAGGTATCCGCGAAATCACCTCTATTATTCATGAGCACGGCGGTTTAGTTTACATGGATGGTGCAAACATGAACGCTCAAGTTGGATTAACAAGTCCGGGTACTATTGGTGCTGATGTTTGTCACTTGAATCTGCATAAAACCTTTGCTATTCCTCATGGCGGCGGTGGACCTGGAATGGGGCCAATTGGAGTGAATTCGAAATTAGCACCATTTCTTCCCGGTCACGGATTAGTAAAAACAGGCGGAGATCAAGCAATAACAGCTGTTTCAGCTTCGCCATTTGGTAGCTCGTTGATTTTATTGGTGTCGTATGCGTACATCAAAATGTTAGGTCCTGATGGGCTAACAAACTCAACTCGTTACGCGATCCTCAATGCCAATTACCTCAAAGCAAAACTGGAGAAATATTACCCAGTGCTTTATAAGGGAAGTCATGGTTTTGTTGCTCATGAAATGATTTTGGATTGCCGTGAGTTTAAACGTACTGGTCATGTTGAAGTAGGAGATATTGCCAAACGTCTGATGGATTACGGGTATCATGCTCCAACGATTTCGTTTCCAGTACCGGGTACAATCATGATTGAGCCAACCGAAAGCGAGGGAATTGCTGAATTAGATCAGTTTGCAGAAGCAATGATTTCCATTCGTAATGAAGTAGCAGAAATCGAAGCAGGCAAAGCAGATCCAGAGAACAATGTGATTGTAAATGCTCCACATACGGCAGTTTCTGTCATTAGCGACTCTTGGAATAAGCCATATAGTCGAGAAAAAGCGGCGTATCCATTGAGTTGGGTTGCCGATAATAAGTTCTGGCCAAGTGTAGGAAAGGTTGATAATGCATACGGCGACAGAAATTTGGTATGTAGTTGTGCGCCAATAGAATCCTATGCCCAACCAGCTTAATTGATAGAATGATTTAACTGAAATTCAGGTTAAAACCCGTTTGTTGTAACAGCGACAAACGGGTTTTTTTGTATTGTGAAAGTTATTGGTATTTGAACATAATAATTCTATTTTTGCCCATTGCTATCTTCCGAATGTTCTATAACGGAACATGGAAATAAATTGGATTCACAATCAACACATAAACAACCACACATGAACTCTAAACTTTTACTTGCCATGTTCTTGGGTGCGTCTGCAACTCTGAGCGCTCAAAACGCCAGTACACAGTCAGTGCCAGCGAACACAACAAAAAAGAACAATTATGTTCACCAGCATGCAGCTCCTGCAAGCAATTCATTTTCTAATCGTGTAGACATTTGGACGAATGACTTTTCAAATGCTGCAGATTGGGTTCTTACTAACGAAGTAGGAAATAACAGTAACTGGGTAATTGGAACAGCAGTTCCTGCTGGAAACTTTCCTATTACAGCAATCGCTTCTACATCAGCAGCAAATGGATATGCACTTTTCGATTCAGATTTGGATTGCTCTGGTAATCAAGTGCCAAATTTGACTACTGCAAACTCTATCGACTGTTCACTTTTCCCTGCAGTTGTTCTTGAATTTGAACAACAGTATCGTCGTTTTGATGATTCTACTTTCGTATTCGTTTCTAACGATGGCGGAACAAACTGGGTAAAATATACAGTTAATGGAACATTGACAAACAATGATGCAACAGCTACAAACCCGGATGTTGCTAAAGTAAACATCACTGCAACAGCAGGTGGTCAAGCAAACGTTAAAATCCGTTTCCAATTCTGGAGTCCAGCTACTTATACTACTGGTATTGGTGGAGCACCAGGATGTGCTTATGCTTGGATGATTGATGATGTTAAATTAGTAACTCCTCCAGATTATGAATTATTGGTATCTACTGTTTATCATGGAGATCCATACAATAATTTCGAATACGGTACTTACCCACTTTCTCAAGTTGATACAGTTCGTGTTGTTGCTATCGTTAGTAACGAAGGAGGTCAAACTCAACAAGCTACAGTTAACTACACAGTAACTCGTGGTGCTACAACTGTAAATAATGGTTCTTCTGCAACTTTCGATATCACTCCATTTACAAGCGATACTATTATTGTAAGTACTGGTTATGTTCCAGATGCAGTTGGTAACTACTCTGTAGCAGCAACTATTACTTCTGCTAACGAAGATTTCGATCCTTCAAACAACTCAGGTTCTTCTGATTTCGTAGTATCTGATTATATCTATTCAGGTCTAACTGGTCTTGCAGGAACAAGTGCACTTACATTCTCTGGTGCTGGACCAACTTTCGATGCTAGCAAAATTGCTCATCAGTTTATTATGATTAACAATGCTAGTTTGAAAGCAATCGATATCGCGGTTTCTTCATTATCTGATGATGTAGATTTGATTATTGAACTTTTCGATGCTGCTGATTTAACTGTTGCTCTTGGTGTTGGTGATTTTAGCATCACTTCTTCTCATCCAACTACTGCTCAATACTATTCAATTATTATTGATGAGCAATCTCTAACTGCAGGTAATGTTTACGTTGCATCAGTTGGTTCTGAAGCTACTGATAAGAAATTTGTATTCTACGGTGTTGATGGAGATCCAGATGACGCTACGCTAGTAAATGTTCCAGATGATAACGGTGTTTTAACTTGGTTCCGTACTGATTTAACTCCAGCTGTTAACTTGAACTTCAACCCATCTGTTGGTATTGCTGATTTGAACGCTTCTCCAGTTAATGTAAGTGTTTATCCAAACCCAGCTACTGAGCAAATTACTTGGAATGTTAAACTTCAGAATTCAACTTCTGTAAATGTGAGCTTAATCGACATCAACGGTAAAGTTGTATTCAACAAAACAGTAAAAGGTAAACTTGCTTCTTACTCTGATACACTTAACGTTTCTGAATTTGCTAATGGTGTTTACACACTTCAAGTAAAATCTAACGATGTAACTAACTCTCAGAAAGTAGTGATTGCTCACTAATCTTTCTTAGCTCAAAATAAAACCCCTTAAGTTTGCGCTTAAGGGGTTTTTTAATTTATCCTTCTACTCATGCGTTTTCTGTTTATTCTTCTTTTTCCTGTTCTGTTTAGTAATTCCGTAAAAGCTCAAACAGCTACCGATACCATCATGGATTTTTTTAACATGAATGGTTCAACCATAGTTGAGAGCCCTAATGGTGGATTTGTTTCGGGAACAAATGGATATGGAGATTCAGAAAAACTACAAGCTTTCTTTCCGCTTAGATCATATAGCGTATTAGGTGCATTTGTCTGGACTGGCAAAAAAGTATATAATTCAGGAAATTCCAATTCACGGATATGTTTGAAAGTTAAAAATTTCGACACATCTGCCGTTAGTACTTATCCCTATTTTAAAGGAATTGGAGCAACAATTGATTCTGCTTGGTTTTCACTTTCCGATTCGAATCCTGAGCTTTCATTTGATGCTGGTTTAAAATATTACTCATTCTCATCGCCTGTTTTAGTGAGTAGTTACTATGCTCTAGGAATTACTTTCGATGGCTTAGCTAAAGACTCATCTGGAAATTTATTAGATAGTGTGGCTGTCTTTAGCTCTGCAATTGACAGTGTTTCTGTTCCCAATATGAGTTGGGAAAAATGGAATGGTAATTATAAGCGCATATCCGACACTTGGGGTTTCGATATTGACCTCGCTCTATTCCCTGTTATAGATTCTACATTAAATTCAGCTTCTGGAATAACTAATTTGGACTTCAATATTTACCCAAATCCAGCAATTGATTTTATTCAAATCCAAGCGAATATTCCTGCAAATTCTATTGTTGAAGTTATAGATGTTTTTGGCAAAACTGTTCTAAAACAGACTGTTGAATTCAACGAAATAGGTCTAACGTTAAATGTCCATTCTATTCTTTCCGGATATTATTTAATGAAGATAACGGGGAATAATAAAATTGGAATAAGACCATTTTTGATTAAAAAGTAAAAACAAGAAGGAATCCTTCTTCTAACCATTTTCTTTTCCTTATTTTTGATTTAAAACCCAGAAACATGAAGAACAAATTACTCCTTTTACTCACGTGTTTTGTAGGTTTGTCGCTCTCCGCTCAGCATGCAACACGTACTGGAAACACTCCAGTTTATGCTAAGATTGCCGACACTCCCAACACGACACTTCCTGAAACCCCTTCAAGTGCATCTATAGCTATTACATTCTTGGATACTTTGTATTCCAATGATTTTAGCGATAGCACTGTCTTCACTCAAGATGATGCTTCAGGAGCATCTAGTCAGTGGGTATTTGGAACAAATGCTACAATAGGAAATGGATTTTTCTCTGCAGCATTCGCTTCATCTACTGCAGCAAATGGATATGCTATGTTTGACTATTTTGGATTTAATTCAGATCCATTATTTGCCAATTCAAGCATTACTGTTGGACCAATGGATCTTTCAACTGCTGTTGCTCCATTAACCGTTAATTTTGAACAGTATTACGCTAAATTCCGCGACTCTGCTCAGGTTTGGTTTTCTCTTGATGGAGTAAATTTCTCTTTGTTAGGTGATAATACTGACCTTCCTCTTTTTGGAGTTAATGCACAAGGTCAAACAATTGGAGCTCCTACTGCAAACGGAGAACTTAAATCAATTTTTGCTTCACAACTTGCCGGTCAATCTACTGTTTGGCTTCGTTTCCGTTATGCTTCTGATTTTGGTGGATATTCTTGGTTGGTAGATGATTTAACTGTAACAACAGTTAGTGTTCCTTCTATAGATATCGAATTAGTTAAAACATACGTAACTAATACAACCCTTATCGATTACGGCATTACACCAATCTCACAAGCTGATTCTGTTGTATTTGGTGCATTGATAAAGAATAATGGATTGGATGTATCTTCTTATACAATCAATTTCGATATTCAATTTAATGGAAACAGCGTTGCAAGTGGAAGCGAGATTGTTGTTGGAACAGCTTCTTTTGATGCCGATACCTTGTATTTCAACACCGGTTATTTACCTGATCAAATTGGTCAATACACAGTAAATTTAACTGTAGATGCTACTGGTGATTACACTCCTGATAACAATGCAGGTTCTAGTGATTTTGTGATTGATGAATTTGTTTATTCTCCAAACATTAACCTTACTGGTGGATATGCTGAATCATTAAGTGGTTCTGCTGCTCCTTACGCTGAATATTCAGTTGGACAGTTTTTCTACTTGAAAAATGCTGGGACTATCTACGCAGCCAACATCGCTATTCCTAAGCCTGTTGGAGTAACAAACTATCCCTTAGATATTACTATTGAAGTTCGTGAAGCTTCTGATTTGACAACGTTGATTAATCTAACCGATTACGTTCTTGACAACACTCACCCGAATGGATTGCAATACAAAACAGTCCTTTTCGATCCTCCAATCGATCTTGAAGCTGAGAAGTTTTATTTGTTAGATATGTCAACTCTTGACACAGAAAAGAAATTTAATTTCTATGCTATCCCAGGTGATGATGATGATGCAACTCGTTGTTATGGTCCTTTTGGTGTTGCTTCTGCTGTTAACTGGTTCCGTGGATGGGATTTTACTCCATGTCTTCAAATGACATTTAACCCAGAAATTGCTGGTTTAAATAAAACAGATGCTGGCTTGAAAATCTCTGCTTATCCAAACCCAGCTAATCAAAATGTTAATTTGGTTATCTCTTCAGACAATGCTGTTAAAACAAGCATTAAATTGATGGATCTTCAAGGAAAAATTATTATGACACGTAACTTGAGTTTCTC
The DNA here is from genome assembly GCA_035388945.1 of Flavobacteriales bacterium. GTDB lineage: Bacteria > Bacteroidota > Bacteroidia > M30B66 > M30B66 > CALQRR01. The sequence goes on from DAOOQW010000010.1 coordinate 23,782, forward strand.
TCAAATTGTTACTGAGTCACTTCCTGTGGGAGATCTTTCTAATGGTATTTACATTCTTCAAGTAGCTACCGAAAAAGGAGTTCACACTCAAAAAATTACTATTGCTCACTAATATTGAGCGATTCATAAAACAAAAAACCCCGGTTCATCCGGGGTTTTTTGTTTGTATTTCGAGATAAGAACTATCGCCATAGCTTAAAAAACGATAGCCCGTATTTAATGCATGCTCATAAACAGCTTTCCAAGCATCGCCAATACAAGCCGATACTAATAAGAGTAAAGTACTATTGGGTTGATGAAAATTGGTGATTAAACCATTTATTACTTTAACCGAATAACCCGGAGCAATAATTATCTGAGTTCTTCCCTGAATGGTTTTTAAACCAGCATTTCTTAAGGCATTCGATAAAAATGTAAACGCCTCTTTTCTAGTTGGAAGTACACTTGTTCGTTTTTCATAAGGTTGCCACTGACTAACTTCTATAACAAGAGGTGCATTTGGGTTTTCCTTCAAATATACAGCCGTCCAATACAAGCTTTCTAAACTTCGGAATGATGTAGTCCCAACGGCAACAACCTTGTCTTCACAATTGGCTAGAGTATCAATTAATTCTAGTGTAGCAATTACTTCCTCCGAATGCATCACATGATCATTCATTCGCTCTGCTTTTACAGGCTTAAATGTTCCTGCTCCCACATGAAGCGTTAAGTTTTGGCAGTTAACACCCTTTTCCTTCAGAGAATCCAAAACCTTTGAGCTAAAATGCAGTCCTGCAGTTGGGGCGGCAACAGAACCGTTTTCTGTTGCATAAACGGTTTGATAGGTTCCTTTATCTCGATCAGAAACTTCTCGTTTTAAATAGGGCGGCAATGGTAATAAACCCACGATTTCCAGAACCTCTGCGAAATATAAACTCGCATCTTCCCATGAAAACTCGACGATATAACCATCTTCTTTTCTAGCTATCAAACTAGCATTTAATCGTACGTTTTGGTAAGATAAACGCTCAATCGTTAAAACTTGATCCGCCTTCCATTTTTTTGCATTACCGACCAAACAAAACCAAGTTGCACGACCTTGTTGAAGCATCGCCTCAGGAATGGTTATTTGTCCTTCTGGTTCTAAACAAAACACTTCGATAGTGGCACCTGTGCTTGTTTTGAAGTGCAATCGAGCTTGCACAACACGCGATTGATTAAATACCAATAAATCACCCGCGTTGAACAAATCTGGCAATTGATTGAAATATCCATCTCGGATATTTTGATTTTGATAAATCAATAAACGAGAAGCATCTCTTTCAGATAAAGGGAACCGGGCAATTTTTTCATCCGGTAAATGATACGTGAAGTCGCTTATGGAAAGCTCTTTCGGGTGTAGCATACTTAACGAGATGCTTTTCGAATCCGTTTAAACAACTCCGAAGCGTATACAAAGTCGTTTATTTCTTGATTGTCGGTTTCTAATATTTCTTGTTTATTTCCTTCCCACCACTTCTTTCCTTTATTGAGGTAAATAATCTTTTCCCCAATTTCTAAAACCGAATTCATGTCATGTGTATTAATCACCGTGGTAATATTATACTCGGTAGTGATTTCATGAATCAGGTTGTCGATTATAATTGATGTTTTAGGATCTAATCCGGAATTTGGTTCGTCACAAAATAAATACCTCGGATTTAAAGCAATTGCACGAGCGATAGCTACACGCTTTTTCATTCCTCCACTTAATTGTGACGGGAATAATTTATTGGCATTTACCAAGTTTACTCGATTCAAGCAAAAATTTACGCGCTCTCTTCGCTCTTCTCCACTCATATTACCAAACATCTGAAGCGGAAATGCCACATTTTCTTCTACTGTTTGGGAATCAAATAAAGCTCCTCCCTGAAACACCATCCCAATTTCTTTTCGAATGTCTCTTCGCTGATCTTCATCCAACAGGGAAAAGTCACGACCATCGTACAAGATGTTTCCTTCATCTATGTGATATAAAGCGACTAAACACTTGATTAAAACTGTTTTGCCAGAACCACTTCCTCCAATTACTAAATTAGTTTTTCCTTCTTCAAACGTAACATTGATGTGGTCGAGAATTTGTCGCCCGTCAAAGCTCTTACAGATATTCTTAACCTCAATCATGCTAGTAATAATTGAGTGAGTATATAATTAGCCACCAGTATAAAAATACTGCTATACACAACCGCTTTTGTACTTGAGCTGCCCACTTCTAAAGCTCCTCCAGAAGTGTAGTAACCGAAATACGAAGAAATAGAAGTAATGATAAAAGCAAAAAACAAGGTTTTAATTAATGCATAAAACACATAAAATGGCTTGAACACATATTGAATTCCATATAAATATTCGGTGGTAGTAACACTTCCCGCAATAACTCCAAAAAACCATCCGCCAGCAATTCCTAGGAACATACTGAGAATAATCAAAAAGGGATTAATAAGTACAGCAGCTAAGATCTTTGGAAAAACTAAATACGAGGATGAGTTTATCCCCATAATCTCCAAAGCATCTATTTGTTCGGTAACTCGCATGGTTCCTATTTCAGATGCGATACTTGACCCAACTTTTCCAGCAAGGATTAGACTAATAATAGTCGGAGAAAATTCTAGGATGATAGAATCACGTGTAGCTAAACCAACTGCATACAATGGAATGAACGGACTATCGATGTTATAAGCCGTTTGAATCGTAATAACTGCACCCATAAACAACGAAATAATTGTAATTATGGGAAGCGAGTTTATTCCAATAGAATTAATCTCATACAGCAATTGCCTTCTAAACCAAGCAAATCGCTGTGGCTTTCGGAAAACATTCCGAATGAAAAGATAGTAGTGTCCGGGGAAATAAAATATCTTCATGTCGCTCTCCAAACCTAAGCAAAATACAGGATGGCTTTGGGTGGAATAAATTGATTTTTAAAGTCTGCCTTGTTGATAGTTTAAATCAGAAATTACCCTTCGTACCTTGCTCAACGTTTTTTAATGTAGATGAACCAAAACGACAGGTTGGAATTATTCCAAACGCTTAGCAATAAGGAAACGTGTATTTATTACTTAGAGTCGAATGGCTACGATGATCCCTATGGAAAATTTAATTGGATTTTATTAGCAGGATCTACTAATCATATAACAGCAAATGCTGATTCTGCAAAGCCTTGGGAAGACTTGAAAGATTTCCTAAATGCTCCATCATCTGCTCCAATAATTCCGGGTTTTCTTTCCTACGATTTAAAAAATTACCTCGAAAATTTAAAATCTAAAAACCCCGACTTAACTGCTTTTCCACTCCTTTCATTCTTAAAACCAGAGTGTATTATTGGTGAATTAAGGAACGGACAATCTTTTAATTATGGTTATTCTGTTGAATTAGAAGAAAACTCAATCGATTGGGAAAAGCCAATTCCTCCCATTGAAATGCAGGTTAGCATGTCGGAAGAGTCCTACACACAACGATTTGATCAACTTAAAAACCACATTTTACGCGGAGATATTTATGAAATAAATTTCTGCATGCATTTCGG
>DAOOQW010000011.1:0-27024 GCA_035388945.1 Flavobacteriales bacterium
AATTTTGTTGGATGAGCCTACGAATCACATCGACATTGAATCGGTGATGTGGTTGGAGGATTTCTTAGTGAATAAAGCGAATGCTGTTTTGGTTATTTCACACGATAAGGCATTTATCGATAACATCACCAACCGTACAATCGAAATCACGATGGGGCGGATGTACGATTACAAAGCTAATTACACGCATTATCTGCAACTCCGTGAAGAACGACGAGCTCATCAGGTTAAAGCTTGGCAGGAACAACAAAAGATTATAGCCGATAACATGGCTTTTATCGAGCGTTTCAAAGGCACGTATTCTAAAACGAATCAGGTTTCTTCGCGTGAGCGGATGCTGGAAAAATTAGATATCATCGAAATCGACGAAGTGGAAACTGCGGCTTTACGATTGAGATTCCCACCATCACCTCGCTCGGGTGAACATCCGGTAACTGTGCGCGATGTATCGAAATCGTATGGTGATCAGGTGATTTTCAATCAAGCGAATATGTCCATCACCCGGGGTGAAAAGGTAGCTTTTGTTGGGCGAAATGGGGAAGGTAAATCCACCATGATTAAAGCCATTCTAGGCGAATTGGAAGTGGAAGGACAAGTGCATTTGGGACACAATGTGAAGGTGGGCTATTTTGCTCAAAATCAAGCGGCATTGCTCGATCCAACACTAACGGTTTTCGAAACGGTAGATCAAGTTGCCGAAGGTGATATTCGTACTCAAGTCAAGAATATGCTTGGGCGTTTCATGTTTAGTGGCGATGATATCAATAAGAAAGTATCTGTTTTATCGGGTGGAGAACGCACACGTTTGGCAATGGTGAAACTCCTGTTGGAACCTGTGAATTTGCTTATTCTCGATGAGCCGACCAATCACCTCGATCTGAAATCGAAAGATGTATTGAAAGAAGCATTGCTCGATTTTGATGGTACATTAATTCTGGTTTCTCACGACCGTGCCTTCTTGATGGGATTAGCTCAGAAAGTATTCGAATTCAAGGATAAACGGGTGATTGAACACCTCGAAACCATTGATGAATTCTTGGAACGAAATCGAATTAAGAACATCGCTGAATTAAATCTAACGAATCATCCTTCAAGTCGTTCCTAAGCTTTAATTCGGTTTACGAAGTAGGAAGACGAATCCGTTTTTTTCTCCCACTTTCTCTATGCCTGGTACGTTGAGGTATTCGTTTGCGTGAACGCATTTGACTACGAAATACACTGGTTTGTCGATAGCGCCATGCAAGTACCATTCGCGTAGTGCATCGATGTGATAATAACCCGTTGCATCTTTGCAATTGGCTGTTTCTAGTGCAGAAAAGCCTTGTTTTCGGGTGTAAAAATATTGGGCGAAACTTTTAAAATGCAAGGTTTCTACATACACATCTTTGCCTTGTAATCCTTGGTAAAACTCAACGGCTGCTTGTTGTGTATAACCTGCAATACGTTTAGGAAACGTCATCAGAAAAATTGCCGTTGCCAAGACCGTTCCGGTGAAAAATGAGACAATAGCTGTGCGATTGGTTCCCTTCCAAAGCCAGTAAGCTCCAACCAAGGTGCCGATAATCCAAATCAATCCGGGTAGTAAATCCAATATCGACCAATGAACATCAGCTTGAAGATTTTGCACTGCAAATGGATCTTTCATCAAAGGCACTAATTGCTGAATGTTGAGTCCGACATACGGAATCGCCAACATTACCAAACCAATCGGAAATCCAATGAAAAATACGCCTATCACTTGCCAGAATTTCCATGCTTGTCGGCCACGTAAATATTCCTCTATACTCATGGCTGCAATGGCACTAAGCGGTAAATAAGCCATCGAAGAATAATGCACAATCTTGGTCGTAACAATCGAAAATAAAATCAATACAACCCAAAGCAGAATTTTCATCCACAGTAAAAAATCGGGATCATCAACCCGAAATTGAGGACGACGAAACAATCCTTTCAAAGCCAAAGCTGACATTGGAAAACAACCCAATAAAACCACTACAAAATGGTAATAGATAGGTTGAGCGTGTCCTGCATCGGGAGTAGAAAAGAGGCGAATTTGATAGGTGATAAATTCGTTGAAAAACCAAGTGCCGTGTTGATAGGTTTCGGGACCAAACCAGGCTAATGTCACAAACAAAGCACTAACCGTAAAAAGCAGTAAATTCTTGAATGAAACAACCGGTTTAAATCGTTTGAACGTCCAGAAAACTCCAAAAGTTAAGCAGGCGAGAACGAGCCCAACTGGACCTTTAGTGAGAATAGCTAATCCAATACACAAACCTGCATAGAGCGATTGTCGAGTGGCGGTTTTAGTGCCGTAATGACGAACAGCACGGGAAATAAACCAGATGGAGGTGAAAATGAAATAATTGAAAACAGGGTCAATGATTCCCGATTTGAAATATACGAGCGGTAAGAAACTGCCAGCCATACAAAGTGCCCAGAGAAATCCGAAACGTTCGCTACGCAGATTGCGTCCCATTTCGAATAAAGTGAGTAGGGTAAGAATTCCAAATACGGCATTCGGGAAGCGCGCAGCATATTCGTTTATGCCAAAGACTTTCATGCTAAGCACCTGCATCCAAAAGAAGAGCGGTGGTTTTTCCCAGAATGGTTGAAAATTGATTTGAACACGTGAATAATTCCTGGTAACCAACATCTCCCGCGCCGATTCTGCAAAGTTGATTTCATCCCAATCGAAAAGAGGTGCTGCGCCCAAGAATGGAAGAAACAAAGCCGCCCCAATCAGGAATAAAATAATCCGATAGTGTGAAGCTTGTAGATTCATCTTTTGAGAAAGTTTTTATTTGCCCAAGCGGGATGTTTTGCTCGAAAGCGATTATCCATCCACATACGTGTAAAAACAACGGATAAAGCACCAACTATGAGTCCTACAAAGACATCCTCTGGAAAGTGCATGTATAGATATATGCGTGAATAGCCAGTAACAAGCGCCATGATTCCACAGAGCGCATGTACGGGTTTGCTATTCGTGAGTGTGGCAATGAATAGAAACAAAGTCGCTGCTGATGCCGAATGTCCCGATGGAAAGCTATGCCAATCGTGCGGACTCAAACCAGCAGGAAGTTCAAATGGATAGTGGTTTAACTCAAACCATTTAACAGGACGAGGAGTAGGATGGAAGATGAGTAATTTGCACAGTTGCACCAGAATTCCTCCGCTGAGATAGGCAACCAATAAAGTCAGGGCGTTGCGATAGGTATTGAAAATCAATAGGAGCAAAACAATTCCTACGGCAAACAGTCCATCACCTGGAAACGTTAAAATCCCAAATACTAAATTGAGGTTAGGTGAATGGGGTAATTGGATTGCTAAGAAACCTGATGCTTTATCCTGAAATAGTAGAATCCCCAATAAAATCAACAATCCCAAGCCGAGGACAATCCAAAACGAAACAGTACGGTTTAGCATTAAACGCATGGCGCAATTTAGGCAAATGTACCTATGAATGCAGCGTTTATCTGCTTGGTATTCCTTAGGTTTGTCCACGTTAGTATGTCGAAACAAGGTCCATCGGTCTTTCAAATTAGTCAATTTGCGCACCCAGCTGCTTTAAAACCGGATGTGTACATTCGAACATTTCAGGAGCACAAACAGGAGCATCCATTTGTGATGAAGCCACATGGACATGATTTTTACCTGTTGATGTTTTTCACGAAAGGGCAAGGGAGTCATACAATTGAATTGGAAACGTATCCAGTCCATTCGGGATCGGTATTTTTCATGTCTCCTTCCGAAGTACATGAATGGAATTTAAGTGATGATTCGGACGGATATGTGGTGTTTTTCAATGCATCGTTTTACCGTATGGAAGCAAATCCACAGCACTTATCGGAATTACCTTTTTACCAATCGGGTGGGAAGTTGCGCTATGCGGAAGTGCCTGAAAATGCTCGTAAAGATTTGTCGGATGTATTTAACTTAATGATGCATGCATATCGACATGAAAGTACATATCGGGAACGTATTTTACGTGCTTTTTTGGATGTTATATTATTTCAACTGTCAGCTTTAATTGCACCTCAGCAGAAACAGTTGACGCATGCAGTTTCGATTATTCCAGCTTTAGAACATTTGATTGAAAAGCATTATGCCGAGCATCAACCAGTCACGTTTTATGCGGAACACTTGCATGTTTCCGTATCACAACTGAATACAAGTACACGACAACAGCTCAATAAAACCGTCACCGAATTACTCCAAGAACGCTTAATTGCTGAGGCGCGTAGGTTATTGGCTTACTCGAATAAAACCGTGAGTGAAATTGCCTGGCAGCTCAACTTTAGCGACAATTCGTACTTCAGTCGATTCTTCAAGAAGCATATTGGTTTAACGCCCGAAGCATTTCGCAAGAACCTGTGAAATGTACCATCATTCGGTGAAATTGTACCATAACTGAATGTTCAAGGCTATCGACATTTGTATCACCAACCTGAACAATATGTCGTTAAAAGACAGCAAACTTTACAGCATCGCCTCGAATAAATGTCCGCATTGCCACGAAGGGAATTTCTTTACGTTTTCTAATCCTTATAAACTGGAGCATTTCATGGAAATGAACCAACGTTGTGAGGTGTGTAATGAAGATTTTCGGCGAGAACCAGGGTATTACTTCGGGGCGATGTATGTGAGTTATGCATTGACAGTAGGATTGGGAGTGTTGTTATACTTATTGATGTGTGTTGGGTTTTCTGCTACTGTTACACAGTATTTTGTGAGTTTTATTGTCTTGTTAATTGTTTTGATTCCTATTTTTTATCGAACAGCTCGTATAATTTGGATTAACTTTTTTGTGCGGTACGAAAAACCCATTCAGGTTCAGAAGATTAGTATATAGTTTGGATAATTTGTTTTAGATGAGTAGTTTGCTGTTATGAAACACAGACTACTCATTTTGTTTTTATGCCTGTCGTTCATTTCAATAAATGCTCAAACGTATTTGAATGAAACGGCACGTTGGAATCAAACCTATTCTTGGTCAGGATTTGATGCACATACTTCATGTACTTCTGTTTATTACATCGCAGGAGATTCGGTAATTAATGACACAAGCTACTATAAAGTTAATTTACAAAGCTTGTGTTATTATACTCATACTGTTTACGATAGTTTGGGGAATAGTTCTCAAGTAACCGATACTAATGCAACGGATGGGTTTTCAATTCTCATTCGAGAAACCAATAAGCAGTTTATTCAACGCAATGGTGAAACTGAGAATCTGTTATACAACTTTGAACTTAACGACTTTTCTGCCATCGAATCAGCTACACCGAATCCTAGTTGCGGTATTGGTAGTGTCTTATTGATGTCACATGATACTGTTTGTATTGGATCAATTGGACGCAAACGTTGGATGGTAAGTATGTCGAATTATCCATTAGCCTATTATTTTATTGAAGGAGTTGGCCCGAGTTCCGGTTTTCGAGCACCAATTTGTCGGAATGGTTGTCCAGAATGCGGTTATGGCTTAACCAGTTTTGTGTTGAATGGTGATACACTTTATCATGGGAATTGCACAATAACGGGAATTGAGAAAACTAATGATTTGAACGACTTCTTGTTTCAATACGGAATGAATAATCTTTCCTTTCAAGCGAAAAATTTGCAATGGGTTGAATTGTATTCTGCTGCCGGATTAAGGACGCATATTCTCCGCGCAGAAGCTGGGAAAGTCGAATTAAATACGAATCAATTAGTTAGTGGTGTTTATATCTATCGTGCATGGATAGATGGGGAAATGCGCTCAGGAAAAGTGGTGATTTCGCAGTGATTTTCTAATTGATTGAGTGACAAGGAATCGAGGTTTGAATCAACAAAAAGTGAATAAGTCGGTTGGCATCCTACCCAAAATGAGTGTTACCAAGTGAGCGCGCTTCTCGATTTTTGTGGAAAGACCAAACAGAAATGAACACGCCATCCACATTAGAAGATCAATTGAAGGCGATGCTTGAAGCACGTCAGATTCGTTTTAATCAGATGTTAAAGGTGCTTGATGCCATTCCGGGCGACACCAGTTTAAGCACTTTAACGAATGAGCAAGTAGCATTAATCAACTTAAAACTCGCGTCCAGCGGCGAAGACGAGTGTGAAACTTGTTCTGGATAGAGAAAATTTTGCAGGGGCTTTGCAAAATTGTCAATTCGTGTATATTTGCAGCCCCAAACGGCGGGGTAGCTCAGATGGTTAGAGCGCAGGATTCATAACCCTGAGGTCACGGGTTCAACTCCCGTCCCCGCTACTAGAAATAAAAAAGACGCTTCATGGCGTCTTTTTTTTTGTTTCTACTGAAGCAGAGAACATATTCGTTAATCGTTGACTTCAGTATTTTAATTCCCTATTCCTCCACCAGTATTTTACTCGTACGAATCATTCTATTTTGAAGTTGAATCTGGATTAAATACAAGCCAGGTTGACTTAATTGAATGCTGTGTTTTTGTAGATTCTTTGTTTGACAATTTTCCTTCAAAACCAATCTGCCTGAAGCATCGTAAACCTGAATATTAACAGGTGCATTGTTTGCATTCCAACCACTTAATTCAAAAAGTCCTTTGCTTGGATTTGGATATACAGTTAAATCACCATTTTCGACATCCATAATTCCTGTTTGATCAGGCCAACAATGCCCCGGAATGGCAGCTTCTAACCAAGCTAGACGCTTCATGATCCACATTTTTAAGGTGTCTAATTCGGCAGTGTAGGTTGTTGGAATAATGCCAATTTCTGGTGCTGGGCCACTAACTCCTAAAATAGGCCATTTTTTAAAATGACGAGCTTGGGCATTTTGTACAAGTGTACCTACACTGTCAATATATCCGAATAAGTACTCCGTATTAAAGAATTGATCTCGGTATGACTCATACGTGCAGCGCAGTTCATTTTGGAAAGACGTGTCCTGCATCAAGCGTATATACCAGCCACAAGAAGGATTGTCGGGTTCACAATCATTAATTTCATGTGCCCATCCGGAACCATCTGTTGCTGAGAAAATATCGCAGGTTGCCATATTTTTCCAAGCCCAATCAAAATCCCAAACCGGACCAGCATGCACTTTTCCTCCATTGGAGAATTTATCTTTAAAAAAGAATTCGCTCTTTTTAAATCCGTCGTTATTACGCGATAATTCGTTAATCAGAAAATAATCGATAAATGATTTCGTGTCTAAATACTTGCGATATCCTGTAGCAGTATCGGCAAAATTGGAGCTGTATAAAGCAGTTTCTAAACTATCCACATAATCGCGTAAATAGTTTCGTTGATTTAGAGTAATAGAGTCGAGTTTGGGATATTCATACACAAAATGAACTTCCATTTCGGGATGATCAATTGGCGAATAATTCGATAAAAAACTATTGTTGTCGTCCCAATAACTTTGCGAAAAAATGTATCCACCTGTTAAATCATCTCCTGCATTTTCGTAGCTATATAATTTAGCAATATCAACCCGATTCGTATTCCGTTTTATTTTCTCCCCAAATGCATAAATGCCTTTGTAGGAACTGTCGATCATCACTTCGCAGAGTTTGGTTCGAGAAGCATATTGTCCCATCCAATTGGCCAATTTAAACGCCAAGGTGTTACGAATAAACGAACGATCGTTGTAATTCGATAATAGCACCCAATCGTTTTCCGCAGGCATGCCCAATAATTCTACATCCAGATTTTCTCCCAGATTGTCGCGCGTTTCGAACCCATACGGGCGTTGCGGATAACCAGCTGATGTTGCACCACGAATCTCAATTCCAACGTGTCCGCTATAAATATTCGGCTCTTGATTAAGCAGCGTGTAATTCCCGTCACCGTTGTATTTGATGTCCATTAAAGCATCAATTTTAGTTTCGGTAACAATTGATTGGTTTTGTGTATTGATAACTACAATGGGAAGCTCAGAACCATCAAATTGGATAATTCCTAAATCATGCGCACAGAGTTGAAATTCTCCCGTTCCGCCACCATAGCCAAATGCTTGGATATAGAGCGTTTGGCCGGGAATGAGGTCATAACCTGCCACTAAAGAATAATATCCACCTCCACCATCATCGTCGCAGGAAATAGCTTGAAGTGTAAAGCATGAGCTATCGGTTGGAACCCAAAGGGCAAGTCCAGTATCATTTAAACCACCATTTGAGGTATTGAAATACACATTACCCGAAGGTGGAACTATGAGTTTATACCAAATATCAGCTCCGGCATAATTTGCACATCCTGGATTTAATCCAGAACCGGGAAAATTGGTGTTTGAAGTTTGAACGCAAGCACCAGTATCAATGAGAATGGCAGTGCAGGCGCTCGTTCCGGGAGCGGGTAAAGTATTGCAATCGCCAACATTGTTGAATACGATTCCAGTTGCTGGATTGGGACCAGCTGAGTAAACCACATTATATGCTGCATCAATTAAAGCATAGGAATTTTCCTCTTCGTAATCGGCTGCGGTGTAAAATAAGCGGATGGAATCACCCGTGCAGACTTGAAATGTATCGACTGTTCCATTATTGGATGCACTGAAAATTCCGAGTGATTGATTGTTTCGAAATATCTCTAATGTGGCGCCATTCCAGCCATCGCCGTAGCTATCGTGCATGTTGATGCTATAGGTACAGCATTGAGAAAAGGCATTTGAAAAGAATAGAAAACTGCAAAGAAAAAGGAGGTAGATTTTCTTCATGAACGAATTGGATGTTTGCAATCTAATGAACCCGAAAATTACTGGAATAAAACAAGAAGGCAAGAAATAAATAGGTGTATTGACTTGTATGTTTTTATGAAATTGAGTTTTTTAATGTATAGCAAATACATGTCATTGCAACGAGGCAATGGCAACGAGAAATATTGAATCGTTTAGTGACTCGTACTTGAAATAATTGCTACTTATTGTAATTAATTGAACCTTTTTTGAGGGAGAAGGATTAATGTAAAAAAATGCAAGCGAAGCAGAATTGCTTTATATTAGCAGTCAAATTGCTGCGTGATGAAAAAAGTTGGTAATAAAACGCAATCATTTAATACCAGAAGAAGCTTAAAGTCCAAAGCTGCTCAAACGGGTTCTGTGAATAAATCGTTAGTCTATGAAGCGGGTGTAGTTTATGGTTCAAGTAATAAAATGGAACGGGTTAATGCAATACGAGCAGGAATTCCTTATGATTTTATTGAGGTAATAAGTAAGCGATTAAACAATCCAATAAAAAATGTTTTAGCTTTAATTGGTATACCTCAAACTACCTATAACAAAAAGAAGAGCGAGCATTTACTACTTGATAGTAGAAATAGTGAATTAATTATTTTGATGAATGATTTAATAGATTTTGGTTTAGAAGTTTTCAATCAGGAAGAGGAGAAATTTCAACGATGGCTTAAAAAACCGAATCTTTCCTTAGGTGGAAATTCACCCGAAAGCATGCTTGATACCATTACAGGAATCAATGAAGTAAAATTTAGTTTGAATAGAATTGAGTTTGGAAACTTCGCCTAATGGTTGTTTACCGTATTGAAAGGGAAAAATATATTGATACAACTTTATCGGGAGTTGGAGCTTCATTATCGGAAGGGGTTCGATGGAATTCTTTAAATACTCGAATTGTTTATACTTCCGAGAGTAGGGCATTAGCGTTACTTGAAGTTTCAGTTCATTTAGATTTAAGTGAAGATTTACCCAATGACCGATATTTAATCGAGATAGAAATTCCTGATGATGTATTGATTCAGGAAGTGATGTTAGCGGATTTACCCAAGGATTGGAATGCTCAACCTCCCAGTTTAATTACTCAAGTTATTGGGGATGATTTTGTGAGGTATAATGAATCGGCTATTTTGAAAGTTCCTAGTACTATAATTCCTCAAGAATTTAATTTCTTAATAAATCCGAACCATCAAGATGCTGCTAAACTCAGGGTTTTGAATGCATTTAATATGCAATTTGATTCGAGGTTAAAATTAAAAGGCTGATATACTTTAAGTGAAAAATAGAAAAATGAAATTTCTAGTTCGCATAAATAAATTTATCTCTTAAAATCTCATTTGCTAATCTTAATCTATGAAATAAATCCGGAGCATTCGGACTAATTCAAATATATGGTTTTCATCAGACTTAAAGTATAAACTAGAATAGTGTTTCAGAGTTCATTGATTGCGATGAAGTGTTCTAGCATCCGTTTGACCTCACCCCCGGCCCCCTTGCCACTATGTGGTCTCCTTCCTGCTTTATAGTGGTCCCTATGGATAAAGGAACAGATTTGGCGAGATGAGGTTGTGATAAAGTGACATGTTAATTCTATCTTTTAATGAAATAAAAAAGCGCCATCCTAAACAAGAACAGCGCTTAAAAAAAAGAATGAATTTAATATTATAATTCTACGGGTTTTGCTTTTACATCATCCGGAATATCATGGGTTAATGCTCCTAAGAATTTAACAATACTTGTTACTTGTTCTGGATTTAGATCTTTATTGTTTTGGGTTTTAGCCATGATGCGAACCGCGTCGTTCAAGGATTTTACACTGCCATCGTGGAAATAAGGGGAAGTTTTTTCCACATTACGCAAGCCACACACTTTGAAAATATCTTTATCACTTTCTTTCTTCGTTAAATCCATCAAACCATTATCTCCATTGGTACTTCCTGTTAACGGACGATAATCGGTGTTCACCCCAAATTTCATCATCATCGTTCCTCCTAGTGAAGGTCCGCTATGACAGGTTGTGCAACCGGTTTCCATAAATAAACTTAAGCCCGCTTTTTCTTCTGCATTCATTGCCGTTGTTTCACCACCTAGGAATTTATCGAAACGAGAAGGAGTAAGCAATGTACGTTCGAATGCTCCAATAGCTAATGCTACATTTTTAAAGCTAATTGGGTTTTTATCTACCGGAAATACTTTTTTGAATTTCTCCACATACATAGGAACGGCAGCTAATTTCTTTTCCAATGCAGCTTCATTTGGAATAGCCATTTCAACGGGATTTAGAATAGGCATTCCGGCTTGTTCTTCAACCGTTTTAGCGCGACCATCCCAGAATTGCATGCTATGAATTGCTGCGTTGAATGAAGTAGGCGAATTTCGTCCTCCTAATTTACCTGCATCACCAGTCGAAAACGCTTTGTTATCTACTCCAAACGTACTCAAATTGTGGCATGAATTACAGCTGTTATTTCCTGTAGCAGAAAGTCGGGTGTCGAAATAGAGCAATTTACCCAAGGCGATTTTCTCTGGACTCATCGGGTTTTCCAAAACTTCGGCAGTGGATGGCAATGCTTGAAAAAAGGTTTGTGCTTTGGTTAGCAATTCTTTATCGGCTGCCAAATTTTTAGCATTATCCTGTTCTGCTGGTTGATGACTTCCTGAACAGGCTACCATTCCTACAGAAATGGCCAACATTGGGAAAAGCAAGAATTTATTCATAGGGTTTGATTTTACTATCAAATTACTGACTCAAAATTGGTCGATAATATGAGATTCGTCAGTGTTTTCAAAATATATTCAGAAACAAGTTCAATCATGCACTATTATTGAAATCCACGAGAAAGATCTCTTACCAATTAATTACAAGGCGAAATTAAATAACAGATCCGCAATTGGATGTTTTTCTTCAAGTAATTTCCAACTTTTTTGATTGAATACTTACCAAATCGATAGTGCTTTCGTTTCGGGTAGTGTATTGCGGGGATTCTTTTACTGGTGGACATTTGCAGCAAACAAAATCTAAAAACATGTTTCAGCAAAGTGTATTTACTCAGTCATTTCATTTGAATCAATCTAGAAACAACCATTCAAAATTTCTAAGCTTTATTATTGGAATATTCTTCTATTTAGGATTTTCAATTATCGCCCAATTATCAGCTCAGAATTTGGCGAAATTTAGTGTTGTTGATATGCCTGAGGCTTCGACGGATTTATCTAATCGTGAAGTAGCTATTGCAGTTTCTCGATCAATTCTTCAAGCTAATTGGGAAGAATTAGACAAATTACTCGACGACAAATTTACCTATACGGGTGATGGATATGTGTTTACGAAAGATCAATACATTGGATTTATGCAAGATATGCGTGCAGCATTTTCCAATTTCGAAATGATTTTGGATAAATCTGTCATGCAGGGAGATCATGTCTCCTTTAAATTTGTTTCTCACGCAGTAAACACAGGCAAATTCATGGGTGCGCCTGCCAATAAAAAGCATTTAGAAGTGAATGGAATCTTTATGCGGAATGTGAAAAACGGTAAAGTAATTCAAGAATGGCAAACCACCGATTTATTAGGTACAATGAAACAAATTGGAGGCGGTGCTCTATTTTTCTATTCTGTTTTTGTAGGTGGATTTAATGTTCAATCAGCTCCTCCTGTTCGCAAACCCAACGACTTTCTAAACATAAATGGGAATGCTAATACTTACGACCAAATGACCTCCAAGCAAAAAAATAAATACGTAAAAAAATACCTTAAAGACTGGAAAAAGGCAACGAATAAAAAATGATTTTATCGTGCTCTTTAAATCAGCTTTAAATTAATTGTCGGGGATCAATTAAATGCGCTATCACTAACAGATAGCGCATTTTTTATTTCTCAATAATCACTTTGGATTGCACAAATTTCCCTCGCTTCGTTTCTAAGCGCATCAAATAGGTTCCGGCAGCTAAATGCTCAACTGGAAATACCCAACCACGCATTCCACTTGGAATCATCAATCGGCCCATGCTTCTGCCCGACATATCAAACAACTCTGCATATCGCATGTCTTCTTTATCCCAGGTAAGCGAAACTTGAGTTTTTGCTGGATTTGGGAATACCTTTAAACTGGAATTTTCTTCTATCGTAATTGGCTGAATACCTAAGCTGCTATCGATCTCGGCGAATGTATATTCACCCAACATCAAACTATCTAATGTGAACGATCCGTATTTATCGGTTGTGCTCGATAAAGTGTTTTTGGTTGCATCAAGCACCGTCCAATCTGAACCATTATCTTTTCGATACAGCAATACCAATTTTGTTTCATCGGTGATTAATTCATTATCCAACCAACCACTTGATGTACTTGAAGTGCGACCATTATACGTGAATTTTGCACTTGCTTTCCAACCATCGCGTAATACGCCATCCACATGCCAGTAGCGGTTTGGACTCAATCGATACATCGCAAAAGCTTGTTTAAATGGATCGGGTGCAACCCAATTATGTTCTACCCGAATTAAAACCGAATCTTGAACAGTACTGGTATTAATTTCTAATAAAGCATTCGCCCAATTGGCATTTCCAGTTGTTTTAATAAAACGTTCTTCTGCAGTAACTGCATGCGAGATAGCTTCGTTGCGATTTAAGGAAGCATAAACGGGTTCAAATGGTACCGTAACATCTACAAATCCATTCGGTCCATTCAAGACAACTTGAGCAGTAAACAATTCGAAATTACTTCCACGACAGGTTAATTCAAATGGAACATTCGTGTAGGTATGCGTATTACCAGCCGATTTCTGACTGTAATAAAAACGATTCCCAATTCCACCGGTAATAATCATCGAATCGATCTCAAATTGTCCCCAACCGGGCGTATCTACCCAATCGGCAAAGAAATCATGTAATGGAACATTGGTTGCAGCTTCTAAGGCATCCCGCAAGTCGTTTGAATTTGCATCACGAAAGGTGTAGGTATTGAAATAATGCTTCAAGCCCACGTAAAACAAACTATCACCCATGTAGGTGCGCAATGTGTGAATAATGTCGGATGGCCGCTCATACGTGGATGTGGTATACGTATACGCTTGTGGTACATTTGACAAAGGCCAATAACCACCATCTTTCACGTGGCATAAATTAACCATCGTGCGGTGATTCGCTCTCACTTGAGCATCGTACGTAGCGCGGGAAATAAGCCATTCGTCGAACAATCGCTCGCAGTAAGAAGCAAACCCTTCATTCAACCACATTTCGGAAGCTGTGCGACAGGTAGCTAAATCACCAAACCAATGATGCGAAAGTTCATGTGCCATGATGTGTTGATTCCCAGCAGCTCCAGTAGCTAGCAAATCGCGTGGATAGCCTATGTTACTTGCATGTTCCATCGCGCCAGCTTGAAAAGGCGTCATCACATAGCCAATTCGATCCCAACGATAAGGACCAAAGTGACTTTCAAATTCGTGGAAGATTGCTTCTAAACTCACGAATGCATTTTTCATGGCAGTTGTATCACCCGGAACAGCAGCCAATTTCACATTCAACTGCGGATTGAGCATGCTCGTATACGTGTAATTCACTTCGGTATAGGGTGCAACAGCAACGGAAGCTAAATAACTCGGCACTTCCTGATTTAAGGTCCAGTGACGCGTACGAAATCCGTTTTCAACCGTGTCTACTTCTAATATTCCTCCACAATATGCTTTCAGGTTTTCGGGAGTTTTCACGATGAGTGAAAAGGTGCAGCGTTCAACAAAATTGTCAAAACAAGGAAACCAAACACGACCGAAATTATGTGGATCAGCGGCGAATCCAACGCCAATGTTATAAGCATATCCACCCGAAAAACTAAAACCTCCAAAACCGGATGCATCTTCTACCGGAGTGCCATGATAAAAGACTTCCACCGAACTGTTATTGCCCGTTTGAAGCGGAGAAAGTAAATCGATACGAAGTTTTGTTCCTGAATGATTAAAGGTAACAGCTTCACCAAATTGCTTCACCGAATCAACCGTTAAGGCTTGTAAATCGAGTGTGATTTGATTGATATTATCCACACGAGCACTAAAATTTACCTGACAAGCACCAATCAAATTGGCTGTAGGTAAAGCGCTAAAATCGAGGTTGATAGTTGTGTGACTGATATCGATGCTATCGCTACGGGTATCAAGTGTTGCGGCATCTGCAACAGATGGTCCGCCAGATGGATGTTCAATGGAAGCAACTTGTGCTTGTACTGTTGGGAATAGGGAAACAAGTAATGCTGAAAGAATGAATCGCATAGAAAAGATTGAGATTTACAAAAATGCATGAAATCTTTTAGAAAATGGCGGTTCATTCTCGGCTGTGGATAAGTTAAAACTGCCGTCAATTCTCTTACTTTGCAAACCGAAATTGAGCATTCATGAGTAAGCGGTTTCCTTTAGGTTGGATGATGTTAGTTTTACTTGCTGCAGCGTGTAAGAAAGATCCTGTAGATAAAATTGCTCCTCAGGTTAACGACTTTAGTGTGCCTGCCGATAGTTCCAGCTTCAATGGAAATGCATTAACTTTTGAAGCAACATTGAGCGATGATATGGAATTGAGCCAATGCAAAGTGATTATCAAACCAACATCGGGAGCTTATATTACTAGTGATACACTTGCATTGCCTTATTGGAATTTTACTCGTGTGTATGACGTTCATAGTTTTAATGACATTATTTCTGAAACCATTTCTATTCCCGATACCATTGCCAGTGCTTGGTATAATATACTTTTAAGTATAGTAGATGCTTCTGGAAATCTAAGTCAAACCGATACCAACGTCGTTTTTATTCGCAATAATGCTGATTCAATCCCGCCAACGCTCATCCTTCAATGGCCGGCCGATTTACAATTTATAAGTAAAACAGGATCCTTGCACATTACTTCCGATGCAAGTGATAATCAGGAACTTTCTGCAATAGTTTGGAGGATTTTCGAAGGCTCAACCCAAATACATACCGAAACCAAGTATTTGAATGCCAATCCGGAATCAGTTGAATTTGATTTTTCCTTGTCGGGATTGTCTAACGGACTCTATACCTTCGAACTAACTCTGTACGACCGAATGCTGAATTCGTCAAAAGAGCAGCGAAATTTTGTGGTGATAGATTAGAATTAGAAAAGTGGTTCTTTCGAACGAATGTCGCGACTAAGTGCAGCAAGTTCGATAGCTGTGATTGCAGCTTCATCGCCTTTGTTACCATGAATTCCTCCACAACGATCGAGCGCTTGCTGTAGCGTATTTACTGTTAATACACCAAAAATTACTGGAATATCTTGTGTGGAGCACAAGGTAGCTAAGCCGTTTGTAACACCTTGACAGATGTATTCAAAATGCGGCGTATCGCCTTTGATAACGGCACCAATGCAAATCACAGCGTCGGTTTGACTATGAGTCACAGCTAAACGAGCGGCGCTGATTAGTTCCCAACTTCCAGGTACTGCAATAACTCGTATGTTTTGTTGAGGAATGCCATTTAGAAGCAAAGTTTCGACACACCCTTTTTCGAGTTCGCCGGTTACTTCTTTATTCCACTGCGCTACAATAACGGTAAAACGAAAATGGTCAATATTCGTGATATTGACCATTTTACGAGAAGATAGATTCTGATGTGCAGAAGACATTATTTTCCGCCGTTTTCTTTCATTCCTTCTAAACGAGCTATGTACTTTTCAGCTTCACGACCTTCAGAAGTTTGAAAATATTCTTTATGAACTTTCGTGTAGATTTCTAACGCTTTATCGTAGTTCTTCAAATCTTCATAAGCGTAACCAGCTTTCATTAAGAACATAGGTGTACTAAAGCCGTTTTCATTTTTACCAGCAGCTTTCACATACTGATCGATAGCTTCTTGCGTATTTCCTAATTCCATCAAAGCATCACCTTTTGCTCCCATAGCCATTGCTGAAGTCATCATATCAGCTCCGTCGTATGCATCAAATTGATCAATAGCTTCTTGGAATTTACCTGTTTGAAGGTAACAAACACCAGCATAGTAGTGAGCTAGGTTGCTAGATTTTGTCCCGCTATAATTATCCATGATAGCTAAGAAACCTTCTACTTCACCTTTACCATTCAAAGCAAGATTGAAAGAATCTTTCTCAAAATAGTATTCTGCCTTAAACATAGCATTTTGAGCTTCTGCTTCTTTAGGCTTAACGATGAACTGTTTGTATGCGAGCACTCCGCCAACCACCACAATAATGGCGGCTAGTACCATCAGAAGTTTCTTCTGATTGCGTTCAATAAACATCTCGGTATTCGTAAGCGAAGACTCAATGTCTTGTAAAGTATCGTGCTTAGGTGTGGTCTTATCGGCCATGTTCTTTGTCAAAAAATGAGGCGCAAAAATAAGGTTTTTTTGTTACCAACAACCACAGAATTTCTTATAAGCTTAGTTCCAGTGTTTCGCCCGCTGTTCGTGTATTTCTTGTGCAAATCTCCTTCGTTTTTGCTGAATACTTTTCTTTTCTGCTCCATCTGGGCGTGTATCTTTGTCGCTCCATGCAGCTCAGCGAACTCCATTTGGTCAATTTTCGCAATTATCCCGAAGCCGATTTGGCTTTTGGACAATCAATCGTGGTTTTTACCGGAAATAATGGATCCGGAAAGACGAACTTACTCGATGCTATCCACTATTTAGCTTTTTGCAAAAGTTTCCTCAATCCAATCGATTCTCAAAATATCCGCAACGAAGAACCTTTTTTTGTTGTTCAAGGTTCGTTTCAGAATGAAGAATCGAAAGATGCTGTGTATTGCGGCATCAAACGCGGACAAAAAAAGCAGTTCAAACGCAACAGTAAAGAATACGAACGACTTTCCGAGCACATCGGATTGTTTCCTTTGGTGGTGATTTCGCCTTCCGATATAGCCCTCATCACAGAAGGTAGCGAAGAGCGTCGCCGCTTTATGGATAGTGTGATATCGCAATACGACAAGCCTTATCTTGAACATTTAATCCGCTACGGAAAAATCCTTCAACAGCGAAATGCTTATCTCCGGCAGGGAAATAGTCAGGCCGACATGCTCGAGATTTGGGATGAGCAACTAGCACAATATGCTCGTCCGGTTTTTGAAGCGCGCAAGTTATTTTTGGCTCGCATCAAGCCTCTGTTTCAACAAGTGTATTCCTTTATAAGTAACAGTACCGAAACGGTTGAACTTACTTATGAGAGCAAGTTGTTCGATGCTGATCCGTATCAACTATTGCAGCAAACACGAGAGAAAGACCAAATTTTACAATACACGACGGCTGGTATTCATAAAGACGATTTGGGAATGCTTATCAATGGTTTTCCGTTACGTAAATATGCCAGTCAGGGGCAGCAGAAGTCATTTCTCATTGCACTAAAACTGGCTCAGTTTGATGTGTTGAGCGAGGTTAAGCAAATGAAACCTCTATTGTTGTTAGATGATATTTTCGAAAAGCTTGATCAAGATCGTATAACTGCTTTGATGACTTTAGTGAGTCAGCAGCATTTCGGTCAAATTTTCATCACCGATTCTCATCCCGAACGAATTGCTGAAATCCTTCGTGGAATTCAAGCTACCTTTGATCACTTTACCGTTCATCAGGGAACGGTGCAGTCCGCATGAAACGTAAAAGCAACGATTCTTCCGTTACCGAGCTAATCGATTTATGGCTCAAGCAGTACGGCCTCAATGGCAAGTACCGGGAATTTCGTATGCTGCAATCTTGGAGCGAACTCATGGGGCCAATGATTGCAAATCGCACCGATGATATTCGTATTTACGAAGGGATATTATACATCCAACTTTCATCCGCCACGTTGCGAAACGAATTAAGCTTTGCTAAATCGAAAATTATTCAGTCGATGAATGAAAAAGCAGGGGAAGATTTGATTAAGGATATTGTTTTTAGATGATTTGGGCCTGCCCATCGTTTGTTTCGTAAACTCCACATACTCAGGTCGCGCTTTCGGGCTATTAGTCCTCTTGTACGCCTTCGCTATCGCTATGGCGCTCAATGCGGGCTATCCGCCTCAATCGCTCAGGCGATCAACAATTTCATTTAACAATCTTTCCAACCGGATAAATCAAATACGTTTTATCCGCATAAGGTGATTGCTCATAAAACCAGCGTAATTGTGCTTGTTGGTCTTTTGCAAAAACAGCATCGCTCGACTTCTTGCTTTCAAAAGCTGACTTTAGAGTCGGATTTTTATTGAGTTGGTCGGCTGCGTATGGCTCCAACACGTATGTTTCGAAATACTCGGTTCGCTCTAAACATTCGGGGAAAAAGCCCCATTGGAAGTACGAATCGGTAAACTCCGGTTCGAGCAATAAAACAGCTAAATCGCCCAATGCCTGATTGGTAGATACTAGCATCGAACCTTTCGGAAATACGACTTGCATCGATTCTTCTTTCGCATCAGCTTTTAAGCGGCATCGTCCCTGATTAGGCAGCTTACCTTGAATTTGAGGATTACTCAAACGATACATGCTCAGTTGAATGGTTGAGTCGGTTTGAATGCTTTGCATTTCAAGACCATGTTGCTTCAAACGAGAAATAACTTCTTCGAATTGGACCGGAATTACATAATACGACGGGCGAGCCACATGTGAAGTTGCTACATTGTTTTTCCGTACCGGAATGTGCTGATTTTCTGCTTTCCCCGACCATTCAACGTATTCTACTCCCGTTACTTCCGACTTTACTTTTTTTGATGCAATTCCTGCAAATTTCATCGAATCACTTGCGGTTTTAGGGAAATCCCAAGTCAAGGGTAATGCTTCGGGTTTTCGTTTTTGATCCGATGCTATTGCAGTATTCAACGAAGTTCCTTCTAAACTTAATACGCGCAGTGTTTCAAACAATAAAACATAGGTTCCCAACACTCGCTGACGAAAAGGTTTTAACGAATGATTTTCAACCAAAATGCTTGGTAAATGACGGGCATCACCGTAACCATGCGAATAGCGAGGCGAAAACGTGTATTCGTTGTTTCCATCTTTAAAATCATCATCATTCACAGCAAAAAGTAGCGGTCCGGGAATATGATTATTGCTCGTAAGTGCCACGTCAACCTGTGAACGAAATTTCGTTTTTAACCAGGTTGAAATAGCAGGAGAATACGCATGTTCTCCTTGAAATCCATAGGTTATATCGTATTGATAATCTGCGCCATCCGTCACATGTATATCCATATACAAAACCGGATTTTCGCGATTAATTACTGCTAACACCGACTGTATTTCTTTCGTGTCGAGTTTGGTATAATCGCGGTTGAGGTTTTGGTTGAGTGCATTACTTCTCCAGCCCATAACGGTTGGTCCACGCTGATTTATCCGATTGAATTCGGATGCTCGTTCATGTCCATCTACATTCAAAATTGGAATGAATAATACATTCACGTTTTGCAGCAATTGAGGTTGTATTTCAAGCACATCGCGGAAGAATAACATACCCGCATCTTTCCCATCAATTTCACCTGCATGAATGCCAGCTTGAAACAGAAAAGTTGGTTTTTCCTTCCCTGCACGTCGAATAGAATACATCCAGATATCTCGGTTTTGAGCTGATTTACCAATACTTTCCTGCTTAACATCAGGGAACGTTTTCTGCAGTTTTTCAAACCAATCTCCCAATTCTTGCTTGGTAGCTGAGTTCATTCCGCCACTTAGTTCAAATGGAGTAACCAATGGATCTTTATTAGAACGCATAATCCGCTCACTTTTTCCCTTCCAGGCTAGGGTAGGAGGAAGGTAAGTTTGAGACGAAACGACTTGTGTAAGAAGTATGAGGACAAGCAGGCAATATTTTTTTGTCAAACGCATAGTTCAAATAAACAAAAAGCCACGCACATCAGCCACTTGAGTCCATTTATTATTTGCATGCTAGTTTCTCTACTTAGAAAGTTCGAATCTTATTTTTCAAACAAAACCATCCTAAAATTGGAAACCTACTATATTAATATAGCGTTAAACAATTTTGTTATTATTACTTTTGCAAATCCTAACCTTAAAGTGTGCTGAAAATAGCTAAGTCGCTATTATTACTTTTTATTTTTATTCTGCTACAAATCCCAGTATTTGCGCAGCTTACGCTGGGCTTCAATTCAAATGGGAATACAGCTGGGTGTGCTCCGTATACATTAACATTTCCGATTACAAACATTGCCGGTAATCCAGCTAACACCACTTATGTGGTCAATTTTGGAGATGGTAGTCCCGTTTTGAACTTCACGCAAGGAAATATTCCTGCCTCAGTTACGCATACATACACCACCAATTCCTGTGGTTCCGCTTTCCAAACTACCAATAATGTTTTTGGAGCAACAATCACAGCTTCAAGTCCTACGAATTCGCCCTTCACGGCTGCCGTTTCGCCT
This sequence comes from Flavobacteriales bacterium, assembly GCA_035388945.1. Classification (GTDB taxonomy): domain Bacteria; phylum Bacteroidota; class Bacteroidia; order M30B66; family M30B66; genus CALQRR01. The sequence continues at coordinate 21,057 of DAOOQW010000011.1, forward strand.
ATCGTAATTTCGTCTCCACCCGATGCGATTATCTCTCCATTAACCTCAACAGTGTGTGTTGGCTCATCGGTTTCGATTAACAACAATTCCTCTCAAGGTGTTTATATCGACCCAAGCGCCGGATATACTTGTTCCACCACGGGTGCTATTTCTTACTGGACTATTTCACCCGCTGCAGGTTGGTCGGCAAGTGCAGCCAGTATGGGAAGTAACAATGGTTTCCCAAATGCATCCGATTTCGATGTGTGGTCACAGGGAGCAACTCCATTGAGTGTAACGTTCAACACGGCTGGTAGTTATCGAGTGAAAATTTGGATTGCCAATACCTGCGGACTCGATACCATGTCGGTTCCTGTGTGTGTGGTTCCTCCTCCCAATCCTCAGTTTAATCTAAACCCAAGTTTTGGTTGTATTCCTCCGAATTTGAGTGTGACAGCAAACAACACAACTGCTGTTACACCTTCTTCTTGCTATACGCCAACTTATTCCTACAATTGGAGTATTTCACCTTCTAGTAATTGGGCATTTAATGGTGCAAGCAACGCCAGTTCTACTTCTCCGTCATTTTCATTTCTCTCTGCCGGAACCTATACCGTCACGCTAACGGCAAGTATCAGCGCTCTTTCGGGTTGTTCAGCTTCTATCAATCATCCAGTAACCGTTAATCAAGCCCCAACTGTCAATGCAGGTTTAGATCAATCGGTTTGTGTTGGATCACCTGCCATTCAATTAACGGGTTCTCCTACAGGTGGTACATGGTCAGGCACAGGTGTAAATGCGTCTGGATTATTCACTCCAACAACTACTGGAAACTTCACGCTTACCTACACCATTCCTGCATCAGCCGGAACGGGTTGTCCTGCGGTTACCGATCAAGTTATCGTTTCGGTCATTACTCCAACTGCTGCAAATGCGGGAGCCGATCAATCGCTTTGTCCCGGTACTCCTGCCATCCAACTTAACGCTACTCCAACAGGCGGAACCTGGACCGGAACTGGCGTGACCTCAGGTGGTGTATTTACCCCTACAACTCCAGGAAGCTATACGCTTACATACTCATTCGGTACAGGACCATGTGCAGTTTCGGATCAAAAAGTCATCACGGTTTATTCACCTCCAACGGTATCTGTAAATAGTCCTGTGGTTTGTGCTGGATTTAATGCAACGCTTACTGCTGTAGGTGCAGCTGGTTTAGGACCTTATTCCTATGCTTGGTCACCAAGTGCAGGTTTGAGTTCCGGTTCTGGTGCATCTGTTACCACTTCTCCCGCGCCTTTATCTTCTACAAGCTACACCGTTATTGTAACCGATGCACATACTTGCACGGCTAGTGCTGTCTCCAGCATAACTGTTAATCCGCTACCATCCGTTGCAGCCGGTTCAGATATTTCGGTGTGTAACAACGCTCAAGTAACTCAACTTACTGGAACTCCAACTGGCGGAACTTGGTCTGGAACTGGCGTCACAGCTGGTGGTGCATTCACACCTCCTGGATTAGGAAATTACACGCTCACTTACTCGTACACTAACGCAAATACTTGTTCGTCGAGCGATCAAATCATAGTAAGTGTGGTCAATCCGAGTCCTGCTGGTGCTGGCTCAGATCAACAAATCTGCGTTGGTGCAACACCACTTCAACTCAATGGAACTCCTGCAGGAGGAACTTGGTCGGGCGCTGGTGTTTCCACTTCTGGACTATTCACTCCAACCACACCGGGTAACGTCAATTTGACATACAGTTTTGGTTCTGGAACTTGTGCATCAACCGATCAGATGCAAATGACCGTTTATGCTGCTCCAACTGTAAACGTGAATAATCCAACTGTATGTGAAGGCACGCCTGCAACTCTTACCGCAGTTGGTGCAGGAGGATTAGGTCCTTATTCTTATTCTTGGAACCCTTCAGCTGGATTAAGTGCTGCTGTTGGGGCAAGCGTAGTTGCCAATCTAACTACAACAACCAGTATCACCGTTACACTTACCGATGCTCATACGTGTCTAGCAACGGATGTTGCTTTGGTGACAGTCAATCCTGTTCCGGTTGTTAATGCGGGTGCTGATCAAACAATCTGTCTAAATCCTTCCACCATCCAAATGAATGGAACTCCTGCTGGAGGAACTTGGACGGGTGATAACGTAACAACATCTGGAGCTTACACACCTGTCGCAGCAGGAACCGATTCGCTTTTTTACACCATCTCTACCTCAGGATGTACTCGTTCTGATACCATGGTAGTGAATGTTCAAGTTCCTGGATCTTTGCAACTTACACCTGATACAACCGTGTGTCTTAATAGCGGGAATTTTCAGTTGTATGCTGCAACACTAGGTGGAAACTGGACTAGCAGCACAGCCACTTTAACTTCGAGTGGAATTTTTACTCCTGATGCTGTTGGCGTTTTTGTCGTTAGCTATTCGGTTGGAGCAGGATTTTGCGCCGTGGGCGGAAGTCTTCAAGTTACTGTTATTGCTCCTCCAACGGTAGATGCTGGTTCAGATGTGACACTTTGTGCTAATTCACCAGCATACACGTTTCCGGGTGAAAGTCCGACTTCTGGTGGAACTTGGTCATGGTCAGGAACGGGAATCACAAACACTACCACAGGAGTTTTTAGTCCGAGTATTTCGGGAGCAGGAGTTTTTCCAATCACTTACACATTCACTTCAACAGCAACTGGATGTTCTGCTTCGGATGGCTTGCAAGTAACTGTGAACGCACTTCCCAACATCGTACTCAATCCTGCTGTGCTCAATGTATGTTTAACGCCTTTTGGTAGTCAGTTAACAGCTAGTCCGGCAGGTGGATTTTGGACTGGTGCTGGACTTACATACGGTTCAAACGTAATCGCTCCGCAGGATACAGCTACGTATACGCCAAGTGCAGCTGGTTCATTTTCGGTTTATTATACCTACACCGATGCAAACACCTGTGTGAATCGAGATACGGTGTTGATTAACGTAAGTGTACCAACACCTGCGAATGCTGGTTCGGACACGGCATTTTGCTTTTCGAACTTAGCGCATCAATTGACCGGTACACCTGCAGGTACTTGGATTAATCCTAGTTGGCTGAATGCGAATGGTACGTTTATCAGCGATACTGTTGGTACGTTCAATGCCATTTATGCTGTGGGCGGAGGTTCTTGTTTGGTGTATGATACCGCATTAGTTACGATACATCCATTGCCAGTTGTGCATGCTGGTTTAGATCAGCAATTGTGTGCTGCCGATCCGTGTTTCAATTTAGCTGCGCCTTCTCCACTTGGTGGAACTTGGTCGGGACCTGGAATTGCCAATGCTGCAAGCGGACAGTTTTGTGCTGCAACAGCCAACAATGGTGTGAATCAAATTCTTTACACCTATCAAAATCCAACTACAACTTGCTCGAACACCGATACTTTGCTAGTGACCATTGTTCCAATGCCTGTTCCGGGTGTAGCGATCAATCCGCTATTCTGTATCAATACACCTGTTCAAGTGACGAATTTAAGTTCGGGAGCAGCTGCAACTTTTGAGTGGAATGTGAAAAATACTGTAACTGGCGCATTGGTTCAAACAAGTACATTGGCTTCACCAGTTGTGAATATTGCTACTGCAGGTACATATCAAATTGAACAAATTTGTTATTCCATCTATAACTGCGAAACCCGAGATACAGCATATTTTACCGTTGTTGCTCCTCCAATAGCAGCATTTAGTTTAGCCGATAATATCGTGTGTGGTCCGCATCAGGAAACGGTTACGAATACTTCTTCCGGTTATCAGATATCATTCTTGTGGGATTTTGGTCCATCTGGTCCGGGTTCAACCGATACCATTCCGGTTTTACCTGTTTTTGCAGCTCCTATCATTGCCGATTCGCTCTATCATGTGACGCTTTCGGTAAGCAATATGTGTGGTACACGAACGGCTGTCGATTCAGTAATTATTCGTCCCGTTCCAGTGGCACTTATCGGAACCGATTACAGTCAAGGATGTTCGCCTTTTTCTGCTGTGATTCAAAATGTGAGTTACGGTTCACCTGATTGGTTTATGTGGGATTTGGGTGATGGAACTACATCAACCGATTCACTTCCGCCAGCTCATACCTACACAACAACCGACACCGTTAGCTTCATTCCAATCACTCTTCAAATCGGCAATACCTGCGGAAATGCGAATGCTGCCACGAATGTGATTGTTTATCCCGATCATATCAATCCAACAGCTCAGACTCCTATTGTTGGATGTTCCCCTTTTGAAGTAGATTTTAACTTCCCATTAGGTGATTTGACTTACTATCTCTGGGATTTTGGCGATAGTACAGGCATTGCAGGAGATTCAGTTTCTCACATTTATGAAAACGCTGGTGTATATCATGTCATGCTTACGGTTTCGAATTTCTGTTTGGTTGATACCATTTTGAATACTGTTACAGTTTATGAAGGTCCCGATTTAGATTTTACAATCGATCAACCTTCCATTTGTCAGACGAACCAAATACAAATCAGCAATACATCACAAAACAGTGCTTTTGTCAACATCGATTTTGGTGATGGAAGCACAAGTCCAATTAGCTCATCTGTGAACCATGTGTACAATTCAACAGGTACACAAACAATTCAGATGTATGGAGTGAATCCACAAACTGGATGTGTGGATACAGTTAGTCAAACAGTGGAAGTTGTTCCATTTCCAGTGATTAATGTAACTGCAGATCCAGATACTGGATGTATGCCATTGCTTGTGCAGTTTTTCAATTCAAGTTCTTTAGCTACAGGATACGAATGGCACTTCCCTGATGGAACAAGTTCTATCCTTGCAGAACCACAAATAATGTTAGCACAATCTGGAGACTTTCAAGCTCAACTGATTGCTCATAATTACCAAGGAATTGGTGCTGATTGCCCTGACACGGCTTATGTTACAATTCACGTAAATCCTTCCCCACAAAGCTCGTTTATTTTAGCGGCCGATTCTGCATGTGGACCACCAGCTCAAACTGCTGTAAGCAACACATCCACAGGAGGAAATTCGTATACATGGCTTTGGGAATCGACTAGCTCAACCGAATTTGAACCTCAATTAACATTTACCGATACTGGTTTCCATCAAGTTCGTTTAGTAGCCGAAAACTTGTTTGCTTGTCGCGATACTTCCGCTTCTGGTTTCATGGTTTTAGGACAACCTCAAATTGCTTTGTCAATCGATCCTCCGAACGGTTGTATGCCACACGAAGTGACGTTCGATAATTTGAGCCTATATGGTAATCAAGTTCAATGGGCATTTGGTGATGGACAATTCTCTACGCTCGATTCAGTAAGCCATGTTTACGAAGAAGCAGGATTGTATTCGATTGAATTACTCGTCTCTTCGGGTGGTATTTGTTCCGAAGATTCTATTTTGGTTGAAGTCATTGAAGTATATCCAAAAGCATTTGCCGGATTGGAAATTAGTCCTCAGTTTATTTCAGAATCACTTCCTCAAATTAATCTAACCAACACCAGTGCTTTAGCTACTGCATATCAATTGTACGTCGAAGATGATTTAGTTAGTGGAATTGTTCCACCAACCTATATGTTTGAAAATCCTGATACAGGACTCGTTCAACTCATGCTCATCGCTAATAATATGTTCAATTGTCCCGACACAGCATATAGTGATGTTTATATCAAATCATCTCCTAATATCTATATTCCTAATTCCTTTACACCCAACGACGATGGATTAAACGATGGCTTCCGCCCCTACATGGATCGAACTCCTTCGGAATATTACTTTGCCATTTATGATCGCTGGGGTCATGTAGTATTTGAAACTAACGATAGGGATAAATACTGGGATGGAACATTCAAAAACAAAGGAAAGAAAGCCATCAAACAAGATGTGTATGTGTATAAATTGACGGCTATTTTTAGTGAGGAAGAAGTGTTTAATTTGTTCGGAAATATTACTGTAATCCATTGATAAATAAATCGCTACATACACG
>DAOOQW010000012.1:0-23684 GCA_035388945.1 Flavobacteriales bacterium
AGCATTGAGTGTAAAACTCGAACTCGCTTGAGGCTGAGAAAAACCTGGAATGATTAACCCATCTTCACCTCGACAATCAACCATGCGATAAGAAATGCTATCACCATCAGGATCAAATGCTCCTGGATTATGTATAAAGATTTGTCCGGCACATGCTTCATCAATGGGTGGATTGAGCAATTGCACCGAATTATTCACGCCCAAGAAAGGGTTGATAACCAATTGGGTAGAAACGTAAAACGGAATATTAACCGAATTGGGGATATTCACTAAACCACCATTCCGGTTGGGATCTTCGAAGCTGAGTGTGTAAATAGATGGTCCCGGATACGTGTGAACACCTACGTAAATATTTTTCTTGATTGAAGGAGCAACAAGTTCGCCCATTCCTGAACCATTTATACGAGGAATGGTGTCGACAGAACCATCGCCCCAGCTAATTCCTAAATCGGGACGATCGGCTGGACTGTCGGATTTGGTGTAGGTGATGATGGTAGCTTCGTACTGAAATCCACCCAAATGACGATAGGTAATTTCGCCCGCTCTGTTATGCGTAGCCTGAAGCACACTACTTAAAAGTAGTCCGAAAAGCAAAAGTAAGAGCCGACCGGTACGCATGTAAATCAGGATTGGTGGCAGAGGTTCTGCACCGAAGCGAAAGATACGTATTCAAACGAATGGCGCTTCTATTTGTTGAAAAGCAAAAACGAGGACCGAAGCCCCCGTTTTTCTTAATTTCCGAATTGGGATATAAACTTGAGTCGCATTAATCGAAGCTCCGTTTCGCCAATTTCGTCATCTCCCATTTCCTGAATCGCAACAGCCATGGAATCGGTTTCTGCTTTTCGGAAATAATCCATGATTTCGTCTTGGATGTCTTCATCAATTACATCATCAATATAGTAGCTGATGTCGAGACGTGTTCCAGAATAAACAATCGCTTCCATTTCTTCGATCAACGAAACGAGCGTCAATCCTTTAGAAGAAGCAATGTCTTCGAGTGAAATTTTACGGTCAACACTTTGAATAATGAAAACCTTTTGAGTGGACTTGTTGACCACGCTTTTCACCACCATGTTGAGTGGACGATCAATCTCGTTTTCCTGAACGTATTGAGCGATGGTTTCGACAAATTCTTTTCCGTATTTCTCCGCTTTTCCAGCTCCAACACCCGCAATTTGCTTCAATTCATCCAGCGTAACAGGATATTGAATGGTCATATCAACCAACGATTGTTCTTGGAAGATTACGTATGGCGGCATGTTCATGCGCTTAGCAATCTTACGAGTCAAATCTTTCAGCATCGAGAAAAGAACTTCATCGGCAGCTGCGGCACCTTGACCGGCTGCTGCTAATTCATCTTCATCGTCAGTATCGCTGTAGTCATGATCTTCGGTGATCATTACTGGTTGAGGATTCTCTAGGAATTCTGTTCCAACAGAAGTGAGATGAAGCGTTCCGTAGTTTTCAATTTCCTTTTCCAAAAGACCCATCACAACAGCCTGGCGGATAACACCACTCCAATAGAGAGTAGAATGTTCGGAGCCTTTTCCAAACAATTCCAATTGATCGTGTTTGTAGGAAGTAATTACCGAGTCGATTGTTCCGGTAAGGATGTGATTGATGTGTTTGTCTTTGAATTTTCCTTTTAGGGAAGCTACAGTATCCAACACGAGGCAAACATCTTCCATCGCGTCGAATTTTTTCTTCGGATGGCGGCAGTTGTCGCACATGTTGTTGCAACCGCTTTCGTCGTATTCTTCTCCAAAATAATGGAGTAAATATTTACGACGACACATGGAAGTTTCGGCATAACCAACCGTTTCGGCTAGTAATTGCTGACCGATTTCCTGTTCGGCAACGTGTTTATTTTTTAGGAATTTCTCGAGTTTTTGAATGTCGTCGAAGCTGTAGAACGAAAGACAAACACCTTCACCGCCATCACGACCCGCGCGACCAGTTTCTTGGTAATATCCTTCGAGGCTTTTCGGCATTTCGTGGTGAATCACAAAACGCACATCGGGCTTGTCGATACCCATACCGAAAGCGATAGTAGCTACAATCACATCCGCTTCTTCCATGAGGAATTTGTCCTGATGAGAAGCTCGTGTAGAAGCATCTAATCCAGCATGGTAAGGAAGAGCTTTGATGCCGTTTACATTGAGAGTTTCGGCAATTTCTTCTACTTTTTTCCGGCTAAGGCAGTAGATAATTCCTGATTTGCCGGGATGTTGCTTGATGAATTTGATGATTTCCTTTACTACATTTTTCTTCGGACGAACTTCATAGTATAGGTTCGAACGGTTGAAGGAGCTTTTGAACAAGGTTGTTTCTACCATGTTCAAGTTCTTCATAATGTCTTGCTGAACTTTCGGTGTAGCAGTAGCGGTAAGTGCCATAATTGGAACTGTACCAATTGCTTCAATGATTGAACGAAGGCGACGGTATTCGGGGCGGAAATCATGTCCCCATTCCGAGATACAATGGGCTTCATCGATAGCGAAAAAGCTGATATTGATTTCGCGGAAGAACTGAACGTTTTCGTCTTTCGTTAATGACTCAGGAGCTACATAAAGTAGTTTGGTCACTCCGTTAGTGATGTCTTCACGAACACGGGTGATTTCGGCTTTATTAAGAGATGAGTTGAGGAAGTGTGCAATTCCTGTTGCACCACCAAAATTTCGAATTGAATCGACCTGATTCTTCATCAAAGCAATTAGGGGAGAAACAATGATGGCTGTTCCTTCGGAAATCAAAGCCGGCAATTGGTAGCACATCGACTTACCACCGCCTGTAGGCATGATAACAAATGTATCGTTGCCATCGAGAATATTCCGAATGATGGCCTCCTGCTCACCCTTGAATTTAGAAAATCCAAAATACTTTTTTAAATGACCTGTAAGGTCTATCGTCGTATCGACAGCTTCCAACATGCTGTTTATCAATAATTATTAAACAAATCGCAATTTCCGACCACTCTTAACAATGCTTTTTGTGTATTGTTGTCAATCCGGAAAATTATCGGGTATTTCATTTGCATAAACGCAAAATCATCCTTAAAGATACACTTATTAATCGTTTTGCAAAGAAAATCATTGCTTTCCATAGTAAAATTTTAATCCGTTGATAATCAGATGGATAAACTGCTGACCATTATCCTCTCAAACAAAACGATTGAAAATTTGAAAAGTGAAGCGTCATTTTTAGCTGCTGCTTGTATGCTAACTGATTTTGACACCTTCTAAAATCGGAATAAAATTCGGTTTAATGCTGCGGATTTTGGCTTTGTCAAAATTAAATTTGGCTAAAAATCCCCGAATTTGCTCGAAATAAACCGATTATAGGTCTTGCATCAACGATTCAGAATACGGATGTTTGACAAAAAAAACGATGTCACAGGAATTTTCCAGCGAACAAGCGGCTGAATTGGACCAACAAGATGAATTGAAAATCTTCCGTTCTCGATTCAGAATCCCTACATTACAGGGAAAAGAAGCTATTTATCTCTGTGGAAATTCCCTTGGTTTACAACCTAAAGCTGTTGCCGATTCCATTCAAGTCGAATTAGACGATTGGGCGCAGTTAGGTGTAGAAGGGCATGTTCATGGGCGTAGACCTTGGTTAAGTTACCATGAGCAGTTTGCAGCACCTTTAGCTCGTTTAGTCGGTGCACGTGAAACCGAAGTAGTTGCGATGAATGGACTTACTGTAAACCTTCATTTGTTGATGGTTTCCTTTTATCGTCCAAGCAGCTCACGTTATCGAATTATATGTGAGGAAAAGGCATTTCCATCCGACAGTTACGCATTAAACTCTCAGGCGGCCTTACATGGCCTTAAACCCGAAGACGTAATCAGAGAAATCTCTCCACGTTCAGGACAAGCTCATATAGAACTATCGGATGTACTTCAAGCCATTGCTGAAGAAAGTGACCGGTTAGCGATGGTTATGATTGGTGGGGTAAACTATTATAGCGGTCAAGTGTTCGATATGGCAGCTATTACGCAAGCTGGACATGCAGTTGGAGCAATGGTAGGATTTGATTTGGCACATGCGATAGGAAACATCGAATTGAACTTGCACGATTGGGAGGTTGATTTCGCTGCTTGGTGCAGTTATAAATACCTGAATTCTGGACCGGGAAGTGTGGCGGGAGTTTACATTCATGAAAAACACGCATCTAATCCTAATACGTTTCGATTAGCTGGTTGGTGGGGACATGATAAAGCATCCCGTTTTAAAATGGAACCTGGGTTTAATCCAATTCCAACTGCCGAAAGCTGGCAAATGAGCAATGCTCCCGTGCTTTCGATGGCTGCACACAAAGCTTCGTTGGATTTATTTGATGAAGCAGGAATGCCGGCATTAATTGCTAAAAGCAAAAAGCTCACTTCCTATTTACATAAATTACTGCTTGAAGTGCAACAATTACCTGGTTTTGAAGGGATGTTTAGTATTATTACACCCGATGAACGAGGCTGTCAACTTTCGCTTTTATTCCATCGCGAGGGGAAGTCAGTATTTGATCACTTATTTGCCCATGGCATCATAGCCGATTGGCGCGAACCTAATGTCATTCGAATTGCACCCGTGCCGCTTTACAACAGCTTTACCGATGCTTTTCAGTTTTCAAAAATCTTATCCATCTACCAATCAAACTAAGCAGTATGTCGAAGCCTAAAAAAATCACGATCGCTGGATCAGGACTCGTTGGCGCATTACACGCAATCTATATGAAACGTCAAGGATTTGATGTGGATTTGTATGAACGCCGTCCCGATTTGCGAAACAACCGTATTAGTGCAGGGAAATCAATCAATCTAGCACTTTCAGACCGTGGATTTAGAGGCTTGGCAGGAGTTGGGATTGAAGATGATATTCGTTCGATAAGTATTCCAATGTATCGTCGCGTAATGCACGATACTAAAGGCAATCTTACTTTTCAACCTTATGGGAAAGATGGGCAAGCGATTTATTCGGTTTCGCGTGGCGGATTGAATTGTATGTTGATGGATTTAGCTGAAGCTTCTGGTGTGAAAATACACTTCAACTATAATTTATTGAGTGTAGATTTAAATTCAGCACGCACAACGTTTGTGGGAGAAGATGGAATGGTGAAAATAGATGCCGACTTTTTAGTTGGAGCTGATGGCGCTTATTCGGAAGCAAGAAACGAATTAGAAAAAACACCTTGGTTCAACTATTCTCAATACTACATTGAATACGCGTACAAGGAATTAAGTATTCACCCGAATAATGATGGTTCGCATAAACTGGAGAAAAACGCGCTGCATATATGGCCGCGTAAAGACTTCATGCTTATAGCTTTACCTAATTTGGATGGAAGTTTCACACTCACACTTTTCTATCCTAAAACAGGAGAACGTTCGTTCGATTCTTTGGATACAATCGAAAAAGCAGAAGCATTTTTCCGGGAGAATTTCTCAGATGCCTTGGATTTAATGCCACATTTTAGAGAGGAATATGCATCCAATCCGGCTGCTGCGATGGTTATTGTACGCTGTTTCCCATGGAGCTGGAAAGATAAAATGATGCTTATTGGTGATGCTGCCCATGCGATTGTACCGTTTTTCGGACAAGGGATGAATTGCGGGTTTGAAGACTGTTTCGTGTTTAACGAATTACTCAATGAGCATGAAGGTGAGTGGGGCGATTTGTTACGTAAATACGAAATTGCTCGCAAGCCCAATGGAGATGCAATAGCCGAATTGGCACTCAACAATTTTATCGAAATGCGGGATCGGGTTTCGGATCCTAAATTCTTGTTGCAGAAGAAGATTGAAGCTCGTTTTAGCGATAAATATCCAACTAAGTGGATGCCTTTATATTCGATGGTAACCTTCAGTCATATTCCATATAGTGAAGCTTTAGCTTTAGGTAAAAAGCAAGAAGCAATTATGGAGAAAGTAATGAAGCTATCGGATATTGAATCGAAATGGGATTCGGAAGAAGTGGAGAAATTGATGTTAGAACACTTGAACTAAGCCGCTTCTTTTTGCGATTTAGCTTGTAGTTCTTCATAATCATCCGCATTCATAATACGTGAAGCTGCCCAGATGCTAATCACGCAAGCTACAATAGCGATATAGCCCACATATGGGTAATGTTGTAGTTTGCCTGTGGCGTCTTCGGTTACAATTGCGCCAGCAATAAAAGCAGCAATACCCGATGATGTTTGCTGTACCGAGGAGTTAAAACTCATGAAACTTCCTCGATTCTTGGGTTGTGTAGTTGAGGTAATTAGGGCCATTGCTGGCACAACGCGACCACTAATCACGATAAAGAAGAAACTTGTAACGATCAATGCCATCCAAACCGGAACAACTGGCATATTCGTGATTAAGAAAAGAGGAATAATTGCCAAAGCCGCGAAAATCGCAAACACCTTGTACTTACCAACTTTATCGGCAAGTTTACCAATCATAGGTGCTGCAAACACTGAACAGAGTCCGCCGAATAGGTAGATGTAGGTGACTTCGATTTGTGTAAATCCTACGTTTTTCTCCATAAATGCTGCGATGAATGGTATAATGGAGAATTGTGATAACATCAACAAAGACATCAACAGTAAAGCTTTACGTTGATTGCTATTATTGAACAAATTGTTAATGACTGTTTTAAATCCTGGTCGGGTGGATTTATCTTGTATATGTGTGTTGATGGAAGGAATGAAACGGAATATGAAAAAGGCAACGACTAATCCAACAGCAGCAATGAATAGAAAAGGGGCGTGCCAGCTATAGATACTAGCCAAGTAGTTTCCGAATGGTACACCAAAAACGGATGCAAGTGAAAATCCGGCAGTTACCATTCCCATAGCAGAAGCTCTTCGTTCATTGGGAATGACATCACCCACAATAGATAATATTAAAGTGCTAAGCAAACCTCCAAAAGCTCCAGTAAAGATGCGAGCGGCAAGCATAAACGCATAGTTAGGCGCAAAAGCACAGGCGAGTGTTCCCACCAAAAAGCCTGTATAACAAACGAGAAGGATTTTCTTCCGATCGAAATTATCAACGAAGAAAGCACCAGCAAATCCAACAATACCTGCTGTTATGGTATATGCCGATACGATAAATCCAAATTCCTGCGGCTCAATATTGAACAAGCGCATGAGTTGATTTCCTAAAGGCATGATGATCATAAAATCCATCACATGCGTAAACTGGATAAATGCCAGTGTTAAAAGGATACTATACTCTTTACGACTCATGAAATGGATGGGGGAATCAAACGAAATTGCTCGTCCGAATGGATTGGGATTTTCGGAGTGCAAAGAAAGTAGAAACCAGACAATCGGAATGTTAAAATGTTCTGAGTTTATAAGATTCGGTATAATCCAAAAAGCCGCCTCCTATTAAAGAAGCGGCCTTGAGCACACACAATGAATTCCTTAGTTCTTGATAAAACGAGTTGTGCTAGTTTTATCGGCTGATGTCATTCGTATTAAATAGATACCAGCATTTAGATTACCAAGATTAATTTGGTGGTTTTGGTTAGGGTTAATTTTTAGGTTTTCGGTTTGAACTATTCGGCCGCTTAGGTCGATGATTTCCAGCTTTGCCTGTTTCGCTTGTTGAGATTTAGCCCAAACAATACTCAGGTTTTCTTGAGCAGGTGATGGGAAAAGGGAAAAGTCAACGGAGTTTGCAGGGTTTTCAATTGATTGGCAATCAACTACTACAATGCTAATGGAAGAAGATGTAAGTGTATTTACTGCATCAGTAGCAGAAAGTGAATAGGTTCCCGATTCTGTTGCAGTTAAAGTTGTATCGTTAAGAACGCCGATATCTACTCCATCTTTTTTCCATTGATAGGTAAAGCATTCACTTGGTTGGATAATAGTTAAAAGTGTTTGATTTCCTACACAAATTGTGTCTGGACCAACATTTTGGATTTGCAGAATCTCCTCGATGAGTTTGATGCGAGTTATACCTACGTAGCCAATTGATAAAGTCCCAACAACTAATTCATCATCGTTTTCAAAATAAGCGCATCTGAAAGTTGTGCCGTTTAACTCTGTGAAAGCCGCATATCCCGTTCCTTCGAAACTTGTGTCATAGTTTCCTTGATCATTCAAACGATAGATGATTCCTTTCGTTTGGCCAAAAGCAAAAGAACCTGAACCCATACACCAAAACCGATTTTGACTATCCTGATACATAAAATGTCCGGCTTCATCATTATTTGTTCCCGGATAATCGATTAAATCATTTATGCCATCGGAAGAATAACTTGAATCTGGCGCACCAGTTTCGTCTAATTTGAAAATCTGTAAATCGCTTGTTACGTTGGTATGAGAATTATACCCCCAAATAGTTCCATTATCTCCTGAAAAACTTCGATTTAAATTAACATTGGAAGCTGGTATATTGGTCGTCAGAACGCCATTTGTACCATATGTTGGAACGAATTCACCTAATGAATCTAGTTTAATAGAAACTATTCTAGCCGGACTAAAATCTGATGCATAAACAAAGCGAATAGAGCCATCTGTATCGTAAATACCGGGTGAGCTATAACCATTAATTGGTAATGGAGTGGATGGATATGGATACACGACGATTGGATGGAATGTAGGATCTACACTACCATCTGTTAAATAACGTCGTGCAATATTTTTCGTGTCACCACCATTAATATTTCCTGTTTCCATACCATACGCAACCACTTTACCATCCTCTTGAGCAAGGAGTTGTGTATAAAAAGAGGAAGAAACAGAATTGGTACTAGTTAATTCAACTACATGCCCATTTCCATGGAATGTAGAATCAGGATTGCCATTGGAATTGAAACGAGCCACATAAGCTCTAATTGAACTATAGCCATTATCAGGAGCTTCATTTCCGCATACATAATATTTGTCACCCTGCTTCAAAATGCAATTCACTGTATTACGCTGACTGAAAACCCATCTCTTCACCCCATTTAAACCGAATGTGCTGTCAATACTACCATCGGGATTAAACTGCATGAAGAAAATGTTATATGAATTTGCAGCACCATCAACAAGATCACCTACAATGAGGTATTTATTTTCGTTTGTTTTGAAAATCTCTCTTGGTGAGTAATTAACAACATCATCAAACGTGGTAAGCCCACAGGTAGTCCCAAATGTTTTATCAATTAGGTAATGCTGTTGTGCTTGGGATTTAGTAATTGAGAACAGACAAGTCAGTAAAATGAAAAAGAAGGTAGATTTATTCATAGTGAATTAATTGACAATCAATTTTTTGGCTTGTTTGTTTAATAGTCGAATTGGAATTTGATATCTCAATTGACTGATAGCAAAGCAAAACCAGATCGAAAAACATCAATCAAATTAACAGGAATAGAAGAAACGTGTAAATAGCTAATACTAGCTAGCAGATCCCAATCTTAATTATACAAGTCGCTCTTTCAAGGCTTTGGCTACTGCTTCACCCATCGAATGCACGTGCAGTTTGTCGTAAATATTGCGAATATGTGCATTTACAGTATGGTAACTTAAATCGGCTTTGGCGGCTATCATTTTATAACTAAGTCCATCTACTAATAATGCTAGAATTTCGATTTCGCGAGGAGTAAGCGTGTAATCATTTTCAGGAGTGTTTTTTACCTGTTGTTTGAAGAACATCAATACGCGTTGTGCGATAGCTGGTGTCATGGGTGAACCTCCAGCAACGGCATCACGAATGGCTTCAATGATTTTATCGGGAGAAGCTTTTTTAAGGATATAACCACTTGCTCCAGCCATGATACTTTCGAAAATCTGATCATCATCTTCCGAAATAGTTTGCATGATGACCGCTAATTCGGGATGCTTTTTTCGGATAATGGAAACGCCTTGAATCCCATTCACATTGGGCATTTCGATATCCATCAAAACTACGTCGGGTTGCGTTTCATCTATTACTTCAACCACTCGGCTGCAATCTTCAAACGCACCACAAAACTCTAGATCGGGATAAAGAGAAATTAATACACGTAAGCTATCCCGGCGGGGAGCGCTGTCATCAAAAATGATTACCCGAGTTTTTTTCATTCGATAAAATTACCTGCATTCTATATACAACCAACTCATTTCGCCTCCCTAATTCTTGCTACAGGTAAGTGAATGGTGATTTTTGTTCCTAATCCAATTTCAGATTCAATGGCGATTTCACCTTGTAATTCAGTCACACGATTTCGCATGTTTCTAAATCCATTTCCTCCTTTGGTCTCGACATGTTGGATGCCTTTCCCATTATCGGAAAAAAGCAAAATCAAGGTGTCATTTTTAAGTTTTACCGAAATTTTGAGTTCGCTCGCTTCGCTATATTTCGCTGCATTATTGACGATTTCTTTTGAAATGAGGAAGATGTTTTTACGCGCATTCATTCCAATATGCATATCGTTGGCTAGCTCATTAACATAATGAACTTCCATGTCGGAAGCTTGGAGAACTTCCATACAATGCACCTTAATACGATTGAACAGGCTCTGAAGCGTATCATTATTCGGGTTGATACTCCAAACGATATCACTCATCCGATCCATCGTTTCGGATGCATTTTTATTGATTTGATTCAGCAATTCGTTCACTGTTTCGGGAGAAGCCTGCATGCGCTCCATTGCTACTTTACTATAAATGTTGATACTCGATAAAGATGCACCTACATCATCGTGCAAATCACTACTTATCGAGTTTCTCACGTGTTGCATCTTTTTTAACTGATTCAATCGATACCAATAAATCCCATATACAATTCCTGCCACTATAAGTAATGCCAACACGCGGAACCACCAGGTTTTCCAATACGGAGGAGCTATCGTTATTTTCAAATGTGTAACATCCGACCAAGCACTTCCATCAACTCGAGCCTTAATTTGGAAGTCGTATTCTCCTCCTTGTAAATCGGTGTAATCAGCATAGTTTTTCGATTGAGAAATAATCCAATCATCATTCACTCCTTTTAGTTTACTCGCATATTCGATTCGATCTTTATACAAGAATGGAAAGGATGAAAACTCCAGCGTGAAGAAATTTTGCTTGTAATTAAATGCAAGTTCTCCAGTTGATGGAATGCCAATTTCTTTATCCAATAACCTAAAAGATGTAATTACTGGTTTTTGGACCAATTGATTCAAATACTGCGACTTAAATCCATAAAAGAACGTTTTCCAAAAGAACCAAATTCGCCCATCTGGACCTTTGTATCCTGAACTCGAAAACAAAGGAACATCTTGCATAAAATCTTGGTTGACAGCTTTCACAAAAAGGTCGCTTTTTCTCAAGGTTCCTATTCCATTGTTAGTTGTGAAAAGCAAATTCCCCTTTCCTACATCTAGTATTCGATACACATAATCACCTATGAGTCCGGTATGTCGACTTAGGTAATTCATGGTTTTGGTTTTGAAATCATAGATACACATCCCGCCTCCGTGTGTTCCAATGTATAAATTGACGGAATCTGCATAAAGGGCATCCACCACACCATTAAAGCGAGGGAAACGTTGAGTAGTTAGGTATTCCGAAAAAGTTTTTGAGGATTCGTCCCATTTCCAAACACCTGCACCGCCATTAAAGCCTACAAATAAATCCTGACTTGACTCATAAATAGAGATTAATCCTGCATTAGGCCAGTTTTTAGATGACTTTTTTGAAGTGCTGTGATAGAAAACTGGACCATCCCAAGTAGCAAATCCAACTAAATCCCCACGCCAGGTGCCAGCCCAAAGCCGACCTTTAGAATCGGTATGTACAAACTGTAAAATATCACGCTTGTGGCCGAAAGCAGAAGTGTCTTTGAATTCTCGGAATTTACTTACTCGCAGGTTGTTTCGATCAATCTGAATTAAACCTTCGGAATGTCCTGCAAGCAACATGCTTGTCCCAGGAACTGCATACAAACAACTCAACGATTTAGGTTCAATATCGGGTAATGAGAGTTTTTGACGGATTTCAGTTTTTAAATCATTCCGATAGATCCCATCTGTGGCAATCAGCCAAATCGCATCTTTATCAGCAACCAATGATTTTATAGACCAATCATCGGGTGTATCATTGAACCAATGTAATTCGTTGTTTTGGGTTTTAGCATTTCGAGCGAAAACACCATTACTGGTTGCTATCCACTCAATATTCCTCGAATCGTGTAAGATGAAATTAGCTTTAACATTACCGATGCTACCAGGATATTCTAGTGTAAATGGTTCTGTATACCGATTCCTCTTGGGGATGGAAATGAAAAATGGCGGTTCATCCCAAAAGCTAAAAAGCAAAGCCTTGTGATCTTGGGAATAATGCATTTTATGAGGAGTTTTTTCTCCAACTAAACAGGTAATTCCCCAATCTTCAAATTGGTTTTTTTGAGGATTAAATGAGCAAATATGATTTGTTGACTCATCAATAATCCAAATAGTTTTTTCTTCACCAATTGCACCTATTGAATGCCATTCGCGAGTAAATACTTCCCAATTTTTGGGATTGTACATGGAGGAATAAAACTTTCCCGTAGATGCTTCAAAATAAGCAATTTGTCCTCCTTGTAAGAACCATAATCCTTGATATTGTGGACCACCTAAAAGAAATGCCTGAAATCCACTTTGTTTACGCTTTGCTCCTGGAATGGTAACTAGTTTAAATACCGGTCGGGAGGGTGTATACAAGAACATTCCACCTTCCGTAACACACAATACGCTTCCGTCAGGATTGACAATAAGCTGGTTAATCCGATTGGATAGGGTTGTTAAGAATCGATCAGATTGCAACTGATAATGCTCAAACGTTTCTTTGATGGGATCAAAAACTCCTATACCTGAACCGTATGTTCCAATCCAGATTTTTCCATCCGGAGCTTCTGCCAAACATTTGATGGTATTGCCACAGAGAGTAGTTGTGTCGGCCGGATTATGAAAATACTGCTTAACTTGATGTCCGTCGAAACGATTTAAACCTTCAGATGTTCCAATCCAGATGTATCCTTTTGAATCTTCTAATAGCGTATTGCAGGTATTGGATGAAAGTCCGTTGTTAATTGAAAATCGTTGGTAAAACTCACTAACAGATTGACTACGAAGATTGTTGGATATGAATAATAGCCAAATGCTGACTGCTATTTTGAATAGATGGCTGATTGCTTGGTTTTTACCAAGGAAGTTATTCTGGATGAACTTTAAACTTCCTACCAATCCAACCATTTTAGATTAGCTAAGAATTTGAAATGCAATAAATGCAGAAAGCCAAGCTAGAACACCCATGTAAGTAGTTTGAGCGATGGCCCATTTCCAACTTCCCGTTTCTCGAATAACTACTGCAATGGTACTCATGCATTGCATGGCAAAGGCATAAAACAAGATAAGTGCAATAGATGCAGCTGGACTAAATAAAGGCAATCCGGTGCGATCGTTCGTGTCGTTCATCATCCGTTCACGAAGTGTTGCTTCATCGTCGTCGCTACCAGCACCATAAATGGTTGCCATTGTTCCAACAAAAACTTCTCGTGCAGCAAATGATGTGACCAAGGCAATCCCAATTTTCCAATCAAAACCGAGCGGAGCGATAACAGGCTCAATCGTTCTTCCTAAAATTCCCGCATACGAATTACGAAGCTTTTCGGATGAAATCGCGTTAGCAGCCTGCTCTTCACCCATTTGTTCAATCATAACTGGGCTAGTGTATTTTTTCTCAATTTGCTCGAAACGATCACCCGGTCCGTAAGATGAAAGTGCCCATAGAAGTATCGAAATGGCGATAATCACCTTTCCCGCATCGCGAATAAATACCCAAACTTTTTCACCCATGGTATGTGCTACCACGCCCCATTGAGGCATGCGGTAAACGGGAAGTTCCATGATAAAGTAGCTTCGTTCGCGTGAGCGGATAATCCATTTTAAAATCCAAGCTGTTCCAAGCGCAGCTAAAAACCCAAGTAAGTATAAGCCCATCATGATGAGCCCTTTTAGGTTGAAGATACCGATGTGTTTATCAGGAACTGCAATGGCTATTAGCAAGGTATAAACCGGTAAACGAGCCGAGCAACTCATGAGTGGAGTAACCAAAATAGTAATGAGTCGTTCTTTCCAATTCTTAATTGTACGAGCCGACATAATCGCTGGAACCGCACACGCGACTCCACTGATAAGCGGAATTACCGACTTCCCATTAATACCGAATTTGCGCATGAGTCTATCCATGATAAAGCTCACACGTGCCATGTAGCCCGAATCTTCGAGCACAGCAATAAAGGCAAAAAGAATAGCGATTTGGGGAATGAACATGAGAATTCCACCTAAACCTGGAATGATTCCTTGAGTAATTAAATCGTTGAGTTTTCCTGCCGGAAGTGTTTCACCTATCCATGATCCAGACTTCTGAAACAAGCTATCGATAAGATCCATAGGATATTCGGCCCAGGAAAATATGGCTTGAAAGAGTAAAAACAGGATCGTGAGAAAAGTGAGAAAGCCCCAAACTGGATGGGTAAAAACATCATCCAATTTCATCGAAAATCTTAGTGCTCGTGTAATAGTAACCTGAGCCAGACAATTATCGAGTATGGTTTGAATCATTCCGTAACGACGAAGTGATTCTTCACTTTGCAATCCAAATGGAGTGAGTTCGTCTTCGGCTAACAGTTTTCGTAAATCTGGAAGCGTGCGTTCCGATTGCAAAAGGTCGTAGTTGGCAGCTGTTAAGTATGCTTCGTAAGCAGAAGAAATTCCCGTGCTTTTCTGTAATTTCTCCATCACACCCGGATGATAATCGGCCGGATTGTCGAAAGTTTTCATCGCGCCAACTTGTTCTTGGAAGATGGCTTGTTTTATTTCGGAGATTCCTTTTTTATCCCGCGCATTTACAGGAATAACAGGTATTCCTAACTCAGCTGCTAAACGAACGGTATTGAGTTTTAAGTTACTTCGTTCGAGAATATCGATCATGTTCACCGCCAAAATCGCGGGTAAACCAAGGTCTATCACTTGAAGACAAAGCAACAAGGAGCGTTTCAGATTAGATGCATCTGCCACAATTAGCACCATGTCTGGGAAATCGGGCGAACGATGGTCGGTTAGGACCTTGAATGTTTCGAGCTCGTCGAGCGATTTTGGAAACAAGCAGTAAGTTCCAGGTAAATCGATAAAGTTAACGGTGCGACGGCTTTTGTCTTTTGGATGAAACATCCTGACCTGACCTGTATGTTTTTCAACCGTAACACCTGGAAAATTCCCCGTTTTCTGATGCAAGCCTGTTAACGCGTTAAAGAGCGTTGATTTCCCACTATTGGGATTTCCTACCAGGGCAATATGAATGGGTTTGTCTTCCACAGGAAATTATGCGTGTTCTTCGACTAAAACGGTTGAAGCTTCTAAAAGCCGAATGCTGATAAGTGAACCAGAACAGGCGAAAGCGATTGGATCACCCAGAGGAGCTTTGCGAATCATGGTGATACGAGTACCGGGAATGCAACCTAATTCGATAAGTTTGAGCGATATTTCTTCGTCGGTAAATCCACGAATAATAGCGGATTCGCCAATGGGAACATGAGAAAGATCGGCCGACATGATAGCTTGTTTAGAATGATTCTAATTAAGTGCGAAAGTACAAATTTCGCGATGCAAACCCCGAAATGAGAAAAAAGAAAATGTGGCTTAGCAGAATGAAGGATTCAAGTGCTTCTGCACCATGGCAATACGCTTCTTTTTGTGATGGTCAGGACAATCGCATTTCTTCTTAAAGAGTTTGCAACTGGGCGTAACTAAAACAGCAATCAACACAAATAGAGGCAGGAGTTTTCTCATGATGGAATTAGAACGCGAAAAATAAGGAATCGTTTCAGCGTTGCAAAACTTTAAAGGCAATATCGCGTCCTAGACCAGATACAAAAGCCAATTTTCCCCAAATCATCGCAAGATTTTCTAAAGGTAATTCCATCTCTGGACCGCCTACGTCAAACGGTCGAAAACCTGCGTCAGTTGCTAATTGTAGCACAGTTTGCTTATCCTCCGGATAACGTCCACAAATAAATAAATCGGCCACTTGGTCACCATATTTGGGATTATCCATGTTTTCGGCACCAATCATATTAAACGCCTTCACAATATGATCGTTTCCACAAGCAGCCAAAATGGCTTCGGAGGTGCGATAAAAACCATCTGGCTTTCGGAAAACAGCATTCATCGCATCAATCACTAATTTGCCATCTATATTTCCTAATTGCTTCACCACATCATAAGTTGCATCTGCTGGTATAGCTAACAAAATAATATCTGCTTTGGATGCTGCCACTTCAGGTGCATGAGCCGAAATCAAGTCCGGATTTAATTGTACCAAACTGCGAATCGAATCATTCAAAGGATTTCGAGTTCCTAAATAAATTCGATGTCCGGCATGTGCCCAAACTTTAGCTAAGCGACCGCCAATATTTCCTGTACCAATAACAGCTATATTCATATCTAGTAGAACGATTTTACTAAACGAATGTATAAAAATAGAGGCTTTAGCATCAGCTTTATTAGCTTTGTGCCATGCGTTATGTATTGTCTTTTGTGATTCTGTGCATTTCTGGATTTGTTTCCCTTGCACAAACCGATAATATGGGTGTTGGAACTTTAACTCCAGACCCAAGTGCCAAATTAGAAGTAAGCTCCACCAGTAAAGGATTCTTAGCTCCTCGCATGAGTTCAGTTGAGCGATTGGCAATCCTCAATCCGGCTCAAGGTTTACTTGTATTCGACCTAACTACCAATTCGTTCTGGTACTTTAATTCTGGTACTTGGACCGAACTCATCACACAAATTCCAGCTGCACCATCTGCTATTTTATTCAGCTCGTTTAGTCAAACCGGAATTGCCGGAAGCGCAGAAGCAATCATGGGTTCATACGTGATTCCAGCTAATACGCTTGATGCAAACGGACAAGCTATTCTGGTTCATGCTTTTGGTTTACTCACGACCGATACAGCGCTTGTTCGCTTAAAATTTTCAGGCATTGAGTTACCTTTTCAAACATACGGACAAGGTTTTTGGGAACTTACCTGCCGGGTTTATCGAACATCAGCCAACACCTCGAAATGTGCGGGAACATTGGTTGTGAATGGAAGTTCAAGCACCTTTGTTTCTCAACCAGCAATGGATTTTAGTGCAGCCATTCCATTCCAAATTACTGGACAACAAGTTCAGCCAGTAGTAAATGGAGTGAGTCTGGAAGGATTTGAAATTACTCGAATCCGATAGTTATTTCCCGGCTAGCACATCTTCCACCCAACCTTTTCCCCATTCTTCGATCTCAGCCTGCGACCATAATTCGGGATAGAAAATCCGTTTTTGGAAACGCGGAGGAAGATATTTCTGCCAGTTTGTACCGCCCGTTGCTTTAATGTCTTCAGGGTCACGTTGCAGATAACGAACAGCGCTTTTGTAATGTGAAAGCGGCCAGTTGATGTTGACTAAAATGTCGAACGCGCGCATAACCTGTTTCAATTCACTTAAATCTGCTCCACTTCTTTCAAGCTTACGATAAACAGCATAAATGTTCGATTGCACATTGCTTTCGGCTAACTCGATAAGTTGCTTGCTGTATTTCTTCTCGAATTGTTCAAGCGTGAGTGTTTTCTTTCCTGTAGCCAATTCGGTAGCTCCAGCTTGCCAATAGATATACTTGAATTGTTCGGTAATGCTTGCTTGAGTTCCTTCAAATTTGGAACGATGGTCTTTATCAACCAAATGGATAAAATCGGTGGCAAAAATCTCTACCATTCGATATTGCGCACTTTGAAAACCTGACGCTGGCAAAAGCGACATGCGGAATTGCAGAAACTGCTCACGATCCATTCCATCCACCATTACTTCAAACGAATGGGTTAGATTCATGAAATAACGGTTCACACGTTTCAGACGGTTGATGGTGAACTTTAAGTCTGGTTCCGATTGAGCACCTATTTGCTTCAATTCATGTAGGCTGAGTTTGAAATACAACTCAGTTATCTGATGATACATGATGAAGATTTCTTCGTCGGGAAAACTAGTACGCGGATTTTGAAGACTCAACAAGGTATCGAGATGAATATAATCCCAATATGTGAGAAAATCGGCGTGTAGCAAGCCGTCGAGATAGGAACGTAAATCCTGTCCCATGGCTGCATATTTCTTCTGCAAAAGATCGATGCGGGAAAGGATGTCTTCGGAGATTTCCATTCTTTAGCGTGATTGAGGTAGGGCAAACATAGGTAAAAAGGCAGAATAGAATGAGTCTTTCGAGGTATTCTATTCGAATGTTGGGCGAGAAAACTGTCCTTATTTTTTCTTTAAGAAGCAATCTTTCACATGATCGTTTACCATGCCAGCAGCTTGCATATAAGCGTAACAAATGGTAGTGCCAACAAAGGTAAAACCGCGTTTTTTCAAAGCTTTGCTCATTTCATCGCTTTCGGGTGTTGAAGCTGGAATTTCGCTCGTCGATTTACGTTTCCCATCGAGCGTTTTGCCTCCCGTAAATTGCCAGATATAGGCATCGAATGTTCCATATTCTTTCTGGATTTCAAGAAACGCACGCGCATTTTTGATTGTACCGGTAATTTTCAAACGATTTCGGATGATGCCTTCATCTTCCATCAACATAGCCACATGATCATCCGTGAACTTAGCCACTTTTTTAGGATCAAATCCAGCAAATGCATTCCTAAAACCAGCTCTGCGATTGAGAATGGTTTGCCAACTTAAGCCAGCCTGAAAGCTATCTAATACTATGAATTCGAAATGTTTACGGTCGTCATGAACCGGAATTCCCCATTCGGTATCGTGATATTCGCGCATGTTATCAGTCTTGGTACACCAAGAACATCGAATAAGGTCCTTCATTTCTCTCAAAATTTAATGGCTGAAAATACCAATAATGACATACACTTTGAGTTCTATATTTTAATCTTTCCCCGAAATGTTACTATTCAAGCATAACCTATCTTCGCAGTAAATTCTAAACCCATGCTCCGAACGCTCATCGGGGTTTTTGTGCTTGTCGGAAATGCTCTTCTTGCGCAAACGTCCTCGCTTATTTCCCAAGATGCTTTATTTCAGATTCCCGGTAGAGAATTACCTGAAAGTAGCGATTTGTCTGCTAAAGTTCGTGGCTCCATCAGTCCCGACTCAATTTTCTTTGATGTTGAGGTAACCGATGATCAAATACAAGCCAATACAGCAGGAACGGGCGATCGAATTGAAATTTGGTTTGGTTCTCCTTGGGTGAATTTTAGTGATTACATCATCGGGGAAAAAGGAAAAAAAACCTTCATTTTCCGCAATACTGCCGAGGCTGGTGATGATGCTAATTTGGAACGTTTTATTCGCGATGCTGATTATCCAAAGGGGAAATTGAAAGATGCAGAAACCGGAAAAGATGTTAAACCTGTTGTGCCCGATGCTAATAGTTTGCGCCGTGAATATGTGTTTTTTGGCATGACACGATTTGGCTTATCAGCTTCTCAACAGCCTGCTAAACACCTCGATCGCGACAAGTATGGTCCATTCGAAAAGCAAACGGGTTTGACACTCGATGATTTATCACCCTTTGTGAATTATACCGTTACGAAAACCGCAACTGGACTGCATTATCATGTAGCGATGCATAACAAGTGTTTAGGATTTGGACGAGTTGCTTCGATGAATAAAATTCGGTTTGTGGTTGATGTTATTGATGCTGATCCGGGAGAAGTTAAGGAGCAAGTCATCAGTACAACTTCGAATCGTTTTTATGGTCGACCATATTACTTTAATCAAACAGAATTAGCATTTCCATTAAACATTTTACCAAGCTATGTTCCGGCTCATATTCTCGAACGCATGCAAATAAATCTGGATGTGATTTATAGTGGAGGAACCTGGAAAACATTTGGTTGGAACAGTGGAGGAATCGTGTATGCGAAAGAATTTGTCTCTGAAGCTCTTACCGAATTCTATTTTTATACAATTGATATTTCTTACCAAAAAATTCCTGAAGGACAACAAGTTGAACATGAGCGAGTTGAACTTAAATACGATGATGTGAGTATTTTCCCTCAACATGAAGTATATCTATTACTTAACAATGAAATTTATTCGGGGAAAGACTATCGCTATACTGGTCATTTAGATAATAATTTCTTTAACACGATTTTTCGCTTGCCTGATGGAAGCACAGCAATGGTACTTTATGATTACGAAGTAGTTGACCCGCTTGGATTTGGTCAGTTTGGCCATACTGCTGATGAGTTCATTTTTATCGAACGAGTTGTGGGCAAAGAAATGAGTCCTTTAATCAATATTGGTCAACGAATCGAAGCTGCAGCAACTTTAGTTGTGGGAGAAAACAGCCAATTTAAAGTTACTGATGTAAAGTCTGTACACTACGCCTGGGTTGAATTTGGGAAGTTATTTGAAGTTCGAATCAAGGGCAAAACCTCCGAGTCATCTCGAACTTTACGTTATCGTATCAACGAAGAAGGAAAAATTGTTGACTCTAAATGATTTTGCTCCACCCGTAGGTGGTTGTTTGTTGCGAGTATTCTCGCGTTATTTGCCCCTCACAAAATTAACCTGTACAACCTCAATGAAACGTTTCTTAATTATCTGCCTTGTACTTGCAGGAATGACGTCGCAGCAGGTAGTTCGTGCCGATGAAGGCATGTGGCTTCCATTGCTTTTAAAGCGTTTGAACTACGAAGACATGAAGAAAAAAGGCTGCAAACTAACAGCCGACGAGATTTATAACATCAATACATCAAGCCTAAAAGATGCTGTGGTTATGCTTAGCGGTGGATCTTGTTCTGCTGAAGCCATTTCATCTAAAGGTTTATTGTTGACTAATCACCACTGTGGATACGAAGCTATCCAAACGAATTCAAGCGTGGAGCATGATTACTTGACAGATGGATTTTATGCTAAATCGCTTTCAGAAGAACTTCCTTCTGGTGGCATTACTGCATCATTCCTAATTCGTATTGAAGATGTTTCTCAACGTATCCTGGCGGAATTAAATCCAGCTATGAGCGAAAGTGAGCGTACTGCAAAAGTTCGTCAGCTTTACAAAACAATCGAGAAAGAAGCTACAGAAGGAACTGGCTACGATGCTGCTGTTAAAAGCTTTTTCGACGGAAACGAGTATTACTTATTCGTGTATGAAACATTCACCGATGTTCGTCTAGTTGGTGCTCCTCCAGAATCGGTAGGGAAATTCGGTGGCGATACAGACAATTGGATGTGGCCTCGTCATACTGGAGATTTCAGCTTACTACGAGTTTATGCTGGTCCAGATAACAAACCTGCTGCTTATGCGCCAGAAAATCAACCATACAAACCACGTCACTTTTTGCCAGTTTCGTTGGATGGTGTGAAAGAAAACGATTTCACCATGGTGATGGGATATCCTGGAAGAACCGATCGTTATTTAACTTCTTATGGAGTTCAAATGGCGCTTGATTTAACCAATCCTGCAGTCGTAAAAATCCGCGATAAGAAATTGAAATTGATGAAGGAAGATATGGATGCGAGCACCGAAATCCGTATCAAGTATGCTTCAACCTATGCTCAAACAGCTAATTACTGGAAGTACTTTATTGGACAAAGCCAGCAATTGAAGAACAATGGAGTAGTAGAAAAGAAGAAAGACCTAGAGAACAAATTCCAAGCTTGGGCTGGACAAGACCCTCAACGTTTAGCTAAGTATGGTTATGCATTGCGCGATTTAGAAACAGCTTACAACGATATGCGTAAGTTAGTTTTAGCTCGTACATACTTGAACGAAGCTATTCTTCAAGGTGCTGGTGTTCCATTTTTTGCTTATCAAATGGGACAATTGAAAGAAGTTATTGCTGATACATCTAATCCAGCTGGTTTAGCTGAAGCAATTGCTGAAGTTCGTAACGAGGGTAAAACGTTCTACAAAGACTATAACATTAGCACCGACAAGAAATTGTTAGAAGCTATGTTACAGATGTATTCCGAAGGAATTGCTAAAGAAAACCAACCTGCAATCTTCGATTCTATTCGTGTACGTTATAATGGTAATTACAAGTCATTTGTCGATGATGTGTATGCTCGTTCAGTATTCGCAACGTCCGATAAATTCAACAATTTCCTAGACAATCCTAATGCTGCGGTATTAGAGAAAGATCCTGCAGTTGAATTAAGTAATAGCTTCTTGAAAGCTTTCATGACGAATTTCCGTCCGCAAATCACCGAAGTTCAATCTCGTATTGATAAAGGAAATCGTGCTTTTGTAGCTGGTTTACGCGAGATGATGCCAGAGAAAAAATTCTATCCGAATGCTAATTCAACTATGCGTTTGACTTACGGTCAAGTAAAAGATTACGATCCACGCGATGCAGTTGAGTATGATGAGTTTACTACACTAAAAGGAGTAATCGAGAAAGAAGATCCAACAAATCCTGAATTCCATGTTCCTGCTGGATTGAAAGAACTTTACAAGAAAAAAGATTACGGTATTTACGCTGAAAACGGAGAAATCCATACTTGTTTCATTTCTACCAACGACATTACTGGAGGTAACTCTGGAAGTCCGGTTATTAATGGAAAGGGACAGCTTATTGGTTGCGCATTCGATGGTAACTGGGAAGCAATGAGTGGAGATATTTTCTTTGAAGATCAAGTACAACGTACTATCTCAGCTGACATTCGTTATATCCTTTTCCTAATCGATAAATTAGGAGGAGCGGGTAACATTGTAGATGAAATGCAATTGATGCGAAAAGGCAAAATTGTAAAACGATAAAAATTCACTAGTGAGAGAACGGAGGTTGATTATTCAGCCTCCGTTTTTTTTATGCATTTTTTTCAGTCATTTACGTTACCTAATCAAACACTACACATGAAACGAGTAATCTGCATTTTCGTTTTATTGCTCCCTTTTTTAGGATTCTCTCAGGTTGGAAAACTTGGTCGAGTTTCGCTGGGAGTTCGTTCAACTTTGAGTTTATTCAATCACGGACAAGTGAAAGATGCCGGTTATGGAATGGGCGGGCATTTTCGGGTTCAGCTAACGAAACGTGTCAATACCGAATGGTTTGCCGATTACCTAACAAACAATTCTGGAAATACTGGTTTTCGACAAGATGGACATATTGGTTGGTCGGTGATGTATTACTTGCTTGATCCGAACGATTTTCAGCGAAAGTTTACTCCCTACATGGTTGCAGGACACTGTTTCGATTATTCGAAATTAACGGTTCGACCTGATGGTTCAAGTAATATTTTGGTTGCATTACCACAAACAGGGACTCGCTGGACTTCGGCTGTTCAAACAGGATTGGGGATGCATTATAATTTCACTCCCAAGTTTGATGTGTCGTTTGCTGCACAATACATGTTTCACTTTGGACATGATTTAGAAATAGAAGAAGTGCCATATCGGCAAGTTGTTATTGAAGATCATGACCAACATGGAATTGAAGGGCATTTGTTAGTTTCCTTAAGTGCTAACATTAAACTCGTGAAAGAATGAAAACGCGGCTAATTCTCTTCTCGATTCTATTATTTGGTTTGCATATAAATGCTCAGGAGAAAATCTTTACCAAGACAAATGGATTTAGAGCCATGGGAACTTTATGTCCCGGTGTTTTTACTTCAAATGGCGCTACCTCACTTTATTTTTCGGGTGATTGGGATTACTATTTTAACGAGCATTTTTCTATGAATGGTGAAGGACATTATTTCCT
>DAOOQW010000012.1:23784-26843 GCA_035388945.1 Flavobacteriales bacterium
TTTCACTCAGCGAATTTCGTTTTATGGGCGGCTTAGGTTGGAATTTAGGGGTGAAGAACAAGTAAATTCTTCTCTCCAAATTCGTTAAGCATGTTTTCTTTTAGAAATTGATGCTTATGGATGAATAATTTCAAACCGTTTAATCACTGGCTGACTTCCCGATTCTTCAATCTGAATCAAGTAAATCCCTTGTTTCCAATCGTTCGTTTGGATGGTATTTCCATGGATTGAATTTCCAGTTAGCACTAAACGTCCATCGATCGAATAAATACGATAAGTGAAATTCGCACCCGATTCATGTACGATTTTCAATGCATCTGAAGTTGGATTCGGGAATAATGCAAAGTGCCTATTCGCAATATCATCTGTACTTGTAGCAACTAGAGTTTTGGTTGCACTACATCCATGGCTATCGGTTATGGTAACAGAATAACTTCCCGGAGAGCTAAAATTTATTGAAGGACCTGTTTCGTCAGGTAAGTTTTCCCATGCATACGAATACGGTGGAGTTCCACCTGTTACCGATGTTAGTGTAAGTGAACCATTCGATTCGATCAACACAGCATTGATGATTTGCGGTTGAGAAATAGTGAAACTTTGATTCTTGGAACATCCTTGAGCTGAAATCGCAGTAAGAGAATAGCTTCCAGCAGCGAGATTCGTAAGGTCTTGGGTAGTTTGTCCATTCGACCATGAATAATTGACAGGTTCCATTCCCGATGTTAATGAGGCATCAATAGCTCCATCAGCAGATCCAAAACAACTGAGATTTGTAGTTGTAGCAGTGAATTGAACAGGAATACCAGATTCAACAGTTGCACTAAGATTTACCAAACAACCACTCGAATCAATAGCTTGATACTGGATTTCAGCAGCACTATTGATTATAATTTGAGCCTCGTTGCTACCGTTGCTCCAGCTTGGATAGTAAAAGTCTTGTTGACTACTTAATGTGGCAGTTTGTCCGGGACAAAGTAAGGTGTCGCTCACTGTTAAAGGAGCAATATTTTCGCAGGAATCTGCTTTAAAGCTGCCTATATAAGCCCAATTTCCAGGGGAAGAAGAAAAACCGATTATTAAATCTTCACCTAATCCAAAAGTTCCAGGTGCTGCATTACTTGCAGTTCCATTTCCACCAAACAGGATGCTCGATGTGACTTCGTTAAAATCCAAATCTAAAATTGAATACCAGCCAGTTCCATAAATTTTATCGAAACGATCCACCTCGTTTGTAGTACTATTTATCCGATACAACATGGCTTCACGACTGTTAACGTTAGGTGTGTAAACAGTTGCAAACGAAGTGTATAATGTGTCACGCATGATGCCGCCGACCCAAATATTACCTTCAGAATCGCATGTTAGATCTTGTAAGGACGAGAACCCCGATGAATGAAAATGCCAAGCCGTATCTTCAGATCCATCCGAATTTAATCGATAAACAGTTGATGACCAATATCCTGGAATAACGGAAAGTGAATCTTGCCCAAACCAAGAAGTCATTGGTGAATTCAGTGTGAAATACACTCGCCCGAGATTATCGATCGTTAGTCCACCATAAAGATCCTGACCTAATGAACCACCAATCCAGCCCCAAATTGGATCTCCAGTACGAGAGAATTTCTGTACTATCAAATCTTGATTGGCCGAAAACTCGGGGTAATACCAAGGTTGAAGGGTATCTCCATTCACTTCAAGTGGACCACCGCTTGAATAAGCAATCACAATAGAGCTGTCGGAACCAATTTCAAGCTTAGAATTTGAATAGGTAACAACGCTAGGGTTTGTTCCTCTAATCCACTGTCCAACGCCATTATCGTCGAAGTAAGCGATGAATTCCTGAAAGAGTAAATTGGGATTGTTGAGCTGCAGATTTCCAATATGTCCTGTATCGTGAGCTCTACCGCACATTATAACTCCACCACCAGGCATTGCACGAACATCTCGACCATCATCATCCCAAACATTGGCTCCATTCACGGCCCAAGCAACTTGTCCATCGGCTAAAATCTTCATCAAAAACATTTCTCTTCCACCGGCATTGCCTACAAGCGAATCGTTTTCATACCATAAAACACCGAAATAATGACCTGTGATATATAGATTACCCTGTTCATCGCAATCCATACCGTTCACTTGATCCCAGTATTGTGATCCAATGGCTTTAGCCCAGATGAGATCTCCGTTTGGAGCATATTTAAGGATACAGATATCCTCAACGAAATTAGATTCGAATGAATAGTTTCCTATGGTAAGATTCCCAGTAAACTGAACTGCCATAAAGGAATTACCATCTGGATCAACGGCAACTTTATTGAAATTTTCAAAATCACTCGAAACACCCGCCCGTGGTGACCAATTTACCCATTGAAAATTCTGTGATGATAAAGTTGAGGAGGCAAAAACCATCATAAAACTGATGATTGCAAAAGCTAAGCGCATAAGTTTTTGTGTTGAAATCGAGTATCGAAAATAGTGTATTAAATCAACTAGCAGTTTGAAAATCACTCGCTTATAAAGCAACGGAAGATGAATGGATTTTACCCTTTTACTTATCTAAAATTTGAGGGTACTGCATTTTTAGTTTCTCGAGCTTTTCTACAATGGTAGAGGCAATGAGATAATCCTTATACCAATTCTGATCGGCAGGGATAATTTGCCATGAAGCAGCTTTCTGACAATTTTCGAAAATATCTTCAAATGCGGTTCGATAAGCTGGCCAAAGTTTAGCTTCTTCTAAATCGGAAGCCTTGTATTTCCAACGTTTTTCTGGATTATTGATGCGTTCTTCAAAGCGCTCCTTTTGTTCTTCTTCCGAAATATGTAGGTAGAATTTAAACACAAGAGTACCCGAATCAACCAGTAATTGCTCCCAAGCATTTATGTGTCCGAATCGTCGATTAACTTCTTCTTTATCAATCCATTCATGAACACGTGGCACAAGCACATCTTCGTAATGCGAGCGATTGAATAATTGAATCATTCCTTTTTCGGGTGCATGTGGATGAATTCGCCAAAGGAAATCGTGCGACTTTTCTTCTTCAGTTGGCGCTTTGAAT
>DAOOQW010000013.1:0-12877 GCA_035388945.1 Flavobacteriales bacterium
GCCATAATTTGATGATGAAACGTTTGTTTATCCGACCGCTTTTCTATTTGAGTTTCATGTTGATTGGATTGACGCTGAGTTCGTCCTTTCGGCCAAATTATCCGCAAGGAAGCGATCCCGAAATTGATGCCCTGATTGCTCAAATGACCATCGAAGAAAAAGTGGGTCAGATGACACAGCTTAACTTGGATGTGGTGTGCGTGGGAGAGATTTACAAATTGCAAGAACCACATCGTCTCGATCCCGAAAAACTGCGCAACGCCTTGCTAAACTGGCATGTTGGTTCTATACTCAACTGTGGCGGACATGCTTATCCACGCGAACAATGGTTGCAACTCATAGGAGGAATTCAGCAGGTTGCCGAAAAAGAAACACGCTTGAAAATCCCCGTTTTATATGGGATTGACGCAATTCACGGAGCAAACTATGTGAGTAATTCTACCTTGTTTCCACAGCAATTGGCGCAGGCTGCTACGTTTAATCCCGAAATGACTCGTCGCGCTGCTGAAATCACAGCTTACGAAACACGAGCTGCAGGAATTCCCTGGAACTTTTCTCCTGTGTTAGATTGTGCTCGAAATCCACTTTGGTCGCGCTTTTTCGAGACATACGGCGAAGATGCCTTGATGTGTTCACGTTTTGGTGAAGCTGCTATTGTTGGTTATCAAGGCGCGAAAAGCAATCTGCCCATTGACCAAACACACGTGGCTGCTTGCATGAAACATTTTCTGGGCTATGGTGGAATGCGAACCGGTAAAGACCGCACACCAGCCTATATTTCCGACATACAGCTGCGCGAAATTTATCTGCCATCTTTCAAGAAAGCCATTGAAAGTGGAGCGTTAACTTTAATGATTAATAGTGGTGAGATTAACGGAATTCCGGTTCATGCAAACAAACTCATTCTAACCAATTTGCTTCGCAACGAATTGGGTTTCGAAGGTCTTGCAGTAACCGATTGGGAAGATATTATCAAGCTACAACTCAATCACCACGTGGCTGCCAACTTAAAAGAAGCGACTTATTTGGCCGTTGAAGCAGGCATCGACATGTGCATGGTGCCGAACGACTTTAATTTCTCCAAGTACCTAATCGAATTGGTCAAAGAAGGACGAATTCCGGAATCTCGCTTGAATGTATCGGTAGAGCGCATTTTAACGATCAAGAAGAAGTTGGGGATTTTACGCAAATCGAATCTTCCCAAAGTGAAAGATTACCCGTTTTTTAATTCAGCTCAAAATCAAATCTTAGCAAAAAACATTGCAGCAGAATCGATTACACTGCTCGAAAATCGCAATCAAACCTTACCGCTCGATCCCATGAAACGCATTCTTGTTACCGGTCCGGCTGCGAATTCCATGACCTTACTCAACGGAGCTTGGACGCGCACTTGGCAAGGTGTCGATTCCACATTCGACGATCGTTCTAAAAACACCATTCTCGAAGCCATGCGCCTTTTTGCTCCCGGAAATGTGACATATGCAGCGGGCTGTTCTGTAGATAGTTTTATCAATTTACAAGCGGTATTGGAGCAAAGTAAATCTTGCGATGTAATTGTGGCTTGCATGGGTGAAAATCCATCTACCGAAAAACCGGGCGACATCAACGATTTGGAGCTTTCCGCTACGCAACAGCAATTCGTAAAAGAGCTTATTAAAACTGGAAAACCCGTTGTTTTGGTATTGGTAGAGAATCGTCCACGCATTGTTCGGGATTTGGTAGAAGGATGTGCCGCTGTTGTTATGGCATTTCAGCCTGGAGACTATGGCGCAGACGCATTAGCTGATATTTTGGTAGGCAAAATAAATCCAAGCGGTCGTTTACCGTTCACGTATCCAAAATTCAATCACAGTCTTATTTGGTACGACCATAAATACACCGAAACCTTCGATGCTAAATACGGAAACAATGCTTTTCAACCGCAGTGGCCGTTTGGATATGGCTTATCCTATTCGCAAGTAAGCTATTCCGATTTAAAGCTTTCAACCAACACGCTCCATCCAGGTGAAAAACTTACGGTTAGTCTACAAGTAACGAATGCCAGCGATCGAGAAGTTAAAGAACCCGTTTTACTTTTTACCCGAGATCAGTATGCATCGGTAACTCCGGCTGTTCGACAATTAAAAGATTTCACCAAGATTACACTTGCTCCTAAGAGCTCTCAAACCATCAATTTTACACTAGACGAATCGCAATTGAGTTTTATCGGCCGAGACCTGAAACCGATTGTTGAGGAAGGCGATTTTGATGTGATTATTGGTACACTTCAAGCCACATTTAAGTACGCTACAAAATGATGAAACGTGCATCCATACTGATTTTCCTGTTTGCTCTGAGTGTTTTATCCAGTTGCAAACAATCGGATTCCGAAGAAGCATTAGCGCGAACAGCTACCGAAGTCACTTTTTCGGGGCGTAAATGGGATATTAAATCGGGTTATAACGGTCCCGGTCCGAACAGTTTTTCCAAGGCTTACGAAAATGTTTGGGTGGATGAAAAAGGCTATCTGCACATGGCTATTACCAAGCACGAGGATGGAAATTGGTATTCGTCCGAAGTTATTTCGCAAGACAATATGGGATATGGAACTTATGCCTTCACCATCCAAGGAAACCCGCTTACGTTTGCTAAAAATGTGGTTTTAGGATTATTTACTTGGGACAATTCAACCTTTCACGACCAAGGGAATAGCGAAGTCGATATTGAGTTTTCGAAATGGGGCGTAGAAGACGACACGCATCCTTTAACGACTTCGGTTCAGCCGGTATTTTTCAGTACTTACTTCGCCGAACGCAGCCACCAACACATGATTGACCCTGAATTGTTAAATGGTGTAAGCACGCACATCTTCACCTGGACCGACACGCTCATCACCTGGAAAAGCTTTAAAGGCGATGATTTCCGCAGTGCCGAACCCATTGCTAGCTGGCAATTCGATTTGGATCATCCGCCGCGTATCAAAGAAGAAAACGGAGAACAATCGCTCCCAATCGTCATCCCGGCACCCGGTCCAACCACCAATGCCCGCATCAACTTCTGGACACAAACCTACATCGCCAACGGTCCGAGCAACGGCCTTAACCACGAGATTGTAATTAGGAAGTTTGAGTATTTGCCGCTGTGAGGTAGTTCTCATTTGGGGCCTCCCTTTCCGTTTCACTTCAAGGTCGGGTGCTCGCCCATACACGGTATTTGGCTCGCCCCCTAAGCCGAGGAACAGTGCTTTTTCTGGATATTGGAATCACCTTACTTAAGTCTTGCTTCAATGACACATTTCGTATAGATGTCTGGAAGCAAACGCCCTTCCCGAACCAGACTTCATATAACGCTCAAATTTATAAGCCATATACCTATTCGGAAAAGAACAACACCAAAGTAGTTTGACAGGTAAATGAGGTTTTGTTGATTTTACCCTACCACTCGAATGTCGATTAAAGCGCTCTTTTAAATTAACTGTACAGCCAACATAATGCTTACTATTACTTAGCTCTAGGATATAAACATAATACCACATAATGAATAATATATCCACTAAAATAAAAAAAAACCCAGTAAAGATGAAATCCTTACTGGGAATGTGTCCACCTTCTAAGACTAACGCCCTCCTTCGCGGGTTATACCCGCTTCGGCGGGCAATGCGGGCAATGCCGACAAAGCAATATTTCGTAGACATAAAAAACCCAGTAAGGATAAAATCCTTACTGGGAATGTGTCCACCTTCTAGGACTAACGCCCACCTTCGCGGGTTATACCCGCTTCGGCGGGCAATGCGGGCAATGCCGACAAAGCAATATTTCGTAGACATAAAAAAACCCAGTAAGGATAAAATCCTTACTGGGATGTGCCCACTTTCGAAGACTAACGCGGATGGTATCCGCCATAGTCCGCTTCGGCGGACGAAGGCGGAGACTGAGGGATTCGAACCCTCGATACAGTTACCCGTATACAAACTTTCCAGGCTTGCTCCTTCAACCACTCGGACAAGTCTCCATTTTTACTACTTCAATCTATATTCTTGTGAGATTTCCCGAAAAGTCAGGACAAGCTCTCGAACAAGTATCGAATTAGGGACGGCAAAACTAGGAAAAAAAACGTTCCGGGAACCTATTTCATAAGCAGAAGCGCCTCATTGTAATTAAGAAAGCTTCAATTCCAGTCGAAAAGCGTCATTTCTTCGCGCAATGGTAGGATGAATTGTGAGCGAACGCTTTCTATATCGGGACAATTAGCTAATAGGAACATGAGCTTCGCTAATGCAGCTTCGGTGGTGATGTCTTGTCCGCCGAGAACGCCCATGTGAGCAAGATCGGAGCTTGTTTTGTACTTGCCCTGAACGACCGCGCCACTGCTACATTGAGTCACGTTTACGACCAAAATCCCACTTTCGATAGTTTGACGAATTGCTTCCAAGAACCATTCTTCGGTAGGAGCATTTCCGGAGCCGAATGTTTCTAAAACGATAGCTTTTAAACCCGGAATGGACAAGATTGCCTGCACATACTGGGGCGTCATTCCAGGGAAAATCTTGAGAATGGCGATGTTGGTATCGAGTTTCTTGTGAAAGAGAGTGGGCTTGCCGTTGTATTTCCGCAAGATGGAATCGTTGAAACGAATTTGCACTCCAGCTTCAGCTAATGCAGGATAATTGGTGCTAGCAAAAGCGTTGAAGTGACTCGAACTGAACTTAGTAGTTCGGTTTCCTTTGAGCAAATGATACTCAAAATAGATACACACCTCGCTTACTTTACTCATCCCAAATTCTTTGAGAGCAGCTATTTCGAGCGCGGTGATGAAGTTCTCTTTAGCATCTGTACGAAGTACCCCAATGGGTAATTGCGAGCCAGTAAGAATCACGGGTTTGCTCAAATTCTCGAGCATAAAACTCAGTGCCGACGCGGTATATGCCATGGTATCGGAACCATGAAGAATCACGAAACCATCGTAGCGATCATAGTTTTTTTCAATCACTTCGACCAATCGAATCCAATCGCTAGGTTGCACATTAGAAGAGTCGATAGTGTTTTCGAACGTGTAGATATCTAGCTCAATATCAAGCTTTTCGATTTCGGGAATGTTAGCCTGAAGTCGTTCGAAGTTCACGGGTTTAAGCGAGCCGGTTTGACTATCTTTCACCATACCGATGGTACCACCGGTGTATATAATTAATGCAGATGGTTTTCTGCTCATGCGCGTTTAAATAGTCGGCGGGCGTTTGCCGTGGTGATAGTTGCCAGTTCGTTTTTTCCTACGCGACGAATTTCAGAAAGGGCTTCCAGAATAATCCGAATATAAGCCGCTTCGTTTCGTTTGCCACGAAAGGGAACAGGAGCAAGATACGGCGCATCGGTTTCGAGCACAAGAAAATCGAGCGGGATTTCTGCAATCGCTTCTGCCAGACCACTTTTCTTAAAGGTAAGTACACCACCAATGCCTAATAAAAAGCCCATTTGGGTAATGATGCGCGCTTCTTCTGCATTTCCCGAAAAGCAATGGAAAATTCCTCTCAAGCCACGTTCGGCAAACGGACGAATCACTTCAATACTTTGAGCAGTCGATTCGCGACAATGCAAAATCACCGGTAAATTCTTCTCCAAAGCCCATTCACACTGCCGTTTTAAGGCTTCAATTTGAATGTCGAGGGTTGATTTATCCCAGTACAAATCGAGCCCAATTTCACCTACAGCCACATATTCACGTGTGTTGAGCCAATGTTTAACTAAGGCTAATTCTTCTTCCATTGTATCGGGCTTTACCGAACAAGGATGCAAGCCCATCATAGGAAAGCAATGTGATGGAAAAGCATCCACCATGGCGTGCATAAGCGGTATGGTTTCGCTATCCACATTGGGTAAATAAATCTCGGTAACGCCCGCCTCAATTGCGCGTTGCATCATGGCATTGCGGTCGTTGTCGAATTCGGGAAGATACAAGTGTGTATGTGTATCGCTCAAAGTATGCATGCTGCAAAGGTGCAGAATTCAATCGAAGCAGAACAAGGCTGCGAAAAACCATTAGTTTTGTGGCTGTGCAGCGCATCTTAATTATTCGTTTTAGCTCCATTGGCGACATTGTGCTCACCACGCCACTCGTGCGTTGTTTGGCCAAGCAGTTTCCTAATGCAGAGTTGCATTACCTCACCAAGCCTACATTTAGAAGCATTCTCGAGCCCAATCCGTATTTGCATAAAGTGTGGCTTTGGGAAGATGAACCCAAAGAAGTGCTGCGTCAATTGAAAGAACAGCGTTTCGATTTAGTAGTCGATTTGCATCATAACCTGCGCAGCAAACGGGTTAAGTTAGCGTTACGTCGACCATCAGTTTCGTTTAATAAACTCAACGTAGAGAAATATCTGTACGTCAACCTTCGCATCAACCGCTTGCCCAATGTGCATATTGTAGATCGCTATTTGGCTACAGTGGCTCAATTAGGAGTGAAGAACGATGCACAAGGACTCGATTATTTTATTCGTCCCGAAGATGAATATGATATAAAACAATTGCCTCAAACGCATCAGAACGGTTATGTGGCAGTCGTTACCGGAGCATTAAAAAACACCAAGCGTATGCCCGAAGTGGAACTCAGCGAGGTGTGTAAGCGCATGGGTTTGCCTATTGTGCTCTTAGGTGGAAAAGCTGAAGCCGAATTTGGTGCTCACATTGCCAGCGATTTGGGCGCAGCAGCCTACAATACCTGTGGTGAAATCTCTTTGGGACAATCAGCCTCCTTGGTAAAACAAGCACGCGTGGTTCTTACGCACGATACCGGTTTGATGCACATTGCCGCCGCATTTCACAAACCCATTGTATCTATCTGGGGCAATACCGTTCCCGAGTTTGGTATGTATCCTTATTTGCCTCTAGCGAGCGACCAGCAATTCATCTCCCAAGTAACCGATTTATCCTGCCGACCTTGCTCTAAAATTGGCTATGCTGACTGTCCTAAAAAACATTTCCGCTGCATGAAAGACCAAGATTTGACCAAGATTGCGGAAGAGGTGAAGAGGATGTTTGCTTTTCACCCAAATTCATAATGCTCATCCAGCATAGCAAAATTAGGTGAAACGCAACTTGCAATACCATGAATTGGTATATTTGAAAAAAAGAATGTCATGGCAAAGAACACATCAATTTTACTAGGAGATTACTTTGACAATTTCATTAACGGATTGGTAAAGACTGGGAAATATTCTTCCGCCAGTGAAGTAGTTCGCACGGCATTAAGAATGTTTGAACAAGAGGAAACAAAGAAATCCGAGCTTATTAAAGAACTTATCAAGGGTGAAAAATCAGGCTTTGTCTCAGATTTTAATAAGGATTCATTTATAGAAAATCTGAAAGAAAAGCATTTAAAGAAATGATCTATAAGATTAGTAAAGAAGCAGAAAGTGATTTAGAGAAGATTTGGCTTTATACAATCGAAAATTGGTCAATTGAGCAAGCAGAAAGATATTTGAATTTAATTTTTGATGAAATTGAGTATCTCTGCTCTAATCCATATTCAGGATTTGATTTTGGAAAAATTCGCAAAGGATATTGGCGCTCAAAAGTCAAATCTCATTTAATATTTTATAAAGTAAATAGTAAGCAAAACGAATTAGAAGTCATTCGTGTTTTACATGAAATAATGGATATTGAGAATCACGTATAAGCTCGATATACGATCGCTTCGCTATACGATGTACGATTTACGAGAAAATCTGCTAGGTTGAAGAATTTCGTTTAGGGATTGTCATTTGAAAACGAATGTTTGTCCTATCGAATTTCGTAATACTTCGTACTCAATACTTAATACAGACTTACGATCGCTTCAGATTTAAAAGAGAAAAGTTCCGCACACACCCGAAGAGCCAAATGAGGTGAACTGAATGCTTTAGATTAGATGAATACAAAAAGAAAAACGAATGCATCAAGCTGCCGAAATGCTTGTCTTTGCTGATATGTGTTGCTCGTTAAAGTTATTGAATAGGCTGGTTTCTAAATTTCACTTTTCAAGCGTCGTAAATCAGTTTAATTTTTCACTATTCGAATCACCGCCTTTT
Source organism: Flavobacteriales bacterium (assembly GCA_035388945.1). Taxonomy (GTDB): domain Bacteria; phylum Bacteroidota; class Bacteroidia; order M30B66; family M30B66; genus CALQRR01. The sequence continues at coordinate 8,039 of DAOOQW010000013.1, forward strand.
TGTTATCCGCATCAACAGTGACAATGTAAATTCCAGCTGGCTCTTTTATGAAAAGATCTAATTTTTGCGAAAGATTCACTGACGTAGTTTCAATTAGATTACCCAGTATATCTCTAATCTGGATTTCTGATTTCACGAAAACATTTCCTAGATCTATAGTGAAATAACCATTTGTAGGATTAGGGAAAACCACAAGGTTATCTCCAAAACTGTTTTCAATAATCCCCATCGTTAAAATAGCCACACAAGCAGATGTGTCTACACACCCATTTTGAGTTAATTGAACAGCATAATTTCCATTAACAGTAGGTGTGTAGGAGGCGCCAGTTTGCCCAGCAATCACAGCATAATTATTATTACAGTCAAGCCAACGGTAAGTTGCAGATGTGTTATTTGCTGTAATTGTTACCCCTGATGTTGTTGTGCTCAGGTTCGCAACACTGTTAATAGTCAAATTAAGTGTAACCAGAGAATCACAGCCATTCGCTGCACCACCAATGATATTGTATGTAGCTGTGTTGTTGCTTGCTGTATAAGTGCTTCCATTAATCCAGGTGAAGGAATTGCATGCTGTTCTGGTATCAACTCCAGCGGCAGGATTGTTAATCGTTAGATTCAAAGTAACCAATGAATCGCATCCACTGGCTGCTCCTCCTGCAAAATTGTATGTTGCAGTGTTGTTGTTTGCGGTATACGTGTTTCCGTCAATCCAATTGAATGAACCGCAAGAAGTTTGAACATCCGTTCTTCTGGCAAGACAATTTTTAAATACATAGGAAGCGCCGGCATTGCCAAGGGTATTTCCTCCTGCTTGATTTTCATCTTCATTAAAGGCACCAACTATCGCATAATCTCCAGAAATGGCTACAGAATGACCAAACAGGTCTTCATAATCTCTTTCCGAAGCCACAATCTTGTTTGCCTGCGCCCAATTCCCTGAGGTATTTTTAAAGATATAAGCTGAACCTGGATTAAAAATGTAATTCCCACCATCTTGATCATGATCTTCGTTATAGGAACCAACTTTTGCATACTCTCCAGAAATGGACACTGAAGCGCCAAAATTATCACTTGCTTCTCTGTCTGATGCCACAATCTTATCCATTTGTGTCCAAGTCCCACCATTTATTTCAAAAATATATGCAGAACCAGCATCACTCAGGTTCGCTCCTCCAGTTGCATTGTGGTCTTCAAACATTGCACCCACAATTACGTAATCTCCCGAAATGGCGACTGAAGTGCCAAATTCATCGCCAGCCCCTTTGTCTGAAGCATTTATCGATTGCATTTGAGTCCAGGTTCCTGAGGAGAATTTTCTAAAAATATAAGCAGATCCAGCATCAGTTAGTATACCTCCTCCACCAGAAGCAATTTGGCTTTCTCTCGGCGTCCCGATGACCGCATAGTCATCAGAAATACCAACAGACCAACCAAAATTATCACCATTACCTACAGAATTTCCCACAATTTTTTGCCCATCCATCCAAACGGTTTCCCCTTTTGTATAGATATACGCTGAACCCTTATTTGATGCGGGAGAGAGTCCATTCAAATACTCATCTTCATAAGGAGCTCCTATGATAACATAGTTTTCCGAAATGGCCACAGAATAGCCGAATTCATCACCAGTCTCTCGGTCTGAGGCCACGATTTTTTGCAACTGACTCCAAGTGCCTGCTGTATTCTTAAAGATATATGCAGCTCCGGCAGCGGAATTTAATTCAAATCCGACTGTAGCGGTTTTTCTAGGAGCACCAACAATGGCATAATCTCCCCAGATAGCTACCGAAGTTCCAAACTCGTCATCAGCATCGCGATCGGCAGCTACAATCTTTTGAACTACTGTCCATGTACCGGAATTATTTCTAAGAATATATGCAGCACCGGCATTATCGAGAAACTGACCACCTGTCGCATTATGATCTTCTTGATTAGCGCCCACTATAGCATAATCGCCCGAAATCGCCACAGAATATCCAAACAAATCAGCAGCGGCTCTATCCGTAGCAACTGCTTTTACAACCTCATCCCAATTTTGGGCAAATAGGTTGCTAACATTGCCCGATAGAATAAATAGGGCTAATGTCAAGAGTGGTTTTACCAAAGTAAAAAGGATTTTATTTTGGATTGGTACTAGGTTTTTCATGAAATTGTGATGGTAGGATTCAGCTAGGCAGATTCTCTTATACGAAGCTAATCTATAATGTTAAATTGGAATTAAATAGGGAGAAGCTTAAAACATTCTTTTTGATTAGGAGTCCGTTCTGATGACTTTGAAAAGTCAACGCTCTGCCAATTGAGGAGTGTTTTTTAGTTTAAAAAGGATTTTCTAATCATGGAAAAACTCAAGACGAGTAACACATAACTTCTATGCTGAAGAATTTCGCTTAGAGACTTAGATTTGAAAACGAATGCTTGTCCGATCGAATTTATCGTAAATCGTTCTACGTAAATCGTACATCGCTTCAGACATACGATCGCTTCACTATACGATGTGCGATTTACGAGAAAAACTGCTAAGAGGAAGAATACCGATTAGGGAATTTAGATTTGAAAACGAATTTAAGTCCTCGCAAACCTTTCGTAAATCGTAATACGTATATCGTACATCATTCCACAAAAAAAGCCCCTCCAATTGCTTGAAAAGGCTTCTCATTAGTATCATGCAGCTTATACTTCTTGAAGGATGCGCAACTGATCGTGTAGTTGTCCAATCTCTTCTTTCGCTTTGCTGATTTTGCGTTCGATATCGCGTTTCATTTCTTCGGCAGCTTTCGACTTAGAATTACCAAAGAAGCCAATGTTGTTTTCGAGCGTTTGCACGTCGGTTTGCAGCTTGCGGATTTTATCCTGAACAACAACTTTCTGGTGATGCAATTTGTCTTTTCCACCTTTGTCAGAGCTAATGCTGTTAACCTGTGAACGGAAATGTTCCCGACGGTTGTTGGCACTATCAGCTTTTAATTTAGAGAATTGTGCGTCGATTGCTGTGCGGAATGCTTTGTAAAGCTTGTCTTTTTCCTTAATTGGAACGTGACCAATCTCCATCCATTCGTTTTGGAAGGCTTTCAACGCATCGAAATTTGCTGGAGTATCTTCACCTGGAACAAATGCTTCTACACGAGCGATTAAGTCTTTCTTCTTTTGAAGATTGAGATCTTGCTCATCGTTCATTCCTGCAAAATGCTTGTTTCTGTTTTCGAAGAATGAATCACAAGCCGTGCGGAAACGTTGCCACAATTTATCGTTGTGTTTCTTAGAAACTGGACCAACCGTTTTCCAAGATTCTTGTAGCTGACGTAAGCGTTCTCCTGTTTTTTTCCAGTCTAAACTTTCACGCAAAGCTTCTGCTTCCATACACAAATCAACTTTTAACTTGTAGTTGTGATTTTGTGCGTTACGTAGGGTTTTATAGAATTCTTCTTTCGCCGCGTAAAACTGATCGCGAATACCTTTGAATTTTTGCCAAACGTCTTCATTGTCCTTGCGAGAAGCAAATCCAACTTTCTTCCAATCTTCTAGTAAGGCAGCTAACTTTTCAGAAGCTTCTTGCCATTGTGGATGACTCTTGAATGGTAATTCTTGAAGGAAAGATTCAGCTTTTGCTACAATCTCATTTTTCAGTGCTAGGTTAGCACCGTAGTCTTTTTCTTGATGTTGGATATATTCCCGACGACGATCGAACAATTTATCTCCTGCAGCACGAAAGCGTTCCCAAATGGTTTCGCTGTGTTCGCGTGCAACATGACCAATTTCTTTCCACTGGTCTTGCAAGTTTTTATAAATGTCGAGTGATTTGGTAATCGACTCTTCCATCAATAAATCCTCGGCTTTTTCGCAAACCAATGTTTTTAACTCGAGATTTTTCTTGTGATCTAAATCGCGAAGTTCCTTGTTGATTTTAATGATGTCGTAGAAATTGTTGATGTGATGATGGTAGTTTTTCCATAACTCATCTACATACTGGGCTGGAACTAAGCCAATTGAACGCCACTGTTCTTGTAATTCATGAAGGCGATCGAAGCTAGCCGAAATATTCTCGGTGTTTTCGAGCATTGCTTTCAACTCAGCTAGAATTCCTTCTTTTTTACGCAAGTTGGTGATGAGTTCTTGTTCACGTTTGCGTCGTTGTTCAGCACGTTTCTCTTGAAAACGTTTTACTAAAGCATCAAACTGTTCATCGGTTTCATCGCGAAGAATCTCAAATTCTTCAGCCAATCCACCATTCTCTATGAATTTGAGGCGTTTCGAAGCAACTTCTTCATCTTTAACTTTGTAGTAACCATCACGAATCGCCCGAACGCGCATACGCATGCCATCGGTATCCTCCGAATCAACAGCTTCTTGCATGGCTGCAACTAACTCAATCCGAGATAACTCCTGAAATGCAACTAATGGTTGTAAATCTTCATGCAAATCTACCTCTGTAGCATCTTCTTCTTCATCTTTCAACGCTTCAGCAGCAATAGGTTCTGAAACAACATTCTCCTGAACAACTTCCGCTGGAGCTTCTATTTCAGCTTCCACATGAGTATCCTCTGGTTCTGGACTTTCTTCCGCCGGAGCCGGCTCTGTCGCAGGAATTTCCTCGGGTGCAGGTGTAAATGGAACTTCTTCCGGAATCTCCGTTTCTGCTATCACTTCAGCAGCATTTTCGGCTGAAAGCTCAGTGTTTACGGCATCTCCAGTAGAAGAAGTTGTAGATTGTTCCGGCATTTCATTCGGGCCGGATTCCGGTGCGTGTAGCGATTCTTCAGGTGTTTGCATGGGTCAAAAATAGCCTTTTCCGCTCAGCGTTGTGTTAGCGGACATTTAAAAGTAATTGAATTTAACGCATGA
>DAOOQW010000013.1:12977-25234 GCA_035388945.1 Flavobacteriales bacterium
CTTCTTCCTTTATCCTTAATCGTTCTTTCTTCAAATAAAATATCTTTACACCCAGCGCGTTTATCGAAGCTGACTTACATTTTATGATTCTGAATTACCGGCTCTTTTTCCTTAGCATTAGTTTATTCTTCCTGTTTCAAAGCGTGAAAGCTCAAAACACAGGAAATGTTGCCATCGGCGAATGGCGCGAACATCTTCCTTTTAGCCGAGGAATTTCTGTCTGTCAAAACGATAAGTTCGTTTACTGCGCGACTAATAACGGAGTTGTTATTTACAAGAAAGATGATGGTACAACCGAACGACTTTCTCGCTCAACGGGTTTGACCGACATTAATCTTTCCTGTGTCAATTACCATGAGCAATCGAGCACCTTGGTTATTGGATACAAAAACGGAAATCTCGATTTAGTTCGGAATAACGAAGTGGTTAACGTGGGCGATATTAAACGCTCAACCGTTGTTCAAGGCGGGAAAACCATCAATGCCATTCGATTCATCAACGACCGAGCATACTTATGCTGCAATTTTGGAATTGTGGTCTACGATATGACCAATCGCGAAGTCCGCACTACGCTATATCCTTCTTTACTCAATCCCGACATTCACGATGTAGTTTTTGATGGCGTAAATACAATCTATGCAGCTACCTCAAAAGGGCTATTTTCTGCCGACATCAATAATCCTGCATTGCCCTATTATGTTGCTTGGACACAAGATCCAGTTATTGGTACTGTGCCACTCAATAATCTAACTTGGTTCAATGGAGCAATCTATACTTCTCGGTATGTCGACAATGCACAAGATCAAGACACCTTGTACCAATTAAAGGACGGTCAGCTGGAAGTGTTCCGAACAGGTCAAACAATTCATTCCATAAATTCTCGACCTGAACGTATGGTTTATACGACCAATTACGGAGCTACAATGGTCGATTCAGGTAGTTTGTACATCGAAAATGTGCTTTCTTATTCGGATATATTATTGCCTCCATCGCCTTTAGATGCGGTGATTGATTTGGTGGATGTGAAACGCGTTTGGATTGCAGACAAAAATCAATGTCTGGTTAAATCACAAAACGTCTTTATCAATACTCCTTTCTCGGTTGAAGGTCCGCCAACATCTAATGTTTTTCGTTTAGCATCATCCGCAGGAAAAGTTTGGGTTGCTCCCGGAGCATGGGATGTAGCCTATTCACCTTTGTATTCGATTGATGGTGTTTTTGAGTTTGATGGTTTGAATTGGAAAGACTATAAACTTAATTATGGTTCTGATTTCATTCGGGACATCGTTTCAATTGTAATTGATCCCGCAGATGCATCGCATGTTTATGCCGCTTCTTGGGGTGGCGGAATTGCCGAAATTAAAAATGGTTCAATCGTTCAGCAATATGCAGCAACTAATAGTGGGCTAACGGGAATAGCCAATTATCCCAACGATATTCGTGTTTCTGATCTTACTATCGATAAAGACGGAAATCTTTGGTCAACTTGTTCTTCTTCTTCTAAACCTCTTGCCGTTAAAACCCCCGGAGGAGAATGGAAAAACTTTGCATTTAACAACTCGGTAAACAACCAGTTTCTCGGGAATATGTTGGTTGATAGCTCTGGACTTAAATGGGTGATTGTACAAGAACGCGGTTTGCTCGTTGCAAACTTCGATGGAACGACGCTAGAAGGCTATAAATTCCTAAATGATCAAGTTGGAAATGGTGCGCTCGCAAGTTCTTCTGTGCTTTGCTTAGCTCAGGATTTAGATGGTCAAATTTGGGTGGGAACAACTAAAGGAATTAGTGTCTTTTATACGCCCGAAGCTATTTTCCAAGAAGGTTCTACTGGTTGGGATTCTCAAACCATCATCATTAGCCAAGATGGATTTAACCAATATCTGCTAAAAGAAGAAGAGGTTACAGCTATTGCAGTTGATGGAGCAAATCGTAAATGGATTGGCACCAAGAAAGCCGGAATCTTTGTCGTTTCGCCCGATGGAACACAACAAATTGCCGAGTTTAACTCCGAAAACAGTCCGCTTTTAAGTAATAACGTAACAAGCCTTTCCATAAACGGTGAATCAGGGGAGATTTTTATCGGAACGGATCTCGGTATTTGCTCCTACCGAACAGATGCGAGTAGAGGAGGAGATAAATTCGGACACGTTTACACATTTCCTAATCCTGTTGAACATGGCTACGAAGGTCCAATTGCTATCACTGGATTAGTAACCGATGCCGATGTAAAGATTACCGATGTAAGTGGCAACCTTGTTTTTTCAACGGTAGCAAACGGCGGAACTGCCATTTGGAATGGGAAATTATACTCAGGACAACGCGCTGCAACGGGTGTGTATTTGGTATTCTGCACCAACGAAGACGGTAGCCAAACCAAAGTAACCAAGTTTCTTTTCATCAACTAAGTATGTTACTTGCCAGTCAGGCTATTGTATTACATACTTTCCGACATGGCGATTCATCGGTTATTGCTCGAATGTACACGCGCGAACGAGGATTAGTTTCATTTCTCATTCATGGAGCAAAGAGCAAAAAAGGAGGAAACAAAACAGCTTTATTGCAGCCTTTGAGTTTGCTCGAAGTTCAAATGCAACTCAAAGAAAACCGTGGCTTGCAGCAATTACGCGAGATGCGGATTGATTTTCCCTATTCAGGTATTCCTTTTTCAACCGGCAAAACTGCGCAGGTTCTTTTTTTGGCTGAAGTGCTTATTCACACTATTAAGGAAGAAGAACAAAACGATCAACTCTTCGATTTCCTGCGCGATGCCTTGATTCTACTCGATCAAACACCAAGCGAACTTCCCGATTTTCATCTGAAGTTTTTACTCGAATTTTCTCGCTTTCTAGGTTTCTATCCAGTAGAAAATTACTGCGAAGCAACGCCCTATTTTCAGTTTACCGATGGCGTTTTTCATCACAGTCCCAATTCAACTTGTTTCGATTTACCTACCAGCGCAGCCCTCAACCAACTCATGATTACGGGTTTTGGTTCCTTGCAAACGGGATTGTTTAATCGCCCCATGCGCAGACAAGTTTCTAGGAAATTACTCGAGTTTTTTCGCTGGCATTTGCCTTCCATATCCGGACTTCAAACGCCCGAAGTACTCGAAGAAGTTTTCGGGTAGAAGTATTTTCGATATCGGTGGATGGGTTGTTCAAACCCAACAAAACTCAACCAAGCAAGAATTAAAGTTGCACTCAAAATGAGCAGCGGATTCATCACATACACTTGCCAAGTTGATTCGGCGTAGCCAGATGATTTGAGCAGTGGAATGGCAAAGGTGAGCACAATGCCGTGGAAGCAATATAGTCCAAGCGAAAGCTGTCCGAGATAACTCATGCGCTTGAATTTTCCGAGTTTAATGGGAGAATGAAGTGCAAAGCTCTGTTCGAGGATGATGAAACAGAAGAACGCACCAAAAATGAGCTTTTCCAAAACGACCATAACTGGCGATTGAAACCAACGGAAATATCCAGCAGTTAAGACGGCAAGTAGCAGATATACGACAATAATATGTCTCTTAGATAATCGCTCTATTACACGAATGAATCGTCCATTATCAAATGCCAATTGCGCACATAATGCCCCCAATCCAAAATTGCCCAAATAGCTGATTGTATTGAAATACAGCCTTGGTTCGTCTGACAAATTCATCGCCCTAAAAACGAGTGAAACGACTATCATTCCTCCGCTCACCCAAAGGATGTTTCGATGCAGAAAACGCAAGACAAACGCCCAAAAAACATAGAATTGTTCCTCTACAGCAATCGACCAAAAGAACACGAGTAAAAAGAGAAAATTTTGTCCGTGAGCGGCAATCCACCAGTTGGAAACAAATAGGAGGAAAACTTCCACAGGTGGCAGCGTGCTTATTCCGAGTTTATCACCCCAGAAATAAACAAATCCGTACGTTCCGCCCACTAATACTAAGTACAAAGGCCATAAACGCAAGCCTCGCCTAACCATGAATAAACCGGGCTGGAAACTGCCTGTTTGCTGCCATTCTTTGAGCGCCAACCAAGTCAGCAAGAAACTCGAAAGCACAAAAAAGTAATCAAGTCCGAGAAATCCAGAACGGATATTTACAGTAGCGAGATGATAGCCAAATGATTCTTGAATAGCAGGATTCGTCGTAAAGAAACAATGCGCCAGAAAGACATGGAAAAACCCAAGAAAACGCGTCGAGTCGAGGTTTTCAAAGTAGTTCGATTGTTTGGCAGTGCTAGTCATTGGCGTGTTAGCCTTTTCACAAATCGTTGAATGGAAGCTTCCGGAGACAAACTAGCTCCGTCGAGTAAAAAACTGACAAATTCTTTCGCCTGAAGCGGAGCCATCAATACGCCTTTGGTGCCTAAACCATTGAAGATTCCCAATGCTTGATGTCGCGGATGAAGACCGATTAGCGGACGACGATCGAGCACCGTTGGACGAACACCTGCTTCATGCAATACAACGGTAAAAGGAACTTGAAGAATGTTGCGAAGTTTCTCTTCTAAATCCAGTCGTTTATCTTGAGTCGGATTTGGGTCGGTTGTGCCCCATTCGTAAGTTGATCCAACCCGGAACATTCCATCACCAAGCGGAACACCATAAATGCTTCCATTGAAAATTTCATGTTTCAATTCAGGTGCATAAATCACGAGCACTTCACCCTTTGCTGGATTAAATGGAAGATCATTAAACCACGGATTTTTCGTAGCTCCAACACCTTCACAAAAAATGATTTTTGGGGCTTCTATATCTTTATAAATCACTCCGTCGGGAGAAACTTCTAATGCGTCATAATCGAAAATTTCTTCACGTAAAATGTTCTTTTCCAGGAACTTTCTTCTAACCGCCGATAACCAAGTGCGTGTATCGATAAATCCTGCTCCGGGAACATGAGCGCCACCAAAAGTTTGCTTGAGCCAAGGCTTTTCGTCTGCTGGTTTGGATTCCTCCAACATGCCAACAAACTCAGGATCTTTGCTCACATCAATCCAAGATTTTCTTTCCGCTTCACTTCCGTGTATGCGATGTAACCCGATTGGATAAAACAACCGAACGCCAGTGAATTCTTCCTGTTGGGCGTAAAACAGATGGGCTTCTTTTAAACTTTCTTTTGCTCTCCAACCAAGTGTAATTCGTTTAAAAACTACCGCATTGAATAATCCTGCTGCAACTCGCGATGAATTGTGCTCATCGAAAACATCTATCACCAACACTTCTGATCCTCTCGATATTAATTCCAGCGCCAATGTGGTGCCGGCAATACCTTGACCTATTATCAAAAAGTCGCACTTCATGGCACGAAGATAAACCGATAAATGAGTTTTTTCGTTTGAGGTCAATTTCAGGAACCTGTTTACATTTGGCCGTGCTTCGACTACTCTCATACATACTCTTAATTCCCTACTGGATCTGGCTGATTCTGGTATTTCTGTGTTTTCTGGTTTCCTCTAGTCTAATAGGACTTATCCTTATTCCAACCATTGGAAAACGAGCTCATCAGCCAATGATGATGGTGTATAAATTTTGGTCAGCAACATTCTTCTTTTGTGCCGGAATTCGCATTAAAACCATCAACCGCGAAAAACTTTTTGGAAATCTACCTTGCATTGTAGTGAGCAATCATGGCTCTAACCTCGATATGTTCATTGGTACATACAGTCTTCCTTTAAGTGTGAAACCTTTAGCGAAGGTTCAATTGAAAAAAATGCCCTTGCTCGGGTTTTTATTTGCCACAGTTTGCGTGCTCGTTGATCGTAGAAGCAAGGAAAGTCGCGATAAAAGTTCACGCGCCATGATGAGTGAAATTCTAAGCGGAAATTCGATTTTTATCTTTCCTGAAGGAACGCGCAACAAGAGCCAAGAACCACTCAATGAGTTTTTCGATGGTGCTTTCCGCTTTGCGATAGAAAGTCAAAAACCACTTGTGGCAATGTGCAGCATTAATGCTAGAAACATTACTCCATCAGATAATTACGCTGTTCGTCCGGGAACAATCACCATCAAGTTTTTAGGTCCGTACGAAACAACAGGCTTAACGAAAGAGGATTTACCTGCTCTCAAAACCAAGATTCGGGAAGAAATGTATCAGGTTTTGAAAACCGAAGACCCGATGTTTAAACACTTGCTATAAACGGCCGCCTAAGACGAATGATTTCTTGATTTTCGAAACCTGTCCATCCAAAGTGAAAGCATCTAACACGAAAATGTAAATCCCCAATCGGGCTTTTTCATTGTCCTCGTTGATTCCATTCCAAGAATACTGTCCTGAAGTTCCCAGTAAAATTCCTCGACCGATGTATTTTACTAGTCTTCCGTTTGAGTCGTAAATACTCAATGTTCCAGTAAATCCGGGTGTGTCGAAAGCATAAGCGAAATTCACGACATCCTCATAACCATCACCATCAGGAGAAAATACTTCGGGCGAAATAGTTACCGAACCGGGTTGAGAAGTCACAACTTCACTGTATTGCGAGTTTCGGTATGCTGGAGTAGCAAATCCTGCTGCTGAAGATGCAGAATTCCAATTAGTAACATCCAATGCCGGACGATCATAATTAACGCGTTCCAAACTCACCCCATCTAAATTATTCAGCAAAGCAAAATGCATCGAGGTGTTGTAATTCATCCGGTCAATAATGGCATTATCACTCACACGACTCAAGGCAAGTGTGCCATCATCATTATTCATGGTTGGCATTGAACTCATTTGAATAAATCCGCTTGGATTCGTGGTCGAATAAAAGTTTTTCACGCCCGAAATATCATCGGTCAACACCAAATATTCACCAGGGAAAAGCAAATAACCATCGGGAGCGATGAATTCTAAATCGATTGGAACTTGAACAAGCGTATCGTATTGACTGAGTTGAAGGCTTGCCAGATCGATGATTTTATTAGAACGATTGTAGATTTCTACAAAGTCACTGGCACCATCTTTTTCGTTACTGAGCAGTTCATTGATAACAATGTCGTTTGCTTGCGGAATTTGAGGAATAGCAAATCTTCCGGTTGATTGAACATCGAAAGCATTTCCAGCACAATCAAACAAATCACTCGAAATACTTATCGTGTATAGCACATCCGTTTGTAATGAGGTAGTCAAGGCAAGTTTTACCGACTTAAAATCGGGCGAATATGTTTCGATGTAATTGGGTTGACCGATTCCTTGATCAATGGTGTATGAATTCAAATCCTGTTGACTGCTCAAACGAATTGATTCGGTAAAAAACACTCGAATGGTATCGACTGCTATTACAACAACTCGGTCGATTTTAGGTGCTTGTTGATCACTAACATTGGAATAAACACTATTTATTTTCCCTGGAGAACCGCCCCAGTTATTGGAAGAAGCAATCCAGTTTTCAGCTCCAGCACAAGGTTGCATCGGACTAATTTGTTCGAGCGAATATCCACCTTCGGACTTAACAGTATTTTGATACCATGAATCCGCATAAGTAACAGACGAAATCACAACTGTGTCAGGATTGTAGAGCGTTAATCTTGCTCCAGTATTGGTGAGAGCAGGAAAGGATGTTATTCCAACAACAGCTATCGAATCGCTGTAATATTCTAAACCATCAGTTCCTGTTAGAACAATAAAACTATCGGGTTGAAGAATACAAGCAGGAATAACTTTGCGATTGGTTCCCGCTTCAATCATCCAGTTTTCTAGGTTGATAGGAAAAGCTGTCCGGTTAGCAACTTCAATAAATTCAACCGATGGCAAACCCGCCGATGGATCTGGATCAGCCATTATCTCATTGATAACTACATCGTATGGTTTTGGGCGATAATAGATAAATGGAATCTGCTGAGGATTCATGTCATTTCCCGACAAATCCTCAATTGCCGAAACCGTTAACTGATAGGTGATTCCTTCTTGAAATGCAGGGATAAATGTTAGGGTAACTTTTGAAAATGAAGTCAAGGAACGGAATGCGCTAGAAGGCTCTCCAATACTTGAATTCACTAAATAGTTGGCTGTTTCTTCGGCGGTTGTTTGAGATACACTTTCCGAAAAGCTAAGTTCTAGAGCATGATCCGAAAGCACCTTTATCGATTGAACAACTGGCGGAATATTGTCTACGATGATTGGTCCTACATAGAAATTATCGGCAAAGTACTTTTGTCGGTTTGAGCTCGAATACCGAACTACCAAACCAAAACTTAACGAAGTGGTATAAGTCACATCCTGACCGGTTCCAATCAACTCATACAAAGCTCCGGTTCCGTTGTAATCGGCGTATAATGACCAGTTTCCGGCAACATCGCGCGTAACTTTTACTTTTGTTGGATTGGTGCTACTGCTATTGATAACACCTGCAACACCAGTTATAACGTACGATTCAATGCCAGCACCATCTTTACGAAAAAGAGCAACTTCGTCGGGTGTGCCTCCAATCCGTACAAAATAACCGGTGTTAGCGCCTAAAAGATTAGCATCACTTGAGGTAAGAAACACATCCATCCGATTGTTGGAGGAAGTTGAAACTTTCGGATTAACTAAAAATTCCCATTGTGTATTGTTGATAGAAGTGGAAGGTGTACTAAGATAAATCTCGCGATTCGAAAGTGAAGTGGTATCACCATTACTTTGAAGTTGAAAGGTGCCATCTACCAAAAATTCACTAGCATTTCCCGACCAAACGGGGTTGGAGCTGAAGTTTCCATCAGCAAAATCATCTTGCAGCTGGCTATATCCGCAATACGAAATCAGGACAAAAACAATCGTAACCAGTTGTTTAAACATATTTTGCATAAAATGAGGAACCCTATTGTTTACTTTTACGGAATTCTATTGGTTAAAGAAACGAAACTTCTACTGTAAATGAAAGTCGCTGTTGTTGGTGCCACCGGACTGGTTGGAAATAAAATGCTACAAGTCTTACAGGAACGTAATTTTCCGGTAACGAATCTGATTCCAGTTGCATCTGAGCGCTCAGCAGGGCGGAGGATTGCGTTTCAACAAGATGAGTGGACTGTCCTCACTCCAGAAAATGCCTTATTGCTACAACCCGACTTAGCTTTGTTTTCGGCTGGCGGAAGTACTTCTCTCGAATGGGCGCCACGATTTGCTGAAATTGGCTGTACCGTTATTGATAATTCTTCTGCCTGGCGGATGGATCCAAGCAAGAAATTGGTCGTTCCAGAAGTCAATGCACATGTGTTAGAAGCAAGCGATAAGATTATTGCCAACCCTAATTGTTCGACGATTCAAATGGTGGTTGCATTGCAGCCGCTTCATCAGAAATATAAAATCAAGCGCATTGTCGTTTCGACCTACCAAAGTGTTACCGGTACTGGATTGAAAGCCGTGCAACAACTCATCAATGAGCGTAAAGGAACATTGGGAGAACCTGCTTATCCACACCCAATCGACCTAAATATTTTACCTCATATCGATTCATTTCTCGACAATGGTTACACCAAGGAAGAAATGAAAATGCTCAACGAAACCCGTAAAATTATGGGCGACGATAGTATTCGAGTGACAGCTACAACCGTTCGTGTTCCTGTTATTGGCGGGCATTCCGAATCAGTGAATGTGGAGTTTGAGCAGGATTTCGACTTACAACAGGTGCGTGAATTATTAGCTGCTGCACCAGGTGTTATTGTCGAGGATGATGTGCTACACAATCGTTATCCCATGCCAATCAACGCGAATAATCGGGATGAGGTTTTTGTGGGAAGATTGAGACGAGATGAGAGTCAGCCGAATACGCTCAACATGTGGATTGTGTCGGACAATCTAAGAAAAGGAGCAGCAACCAATGCGGTACAGATTGCTGAATACCTGATGAATAAAGGTTGGCTAACTGCCTGATTAGGCTTCTACAACAGGATCTTCCTTTTTCTTTTCGGTAAAGAAGTGCTTTTGATAAAATAGGAAAATCACTGCACCAATACTGATGGAGAAATCGGCCACGTTGAAAACCGGACTGAAGAAGATAAATTCCTCGCCAGCATAAACAGGTGACCAAGAAGGGAAATGTCCTTCAAACAATGGGAAGTAGAACATATCTACTACTCGCCCATGTAGAAAAGTACCGTAAGCACCTTCGGTGGGGAATAAACTTGCTACTTGTCCAAAGCTATCGTTGAAGATAAGTCCGTAAAATGCGCTATCAATGATGTTTCCGATGGCTCCAGCGATGATGAGCGAGAAGGAAACTTGAAGTCTGGGATGAAGTTTTTTCTCTTTGGAAGCTTTGAGCAAATAATAGCACATGGTTCCAACCACCACAATTCGGAAAAGGCTCAGGAAGAGTTTTCCAAATTCACCTCCGAATTCCATCCCAAATGCCATCCCGTTGTTTTCTACAAAGGTGAGATAGCACCAATGACCTGCCACCTGAATCGACTCGCCGAGCATCAGATTCGTCTTGATCAGAAACTTAACCGTTTGGTCAATTGCTAAAACAGACAGTAAAATAATCAGGGATTTCTTCACGGGAAAAGGTCAAAAAAAAGCCCCGCGGCGTGCGCGGGGCCGAATAGGTTATTGTTGATTTTTAGCTTCTATGCTAAGTGTTGCATGCGGTACAATCCGCAAACGTTCTTTCGGTATTAATTTACCGGTAACTCGACAAATGCCGTAGGTGTTGTTTTGAATTCGAATGAGAGCAGCTTCAAGATTTTCGATGAATTTCTTCTGACGAGCAGCTAATTGACCGGTTTCTTCTTTTGAAAGTACATCTGATCCTTCTTCCAATAATTTGAAAGTAGGTGATGTATCATCGGTTCCGTGATCGTCTTTATTCGAAAATGCACTTTTAAGCAGGTCGTAGTCTTTACGGGCTTCGTCCAGTTTTTTCTCAATGATTTCCTTAAACTCCTGCAACTCTTCCGGGTTATAACGGTTTTTTTCCTGTTGGTTCATAGTCCGTTCAGTTTAGAGATGGTGATAAGCGTGGATATTTCGTCCGTAAGTTCTACTAATGTTCCTCCGGAAGCCGCGCCATTATTGACAATGGTAAGAGATGCTCCAAGGGTTTCGGCGCAAATATAGGTTTTATTGTTTTCGATTGCTGCAGTCAATGCAGGATGGTTTTGCACAATGATTTCAATAGTGTCGGTAACCTCTAAGCCGCTGACCTTGCGCAAGTTCTGTATCTTATTCACAAGTTCGCGAGCCAATCCTTCCTCAACCAAGCTTTCCGACAAGGTCACATCAAGCGCAACTGTATACGGTCCTTCGCTCGCTACCAACCAACCTGGAATATCTTCGGTGAAAATCTCCACATCTTCTGGACTAAGCACAATTTCTTGTCCTTCGACATCAACCGCCAAACGACCTTCGCGCTGCAATTCATTGATTTGCGGCGTGTTTAAGGTATTTACGACAGCGGCAATGCTCTTCATCAACTTACCGTATTTAGGTCCTAATGCTTTGAAATCGGGTTTGATTTTTTTCTCAATCACTCCGGCATCATCTCCTACATACTCCAATTCTTTCACATTGGTTTCGGATAAGATGAGATCTTTAACGGCATTCAGTTGTGTTTTGATATGTGGATCGATTACCGGCACCAGTATTTTTTGCAAAGGCTGACGAACACGGATGTTTACCTTCTTGCGCAATCCCAATATCATAGAGCTATAGCGCTGAGCGAGCCCCATTCGTTCTTCTAAATCCGAATCAATAAAATCCGAATTAACTGCTGGCCAAGTACTCAAATGAACTGAAACCAACGATTGATTTATTTCATGCACATGCAAGTTGCGGTATAACCATTCTCCAAAGAAAGGTGCAACCGGACTAATCAACTGCGAAACAACCTCCAAGCATTCGTACAAAGTTTCGTAAGCAGCTTGCTTATCTGAATCGCTCTCGCTTCTCCAAAAACGACGACGACCTAAACGAACGTACCAGTTACTCAATTGCTCTGTAACAAAATCTTCAATAGCACGAACAGCGGGAGTTGGATCGTAATCATCCATGCGTTCTGCTACTTCTTTTTTCAAGCTATTTAAACGAGAGATAACCCAACGATCAATTTCAGGACGATCAGCCAATGGAATCTGCTTAGAAGCATCCATTTTGAAGCCGTCGATATTGGCGTAAAGCGCGAAAAAGGCATAGGTGTTATAAAGCGTTCCGAAGAACTTACGCTGAACTTCAGTAATCCCTTCTACATTGAACTTGAGATTGTCCCAAGGTTGTGCATTGCCTATCATGTACCAGCGTGTGGCATCGGGACCATATTTTCCTAATGTTTCAAACGGATCAACACCGTTCCCCAAACGCTTCGACATTTTAT
>DAOOQW010000014.1:0-23193 GCA_035388945.1 Flavobacteriales bacterium
CTCTTAATGCTTGATAGAGATGTCGCTTGTGATGTGCTAAATAAAAATCCAATACATCTGCAGCACTTAATTTAATAAATCGAGAAATAGAAATAGGTACACGGGCTTTATCGGGATTAATTTGGTTACATTCCTGAATGATATTTTCTAATTCACGGAGCTGACTTTCAAATTCCTCTAGGGTTTTCGAACTGTTTGTATTAGAAATCGGTCGATGATCTTTTGGCGATTTCATTGAACTAGCAGGAAACCCTTGCGAATTGACCGACATCATTTTAGTGAATTTTCGACCAATCCAGCTACCTTTTAAGTTTTTCTCCGGTTTTATATTTTTTAGCTTGATTTGAGTGATAGCAGATTTCAGTTCAGGTAAATAATAGCGTCCATAGCTATTGAGATGTTGGATACATTCTTCAGCATTCCAGCTTGTTTCATTTGGTTTTAGCAAAAGTTGATCTGGGTTATTTTGATTGATTTTACCAAATATTTGCTTAATCTCATTATAGGATTGCTCTGTTTGATTTTTCCAATCGGAGAATGTTTGTGCCATAGGTTGAATGTATGGTGCAAAAATCTAAATCAAAAACCGAATAAATCTTGGTGTAGGTCAAGAATTTTGGAGATTCGAAAGAATTAGTAGATTAGAAATAGTCATTTTTTGGAGTGAATAGGTTATATATTAAATTTACACCGGTCTGTATGCCTTGATTATCGATCTTTTCATCTCACGCGCACGCGGGGCCGACCACTAACCACCCACCGGCTGAAAGAAACAAAATTCCCGAGACCTGATTCGTCTGTTAAACGTTTATGAAACGGCTAGTTTTTAACAGCATTGTTAATAAAATTAAAGCATAGCATTTCAGCATCGAGTAATCAGCTCAATGAGTAATCTTAATTCGTATAATTCTCAAATAGTCGAATCTAATTCCAACCTAATTTTGAGTTAATTATTTTCGATTTAATATTTCGATAAAAGTTTGCTAAAAGTAGCTGCATCCATGCCTAGATAAGAAGCCAAGTATTTATGAGGAATGAGCTGAAATACTTGAGGTGATCGTTTTAATAAAGTGCTGAATTTTTGTTCCGCATTAAAACACTGCAATTCTATTTGTCGCTCTAATGCTCCTTTTAATACTCTACTTAATGATTTTAATAAAAGTGTTTTTATTTCGGGGAATTTTTCTACCAGTTCCATAAATGTATTGTATTCGCATCGTAATAGTTTACTGCTACTAAGGGTTTCACAACTATATAAAGATGGAGTTTGTGTTAAAAATGAATCTGCAACTCCCGAAAATGAATAAGGATAAGTAAATACGATACTCACTTCTTTTCCTTCCTCTGTTACATAAAAGGCATGTTGTACACCTGCGAGAACAAAATATATATAACGTTCCGTTTCACCAGAACGAGTAATCAACATTTTACGTTTTAAATTGATTACTTCCCAATGCGATTGAAATGCATTCCATGCTTCATCACTGATCGGTTGTATTGAAAAAATAAATTGTTTGAAACTGTTTAAATCAGCAGGATTTAATTGTGAAATACTCATTGAAAATTTTGAAATTATGTGCAGCACAAGTTAAGTTATACAAGCATTCTTCATTCATTTTTTGATATTAATTATTTAGTAATTACATATGTGAATCGGTATCTTTTGCTATTCAATAGTATCCTTAAATTTTACTTGAATGTTTTTTGAATGTTCAATCATCCAATTTAGCTTACTATCTTGCAGCATGTCCGTGCACATACCATTAATAGACGTTCGCTCACCCGGGGAGTTTAAACAAGGGCATATCCCCAATGCGATTAATTTGCCGCTTTTTACTGATGCTGAACGTGCTATAATCGGTACACTATATAAGCAAAACGGTCACGATGCAGCTGTTTTAGAAGGTTTGCGAATTGTCGGACCTAAAATGGCTCCATTGGTAGAAGAAGCTACTCGAATTGCGCCCGATAAAAAATTACGAGTTCATTGTTGGCGTGGCGGAATGAGAAGCAATAGTGTCGCTTGGTTATTTCGTCAGGCTGGATTTAAGGTGGAAGTTTTAGCTGGAGGATATAAAAACTATCGTCAGCAGGTACTTTCATCATTGGCTAAACCATTGCCATTAGTGGTATTGAGCGGTTCTACAGGAAGTGGTAAAACCTATATTTTACACGAATTAAAAAACTTGGGTGAGCAGGTAATTGATTTGGAAGGATTGGCGCATCATAAGGGCTCTGCTTTTGGTGCATTAGGACAAGGACAACAGCCTAGCATAGAACAATTCGAGAACAATCTATGTGTAGAAATTGGTCAATTTGATTTGAATAAACCAATTTGGATAGAAGATGAAGCCCGTAAAATAGGTTCAGTATTTATTCAAGATCATTTATGGAATCAAATGAAGCAAGCTCCTTTGTTCAACTTAGATATTCCAATTTCTGAAAGGCTCGATTTTCTTGTTAAAGAGTACGGTCATTTTGAGAAAGAAGCATTAGGAGCATCGATTCTTAAAATCCAGAAAAGGCTAGGAGGACAGCACGTAAAAGCTTGTTTTGAAGCACTGGAGTTGGGCAATTTGCATTTTGTGGCAGAAGTTACTCTTCGCTATTATGATCAAACATATGCTTTTGGACAAAGCAAACGAGATCCCCAGAAATCGATTCATTTTCCCTGTGAAAAATTGGATATTATTGAAATTGCGCGTTCATTAAAAAACTATTTGCAAACCCATACTTTGCCTATTTATCATGATTGATTCAAGCAACGAAACCATTCGTCTTACGCAATTTGCTCATGGTTCAGGCTGTGGTTGTAAAATAGCACCCAGCGTGTTAAAAGATATTCTGCAAAAGCATCGAAATACTGCCGATTTCCCAAATTTATTAGTGGGTAATGCCGAAAGCGACGATGCCGCTGTTTGGAATATTGGGAACGATTTAGCTATTATTTCGACCACCGATTTTTTCATGCCCATTGTTGATGATGCCATCGATTTTGGTGCTATTGCCGCGACTAATGCCATTAGCGACGTATATGCCATGGGTGGAAATCCTTTTATGGCATTAGCAATCTTAGGTTGGCCAGTTGACAAACTTCCTGCAAGTCTTGCTGCGGAGGTAATGCAAGGGGCTCGTGAGGTTTGTGAACAAGCTGGAATTCCTATCGCCGGAGGACATACGATTGATTCTCCTGAACCATTTTTTGGATTAGCAGTTAGCGGACAGGCTAAATTGGCACATATTCGACGAAATAGCACCGCAAAAGCAGGCGATATTTTATACTTGAGCAAACCTTTAGGGTTGGGCATTATTAGTACAGCAGCTCGTCGTGGTTTAGCAGAGCAAGCACATATGCACGAAGCAATTCAGTGGATGAAAACCTTGAATCGCTGTGGAGCAGAATTAGCCAAGCTTTCGGGTGTTCACGCCATGACCGATGTGACAGGTTTTGGCTTGCTCGGACACTTACATGAAATGACCGAAGGAAGCGATTTAACTGCTCACATACGATTTGATTCTGTGCCACGTTTAGCATGTGTCTCCAATTATTTAGCTCGTTTCATCTATCCCGATATGACCATGAAAACTTTCTCCTGGTTGAAGGATTCCATTTCCGAATTAACAGGCGATCAATTGTTACTTCTCTGCGATCCTCAAACATCTGGAGGTCTTCTCATAGCGGTAGATCCAGCGCAACAAATTCAAGCGGAAGAAATTTTAAATCAATTTCAATGTCCTGCAAAACCAATAGGGTACTTGTCGGAACGCCGTCTTAAGTCTATATTTGTGAGTGAAAGCGTATGAAAAAAATACTTGTTACCTGTTTTCTATTTCTAAGTTTTGTCCTACATGCTCAGGTATACAATCCTAATGTGTGTAAGGACAGCACTCTTGTATCCAACAATCCTTGTTACGGGGTTTTATATGAACCCGTTTGTGGCTGCGATAATGTTACCTATCGAAATGAGTGTTTAGCCTATGCACAAGGTTTGCAGAACTTCACACAAGGCCCATGTGAGTTCATGGATTTCGATTTCACACCCAATCCAGCTTCCAATGACGGACAACTTAAATTGAAAATTATTTGCAAAGGAGTAAGCGATATTAATGTGTGGATTTTCGATACTTTTTTCCGGCAAGCTTATTATCAAGTCTCTCGACAATTTTCTGATATCGAGCTTTATCCAGATATTACTGGCTTAGGTAATGGTTTGTTTTTTATTGTGGTAGAGGCAAATGGGGTTGTAAAAGTCAAACGATTATTAATCAATCAAGCATTTTAATTTACAGGGCGGCATGCAGGCTATAGACTTCCAATCTCTTTAATAGCTGAAGCTTTAGCGAAAGCTATTATCCTTGCCGCTTACGTTAAGGAGTTAAATAGCACATTTAAACTACACTCTGCTAATCTTAATTTGATTGAGATATTTAGGTAAATGTATCTTTCGGGTAAATATTTAACGGTGTTGAAATACATCCATTCCTATTCAATCTAGATTTAAGAATTCAATCAACTAAATCCTTTTTCAAAGGTTGTTTTTTCCAATAGGTTAAACTTCTCCAAAGCCACTCAAATGGTCCCATTCGGAAATAATGAAGCCAGATTGCACTAAATAGAATTTGGAAAATCCAAATAGCTAGAACCACATAGTAAAGCTGGTATCTTTCCAATTCTCCAAATAACCCAAAGCCGTATCCAAAGAAGATTAAACTGCAAAAAATACTTTGCATGAGGTAATTAGTAAATGCCATTCTTCCGACATTTCCTAAAGCTTTAAAAATCACTTTAAATAATCCAGAATTAAATAGAAAAATGAATAATCCTATATGCCCAAATGCAAGAAATAATCTTCGAAACTGATACAATTCCAAAGGAAAATAGGAGGGAATTAATGTCAGATCAAAATGGGTAATTAATCGTAAATGTAAATAATAGTAGCTAGCAGGAATTCCAATCAAATAGCCGGTTAATGCTAGTGTCAAATAGAATTTCTGACTTCGTTTTCCCGTCAAAACATTCCATTTAAATAAAGCCATTCCGAGGAAAAAACAGGTTAAAGCATCCCAGATATAATCGAAATAAAAAGCACGTGTTTGTAATTCAAAATTAGTTTCTGCAATTCGAACAAAAACAACCGGATATCCTTTTTGCATATCTGTTTGAATTTCTTTCGATTCCATTTTTTTATGTGGAGTGCTCGATTCCATTACATATCCTTCCCATTTTTCTAAAGCTTCCGACTGCTCTTTTGTGAGCATTTTTCCTTCCTTTATTAGAATTTGTGCCTCAGTTCCGGCTTGTCGCATCTGTGTTTTATCCCAGCTGCTAAGTCCCGAATTAAATAATGAAAACATCATACACACGATCGCTGCGAATAGGAGCCCTCTTGGTTTCATGTTTCTAAAAGGAAATAAAAACAAACCACAAATGGCATACGTATATAAAATATCACCTGCCCAGGTAAATACAAAGGCATTAATCATCCCAAATAATAGCAACCAAATCAACCTTCGATAATGAATATCGGCTGGTGTTAATGGAGCGGGTAAACTACGAGATTCTAATCCATTCAGTAATAACAAGCAACTTGCTCCAAATAACATCGAAAATGTAGCTCGCATGGTACCTTCA
Source organism: Flavobacteriales bacterium (assembly GCA_035388945.1). Lineage (GTDB taxonomy): Bacteria > Bacteroidota > Bacteroidia > M30B66 > M30B66 > CALQRR01. Next base: position 5,633 of record DAOOQW010000014.1, read on the forward strand.
AACAAACCATTAACTATCCACCATGTATAGTAGTTTGCTCCGGTATATTCATTTCGTACTTCTAAACTCTCAACAATTAAATGAGGTAGACCGAAATACAGAATATTCATCAACAGAATACCTAAAAGAGCCATCCCACGTAATGAATCTAGGATATCAATACGTTGTGTTTGCATCGACAGTATGTATTAAAATGGATTGTTCAGTTTAAGGTCGTGGACCTCTATTCTTACGCCACTTTTCATTTGCGAGGTCAAAGAACTTCTGTAATTCAGCTTCTTTGGCATCAACATTCACTTTAAAAACGCGCTTATCTTTTGTATGAACTTCCAAATAAGAAGCATACGTGAGCGAACTAGATAAATCTTTGGTAATTATTGTATCGATATCGGGATAAAAAGCACTTTCAACCACGTTGAGTTTAATGTCGTGGTCATCAATCCAATAAGTAGCAATTCTTTTTTCGGTGATGAAATTACCTGATGAACGTTTTCCTCCTAATGAACCTTGAGAATCGAAAAGCAAAATTGCTTCCCCATCATCCAAAATACCCATATCGTGGATGTATCGAATGTCTTCTGCTGTTAATTGATCGCCTTTTTTAATCGCATCGCCACAACTTGTAAATAGCAGAATACCAACAATTCCAGCCACAATCTTGAGGGGAAATTTTGAAAAGTGTTTCATGGATTCGAGGAAATAAGTTGTTAAGGCAGGTTCTTCAAATATAGAAAGCTAATTCCAATACATACATAGGTTTTCTGAATTATTATTTTACCAATAAGCTGAATAGAAATAAATCAAGGAAGAAATCGAAATTCGATCTGCACAATTAAAATACTTTCTTCATGTAGTGTTCTTATTTTTTGGGATGAAAATAATGCGCTAATTCCCATGTCATTCCGCTCAGTTTGTCCAATTGTTCTTTTGAAAGAAATAGCTCAAGCTTATTCGTTTGTTCGCGGTTGAGTTTGTTTAGAAGTACTTCGTATGCGGTAATAGTATTCGCATGTTTAATTACCTGAGCATCATGTGTTTTTAATTTCATTTCAGCTTCCATGCGAGTTTGTTCCACCTGAATGTTTTTTTCAAGCTGAGTTCTTAAGGAATCCGTTTCTTCCCTAACTCGATTCAATTCCGCCACTTGCCTAGGATTTAATTGTATTTCCTGAATCAAATATTTTTCGATATCAGAAATATCTCCGGTAGATGATTTAGGAGATTCCCTGTTAAACTTGTTTAACCAAATAAATCCCATTCCAACGAGCACAAGAATAACCACAAGGATGTACCATTTGCGTTTAGGTTGACCTTGTATCCTGAAGATTCCCATGTGGGCGGTTAATCGTGATGTTGGGTTCTTGATGAATTAATATACAAAACAAGTTCTTAAACCGAATGGTTTTGCGCTATACCGACTTTATTTATCCAAATGGATATTCACAAAGAACCAGCCTATAATTCTCTTGATTTCAGCTCTGCTTAACAACTCTATACTCTCTCCAATTAAAGTTGAACAATTAGTGAATGATGGCATATGCATTTTTAGGAAATCATCAGAGAATCAATCCCGAGTACATAGATAATTTTGTCAACACAGTTGTTTAAAAGTAAATCTGCCACATTTCTTTGGGATGAGTTGGGTCCTTGTTATTCTGTTTTAAATTTGTGATTCGTTCCGGTATATGCTTAATCTCATTTTTCATATACCATGCATTATTCCTGTATTGTTTTTCAATTCGAACATGTTGGCAAACCCGGATTCGGACTGAAATTTTATAAAGATTCTGTTTTTTACGAAGCTGTTCGTTCTCATCCATTAGTTCGCTGGATGATGGATGATTTATTTTGGTGGTTTCCTGATAACACAGAAAGTCGCCAATTCATTCGTGGCTTATTTAACGATAATCCGCAAGAACGCTATGCTATTCGTATTGGTAAAATATCCTACTCATTACCCGATTGGTATGGTCCAATTCCCTTATTACAATACTTGGATGTAATTGGTCCTGAAACTCGCGATGAACTCAACAAACTCAGTTACTGGATGCAACACAGGCGATACAGTCGTGTGTCGGTGAGTAATTACATCAATACGTTGCAAAGTTTCCTCCGTCGTTATCACGTTAAAAATCTATCCGAGCTCGAATATGAAACACTTATAAAATATAACCGCGAATACATCATCGAACGAGAACTTTCTTCTTCCTATCAAAACACACTTGCTAGTGCCTTAAAACTCTTACTGGGTGTGGTTGAAAATCGACCCTTTGAACCCGATCAAATTGAACGTCCTCGTAGGGAACATAAATTACCCAATGTTTTATCGAAAGAAGAAGTCAAACTCATTCTCAACGCTCTTAAAAACAGTAAACACCGACTCATGTTGCGCATCATATACGCATGTGGTTTACGGGCGGGTGAATTACTTAATTTAAAACCCGATGACATTATGCGTGATCGGGAATTACTGCACATAAAAAATGCTAAAGGAAAGAAAGATCGAATTGTCCCGATTCCTTCCGTTTTAATTGCAGAAATCGACGCCTATCGCAAGTATCAAATGGGTGATGTGTATTTATTTTCGGGTCAACACAAGCACGAACCATATAGTAGTAGAAGTCTGCAAATCATTTTTAAAGACGCTATTTTACGAGCTGGAATCACTCGCCCAGCTACTCTTCACTGGCTTAGGCATTCCTATGCAACGCATTTACTCGAACGCGGTACCGATATACGATACATTCAAGAATTACTGGGGCACAACAGCACTAAAACAACCATGATTTACACGCATGTTAGTAAGAAAGCACTCATTGAAATACGAAGTCCATTGGAAGATCTTTAATCATTGATTGGCAATGAAATCGAGAATACTCACCTCAAATTCGATTGATTTTACTAGACAATAAAAGCACGAAAAATTGGGTTATCTATATTCAATCAGCTTTTATGGGTATGAACAATAGATTGAATTTTCGGAATTTATTTTGTGCATTTCTACTCTGTTTTTCTTTTGTATTTCAAGTACATGGATCTAATGAGGAAGCAATAGATATAGCATTATGGTGCAAAAGTGGAAAGCTTCAATTAGAGTTAGTTTCATTGGGAGGACATCAAGGCGAATGTGTCCAAATGCGGGTGAAAAATCGTAGTGCTGAATTCATCCAAACACGATTGGAACCCGGACGAAAATTAGTTGCGGAAGATTCTTCAGCGCAGGATATTTTTGTTGTAAAATCGCTTGTAATTCGATTAGCAGCAGGTGAGGAAAAGCACTTTTTAGCTAACGGATTTTGTTGTCGGGCAAGTAGACATTCTCCAGCAAAGAATATGAAATTTGTTTTAGGTGAAATGATGCCATCTACTTGGGTACAAGTAGCTGAATTAATCGACAAAAATAATTTCCCTTCAAGTGCCATTCAAGCGGCTGTATGGGCATTGTCTGATAATCATGCAGTGGCGGCAATTCAGTCCGACAAACCTTTAGTTGTTGAATCGTTGAGAAGACTTGTGGCACAGGTGAAAGGAGTAGAATTGCCTTGGTATTCGGTAGCTTATGAGCAAGATACAACGCTATTGTTTTCGGGGCGTCCTCAACGTGTTTGGGGAGAGTTTACGTATTATTTACCCAATCAAGCTATGATAACTATGGTGATTCAAGATATGCGAGGTAGAGTAATGTCTGTGTTGACTCGCAGTTCAGCAGGTATGCCGGGCACTTACACGTATTATTTAGATCAAGATGTACGCAAATGGAAGCGGGGAGAATATGAATTCCGAATTTTAGAAGATGGTGCAAATTTGAACCTCAAGAAGAAGTTTATTTTGTAGATTCATTCTTTATTAATCAGCAAAATTGGAATGGTTAAGTTTTGGATACTGGTAGTTTTTTTGTTCTTGAATTCCAACATTTTCGGTCAATCTACATGGTCTCGCTTTATGCCAGATTCCTATGTGATTTTAGATTCGGTGAGTGGATATATCAATGAAGATGCTCACAAAGATTGGGTGGTTGTGTTAAAAATATCTACCGAAACACCCGATTCCTCCTCGCTACGACCTGTTTTGGTATTCTTAAGTGATGAAATGGGTGTGTTAAATTTATACGCTCGTAACGACAGTGTAGTTTTGTGTGCCGACTGTGGTGGCATGTTAGGAGATCCGTATTTAGGGGTGGAATTAGATCAACAGGTAATTTCGTTTTCTTTTTATGGAGGAGCAAACGAGCGATGGACGCGCACGATCCGTTTTCAATATTTACCAGAGAAAAAGGAAATTGTATTGAAGAATGATGAAGGCTTAGATTTTTGGGCAACCGATCCCGATAATCAACGAGCGTATACTAGCAATCCCGAAGATTTTGGAAAATTATTATTCCGTGATTTTTCGAATAGCAAAGCTTGGGAATCGGATGAGTAAATTTAGAAGAGTTTTACTCTGTTTTGATGGAATCAATCCAAGCTGGATTCGATAAATGACTTTGAATTTGGGCAATATTACCGCGAGCCGAAACAAGTGCCCCGCGCGATTTGGAATTAGGTGCTAATAAATCTTTTTGAAACCAATTTCCGCTACGATTGGCAATAGGAATTTGTGATTCAGCAGGTGGACATATAAAATCGGCTGCTGCTTCACCTATAGCTTCCATGAGTCCGAATTTGCTTACATCAGCCATATCTATTTTGGAAAGTTCTTTATCTGTTAATTGATACAACCATTCTTTGTTTTTTATTCCATGTTTACTGATGTCCTTATCCGGCATTTTATTCAGCGTATTCATATCGAGCGATAGCTGATATCTTCTAAAATCGAGATGAGGAATCAAGCCACTTCGAAGCATGTTTACCTGCATTTCACTAGCATCTTTACTCGATTCATCCATAACATAATTGAGCCAGAAAAATGCATCAATACCATCAGGATTGGCTGTTTTATTTGGATCAACGAAGCGAAGACAGGTACCAGTACCAAAGCTGAAAATAGTCGTGTTTTCGGGCGTATATTTTCCTCTCCCATCGTAATAAAATGCTTCCATCGCAGCCGCTAAAACTGGATTGTTAAAGGTTGTAGTACCACCATCGATGAACCGTTCGAAAGGCAAGAAATACGTAGGCGCCGACATGGTTGCCTCTAAAACACCCCGCATTAAAGAACTTTTGTAGGTTCCTTTTGAACCGTTGTTTTGGATAGCTGTAAAGAATACTTCTTCTCCGGCAGCCATATCTTTGGAAGTGAATAAACAGTCGATACCCGATTGCTGAGAAAGATATTCTAAGGTTTCATCGGTGAATAGTTGTCTTAATTCATCCCGATAATTTACTTTATCAAATTCGGGAGGATTTAAGGTCCTGTTCGATGTTATTGATCGTTTCTTAAATACCCGAGTGACTAATGATTTATATAGTTCTTCAATTTCGTTCGCCGATTTACCTGCGAGAATTAATCCCGAAATAATAGCACCTGTGGACGTGCCCGAAACAAAATCAACCCATTTATAGCAAGGACTTCCGGCAATCTGCTCCAATCGTTTTAGTAATTGCAGGGTAAGTATTCCACGCATTCCACCACCATCAATGCTGAGTATTATTTTTTGGTCAGGATTGCTAATTCCTAAATTGATGCGTGCCGTTTGTTTTTCTTGTTCGAACATGAAACTCAATTATATTAAACTGTTTTATTGGTTGGATTGCCTGTTTTAGCTGCTGTTGAGCTATTTCCTGGTAAACGGTTTAAGAAGCTGTTAAACTGGCTTGGATCATAGCCCATGATAAAAGCCAATAAAGATGCAATAATGGCAAATTTAAAATACGATTGTAAAGTTATGCCTCCAAAATCTGTGTCAGCTGGTGGATGAATTTTACGACGGGTTATTTCGATATCATTTTCAAGTTTAAAACGATCAACATCTGAATTGGCTTGTGAATGCTTGAATTTTAATTGTTGAACCTCTTGGATAAATATGTCGTTCGAATCTTTTGAATGATTTGTTAATTGAGCAGCTAATTGCTTTTCGAATTTTGCAACTTCATCTTTATTGATTGAATCTTTAGGTATTTTAATAATTAATTCATGCACTTCACCAGGACTGATAGAAGCTAGTTGATTTTTAGCCGGTTGAGCTTCCGATTTGGGTGCAGATAAATCGGTAAATGAAGTAGCATATTGAATGGATAATAATCCAATAAAAATAATGATTCCACGAATAGCAGAAATAGCTGGATTTTCGATTAATGAATGATGAATTCCATTTTTCAGAAGTTCTTCTCTATTTATTCTAAATCCTTGTGTATTTATTAATATACTGGTGATTCCTCCAAGTAGTCCCGACAAAAAAGCGAGTAATGCAACGTTACTTAAAGTAAAGGAAACGAATGTTCCAAGTACATCTTCCCAGTCCCAGAAATTATAATTAATTGCTACTCGATAGTAATCAGAATTTACCAATAAACCTATCAGAAATAAGGAAATCCATAATAAGGAAACGCTTATTCCTAAAGTGATATACAGGTATTTTTTACTTCTTTGTTTGGTTTTAGTTAAATCCATGATAATTTATTAAACTAAGTAATGATAGAATATCGAGTGTAAGCCTTTGCTAATTTTTCGTCGTATTTATTGGTTTTATATGCACTACCGTTATAACGTTTTGCAAAGCCTGCCCAGTCGTGGTTGCGAATGAAACTTAATAAGTTGTTTTTCTCTGCGAATTTTCCGAATACATCCAGTTGATTAGCTTCCGATTGGGATAGATAATCTACCATTTTCTTAGCCGAATCAAATCCCATATCCTGCGCATGAAATCCCATAATTTGAAATAAACCATACGAAGCCGAACGATAAGCCGCTTCTTCCTGAATACGAATAGCTTTATTTAAACGATCATATTGGTTTTCTCGGTAATAAGGATTGGGAGTAAAGTATTTAGTATAAAGGATATTCTCATTTCCAGCTTGTATTGTCGAAGGTTGAATGCCAACATTTTTTAATTCTTTCCAAAAGATATGTCCTTCGAATAATAATTTAATATGTCCTTGTACAAACCCTCGTCCGGCAGCTTCTACTTCTTGTACTGCCTTAACAGCAGCCTTCTCAACTTGATATTTAGTCGCAAATGCATCAAAGTCGGATTCAGTCAAAAACTGACTGGTGTTTAATACCGAATTATTCGATTTAGCTCTGACTTTCTCTTCCACTAATAACCAGGTTTTTGGACCAACTAAACCATCTACTTTGAGACCTAAATCTTTTTGTAGCTGGAGTACAATTTTCTCTGTTCCACTACCAAAGATTCCATCCGAAACAATGGTATTACCAAGTACATGAAGCATATCCTGAAATAAACGGACAAACTCACCTTTACTACCTTTTTTTAATACGCCTGTCATTTTTCATTTTATTATAGCTGATTTATAAATGGATTTAACTATTTACAGAACAACTTATTAGACAGAACAATACTAATTAAATTCAGGAATTAAGTTTAGGTGAAAATGCTGGAAGGAGATAGGGGTAGTTTACACGGGTAGTTTAGTTTGTTTGTCAAGCTAATTGAAAAAATCTATTTTTGAAATTCAAGGTATATGAGAAATTGACAAAACACACATAATTCAACTAATTAATTCGTGAATAAAATTAGTGTAATCCTACTGCTTGTACTCTTTTTTTCGTGCAGTTCGGAAACAAAGAAGCAGCCTGCTGATTATGGGCCTAAGGTTACAGATGCAATAGGAAAAGTAATACCAGCTGAATCAATCGAACCACCAAAGATTATCGTGCTCGATGAGAGCAAGTTGAAGCATATACCCATTGGAAAGCCCATAGCATATCCATTAGCTAACAATGTAATTCCAGTGGGTAAGCCCACTATTGTGCCATTAACTTTGCCAATTGAATTTATTCCAGGTAAGGATTCCTTAGAAGCTCCTGAGATTACTTTGGTGAAGGATAAGCCATTTGTCCCAAAAAAACGAATGCCAGTTACTGCTTTGCCATTACGCACAAAAGATGGAGCACGGTATAATTTTAATTATCTAAGTGAAGATCAGGGTATGAATTCTTCACTGGTTTTATCCATTCTTGAAGATAAAAAGGGAAACATATGGATTGGGACAGATGGAGGAGGAGTAAGCAAATATGATGGTAAATCGTTTACTCATTTTACCGAGAAAGAAGGTTTAGCTAGCAATGCTGTTTTTGACATTTTAGAAGATAGAAAAGGTAATCTTTGGTTTGGGACTAGAACAGGAGGTGTGACAAAATATGATGGGAAGTATTTTTCCAATTATTCGCTTCAGGAAGGATTGGGTAACAACGAAGTATATTCAATTTATGAGGATAAGCGAGGGGATATCTGGTTTGGACTGAAAGGTGGGATTACACGATATAATGGAAAATCATTTATATATTATTCGAAAAAACAAGGAATTTCTCCTGGATATTATTTCTCTTTTATAGAAGATAAAAAAGGAATTCTCTGGTTTGGCAATTCTGGAGAAGGAATCTATTCATTCGATGGAAAGGTATTTACTCATATCACCTCAAAATGCGGACTCCCTCAAGATCGAGTCTTGGCTTTACTTCAAGATCGAAAAGGAGATTTTTGGATTGGTACTCATGGAAGTGGTATCTGCAGATTCGATGGAAAACAATTTTATGTTTATTCTGAAAAAGAAGGATTGGTCAACAAGTATGTGAACTCATTGACAGAAGATAAAAACGGCAATATCTGGATTGGAACAAATTATGGGATAAGTGTTTACGATGGTCAATCCTTTACAAATTATACGGATAAAGATGGATTGAGCGATGGTCAGGTTAGAACAATTTTAGAAGATGAAACAGGCAATTTTTGGATTGGAACGAATGACGGTGGCCTAATTAAATATTTTGGTAGTTCTTTTACCAATTACATTGATAGTACACTTGAATGTAAACATGGAATTAGGAGTATAGTAGAAGATAAAAAAGGACAATTTTGGGTAGGCACAAATACACAAGGTCTGCTTCAATTTGATGATAAATATGTTAGGAAATACACACAAAAAGAGGGTTTAAAAAGCAATTATGTTTCTTCTTTATTGGAGGATTCATATGGTAATTTATGGATAGGTACGTTTGGACAAGGAGTTTGTAAATTCGATGGTAAATCATTCACCTATTTCACTACAGAGGAAGGACTTAGCGGCAATAATATTGTTTCGCTTGCTGAAGATCGTAGTGGTAATTTGTGGATTGGAACTTATAGTGGAGGCGTTACCAAATACGATGGAAACCGTGTGGAAGAGTTGTTAAATGGAAAGCAATTTTCAAAAAATGAAATTCGAGATATTCAAGTAATAAATGGTAAGCCAGTTAAATCGTTTTTTCATTTCACAGAGAAACAAGGATTAGGTGGAGATATTGTTTGGTCTATATTCCAAGATAAGCAGAGTAATATGTGGTTTGGCACCTTCGAAAGCGGTGTTACTCAGTATGATGGTAAAAAATTCAAACGCTATACCATTGATCCAAATACAACAAAAAATACGGTTTGGTCAATATATGAAGATAATAAAGAAAATCTGTGGTTTGGAACCTTTGGTGCAGGAGCCATTCGGTTCGATGGTAATCGAATTGATGCATTGGAGAAAGGTAAAAAAATACCACCACAGGAATTAACTGACCTTCGAAAAGAGAATGGAAAATATGTTAAATCATTTCTCTATTTAACAGATAAAGAAGGCTTAAGCGACAATTTCGTACGATCTATTTATCAAGATAAACAGCAGAATTTATGGCTAACCACTAACAAAGCGCTCCATCTAATTAAGGAGAAGAAAAGAAGCGATGCTCAATTACCTAAAACCATTAATTCACCACAACAATTTATTGAGAGTAGCCAATTAGTTCTCTTTAATAAAGAAGATGGGATGAAAGCGGGAGGTTTTTTTCAGGGTTCTGTTATGTTGGATAGTAAAAACCGATTTTGGATGACAAGTTCCAATTCATTAAGTACTTTGAATTTGAACACATTTAACATCGATAAGGTTGTTCCCGAATTGCAATTAGAAACAATATTAATCGATGAAAAATTTATTGATTATCTACTTTTAAAATCCGATAGCGCTCACATACAGGAACTGCCAGAGCAATTTGAAAATATTAAATTCTCTGATGTATCCAATTTTCATAATTACCCATTGGAATTAGAATTGCCTTATAATTTAAATCACTTAACATTTAATTTTATTGGCATTGATTGGTCTGCACCTCATAATCTCAAATACCAGTTTAAACTGGAAGGATTAGATCAGGATTGGAGTCAATTATCTACCAGCAATGAAGCTGATTATAGAAATATTCCATTTGGGAAATACACCTTTAAAATACGTGCAATTGGTAATTCGGATAAATGGAGTAAAACATTAGAATACACGTTTGTTATTCATCCTCCATGGTGGAGAACTACTTGGGCATATATTTTATACATCATAGCAACAATTTTAATTATCCTGTTAATTGTAAAATGGAATAGCAGAAAATTACGAGCAAGAGCAAAGGAACTCGGAGTAAAAATCGATGAGGCAGTTCATGAAATAAAAGAACAAAAGCAATTAATTGAAGAAAAACATAAGGAAATAAAAGATAGTATCAATTATGCTGAACGAATCCAACGCTCCTTACTCGCTAGTAAAGATTTACTCAATAAAAACCTAAATGACTATTTCATTTACTATCAACCCAAAGACGTGGTAAGTGGCGATTTTTATTGGGCTGCAGAATTAAATAATGGTGATTTTGTAATCATTTGTGGCGATAGTACAGGACATGGAGTTCCGGGTGCAATTATGAGCATTTTAAATATTGCCTGTTTAAGAGAAGCCTATTTGCAAGGCATAACAAGTCCCGATTTAATCTTAAATGAGACCCGAAGATTAGTTATTGAAAATCTGAAGAATGATGGTAGCGAAGAAGGGGGAAAAGATGGTATGGATGCCAGTTTAATATGTTTTAATCCTAGTAAAGACCGACTTACATTTTGCGGTGCTAATAATCCGGCGTGGATTTTACGCAATCAGGAATGGATTGAACTAAAGCCTGATAAAATGCCTATCGGAAAGCACGATAAAGATTCCATCAGCTTTACTTTAAAAGAAATGGAATTAATTAAAGGGGATATTATTTACCTATTTACAGATGGAATGCCCGATCAATTTGGTGGACCACTAGGTAAAAAATATAAATACAATCAATTAAAACAGTTTTTACTTTCCATTCAGCATTTGAGTATGGATGAACAACATCAGGAAATTAAAACGGAGCTAAACAACTGGAAAGGTGATTTAGAACAAGTCGATGATATTTTGGTCATTGGTTTAAGGATTTAAATTTTGCCTAGTTGAAAATAAATCCTTCACTATTTATTGGTTAGGATTTCATAAGCTAGATTTTCTTGCCACAAAAATTCAAGAAGAAATATCTATAAAAATTTGCGTAGTTAAATAACTACATATATATTTGTAGTCAAATAGCTACATAATGAATTTGAGACGAGACGTATTTCAAGCGATATCCGATCCAACACGGAGAGCAATTCTTTTATTACTTACTGCTCAGTCAATGACTGCAGGTGCAATTGCATCCAATTTTGATACAGCAAGGCCAACAGTTTCAAAACACTTGCAAATATTGACTGAATGTGAACTCCTCAAGCAGGAACAACAAGGCAGGGAGATTTATTATCATTTCAATCCTTTAAAAATGAAGGAAATAGCTGACTTTATTGAGCCATTTCGCAAAATGTGGGATGATAAGTTTAATAAACTTGAAACAGTAATGAGAAAATATAAAAATAAATAAAATGGATATGAAAACACAAATACAAGCAGAAGAAGGGAAGCAAGAATTATTTATTACGAGAGAATTTGACTTGCCATTGGATTTGTTATTCAAAGCTTATTCTGAACCTGAATTCATTGAACAATGGATGGGAACAAAGGTTATAAAACACGAGAATAAAAATCATGGTAGTTTTCAATTTGAAACTTCTCACAATGGACATGTTGTTTTTAAAGCAAATGGAACAATCCACCAATTTGAATTAAATGAAAGAATAATTCGAACGTTTGAAATGGAGAATATGCCCATGGGTGTTCAACTCGAATTTTTGGAATTTGAAAAACTCAGTGATGATTCAAGTAAACTGACCATTCAAATTATTTATAGGTCAGAAAAGCACCGAGCAGAACAACTCAAATTACCTTTTGCTTTTGGAATAAGTAAAGCTCATGACAGACTTCAAGAAATAACAAACAATTTAAAATAGAATGATATGAGAAACAAAATAATTTATTGGGTTGCTACAGCCTTATTATCATTTGGAATGTTGGGCAGTGGAATTTCTCAACTATTTCACCTCAAAGATATGAATGAGATCATTACTCATATTGGCTATCCACTCTATTTTATGTACATTATTGGTGTGTGGAAAATATTGGGTGTAATTGCTATTTTAATCCCAAACTTTAAATTATTAAAAGAATGGGCGTATGCAGGTTTTTTCTTTTTAATGACTGGAGCATTATTTTCTCACTTATTTATGGGAGATGTTGGAAATGCTATTTTAGGTCCTTTATTCCAAACACTATTTATTGTAACATCTTGGTATTTCAGGCCTGCAAACAGAAAATTAAATTCACTTTCATTTAATCAATAAGTTGAAACCTGGAGAAGATTTTTTCTAGTCTAGGTTTAAACTCACATTGTCGCATTTAACTCTATATCGTTTCAAACTAACCTTTCTCCACACACTTCCAAGCTTGTGGAAGACTGTTTATGATGTCGCTGGCGTGCATGGCGGTATAACCCAGGTTTTCGCGGGCAATGTCGCCGGCTAGTCCGTGAATGAAAACACCTGCTCGGGCTGCTTGTACGGGTGAATACCCACGTGCGAGTAATGCGGTAATAATTCCGCTGAGCACATCGCCACTTCCACCTTTTGCCATACCGGGATTTCCGGTGCTATTGAAAAATACATCACCCGAATGACTACATACTGCAGTAAATGCACCTTTAAGCACGATTACAGCACCTGTTTTACGACTCAACTCGCGTGCATTCATCAAACGATCATACGCGTTTGTAACCTTGCCACATAAACGATCGAGTTCGCCGGGATGTGGCGTTAATACGGTGCCTTTGGGCAAAAAAGCTAACCAAGTTGGATTTTCGGCTAACAGATTTAATCCATCGGCATCGATGAGTAATGGTGTTTGTACTGATTGAATGAGGTTTTTAAGAACGCGTGCTGTATCGTCGTGCTTGCCAGCACCAGGACCAAAGGCAATAGCATCAAATGCTTCGGGATTGAAGGAACCACTGAGATGAGTTAATTCTTCGGAAGTAAAAACCATGGCTTCGGGTAAAGCCGTTTGAAGAATGGAATAGGCTTCACCGGGAATGTACACACTGCACAATCCCACACCACTGCGCAAACAGGCATGTGCAGCTAATACGATTGCTCCCGTTTTTCCATGTGATGCTCCTGCTAACAATGCATGTCCATTTGTGCCTTTGTGTGCAAAAACATTGGGAGCATTAAATAGATTTTCGATATCGGGCAAAAGCGTGTATTCGAACTTATTGAACGCATCTTGCTGAAACGCTTCATCGTTGGGCATTTCCAAACCAATATCGAGCACATGCCAAGTTCCGGTGTACACTTCCGAACCGGGAAGTAAATACATCAAACGCGGAGACTGAAAACAAAGCGTATGATGAGCTCTAAACGCTTCGGCCTTATCTGGCATGGGCGAGTCGGTGAAAAAGCCGCTAGGAGCATCTAGGGCGATTTTAATGGCGGAAATGCTATTGAGTTCAGAGATGATTAGTGCGGTTGATTTTTCTAATGGACGATTTAATCCACTTCCAAAAATTCCATCAATCAATACCGAACCGGCTTGTATGCTTTCTAGTGCGGCAGAATTTAATTCGTAAACAGTTCCACCTAAAGCTTCAAATCGTGTTTTATTAATTTGATTATCGTCACTCAAACTTTCAGCAGGTAGAGCAAATGCATTGACCTTTTTTCCCGCTTCTAACAGCATTCTCGCAATCACCCAAGCGTCGCCACCATTGTTTCCCGGTCCAATTAAAAGTACATAAGATGAATCGGGGTGTGTATGTTGGATAATCCAGTCGTAACAGCTTGTTGCTGCTCGTTCCATGAGTTCGGTTGAACTAATTTGCTGCTTGGAAATAGTGTATTTATCGCAGGCGCGGATTTGAGCAGTTGACAAGATTTTCATGTCGCAAAGATGGTCAAATAGCAATCGATTTATCCGGCAAGAATTTGCGAATATATGTGCAAGACTTGCGGGATGAGTAGCTGTTTTTCGTCGTTATGAATAACCCAATCGGCCATGCGAACCAGGTTTTCTTGCGGAAATTGTTGTTGCATGCGGGCACGAACTTCGGCTTCGGTACTAGCATTCCGTTTCATCACCCGTTTTATTCTTAAATCATCGGGAGCTTCAACTACGATTACTCCATCGAGGTGTTTTTCGAGCTGATGTTCAAAAATAATAGCGGCTTCTTTGATGATAAATGCAGCATTTTGCTGTGAGCACCACTTCTCGAAATCATGCGCTACGGCTGGATGTATAATCGCATTGAGTGAATGAAGTGAATCGGGATTATTGAATACAATATTCGCCAGTGCAGCACGATTTAGCTTTCCGTCGGAGGAAAAAACTTCTGCTCCAAATTGATTGAGGATAGCAGTTTTGATGTCGGGATCAGAATCGGTGAGGATTCGAGCTTGTTCATCGGAATTGTACACAGGAATATCGAGCAGCTTAAAGATGCGGGCAACGGTTGTTTTTCCGCTACCAATTCCGCCAGTTAGCCCGATGCGTTTCATGAGGTGAAGGTACAACGGAAATGAATATTCCGATTCAATCGAAGCGAATGCACCGAATCATTAATAATCCAGAAAAGTAACTAAAATTATTTTTTACGGATGATGAATTCGACCGTTTCGGGACTCATTTGTACCTGTCGGACGTAAGGTGGCACTTTGCGCAAATACAAGCGTAGGTTGGTGGCTTGTGCATTTCTTAAATCGAATGCATCGGCAGCTATACGGAACAATTTTGGATTCACCTTATTGTAATCACGAAGTGAAACCAAGTAACGAACTTTAACCGATTGCGGAAATATATCGAGACTGTCGCTACTGAGCAGGTGATCCACATAAACAGGAACTTCTAGAACCGCTTCGGTGAATTTATCCACTTCGAGACGAGCGCCCACTTCGAGCGGAGCATAGGTAACACGATCGCTTGGTCGTTTGATTTTTACCGTGTAATTCCCCGATTTATTGAGTTTGCTTAATACAAGCGCTTCGGTTTCGATTTGTTTGATGGAATCGAGCACTTGAACTGGACCGGTGATGGTAATACTATCTGGACTAAGCTGAATGCTATCACTCAGGCTGAATTGGCGTTCGAAGTCAAGATAGGAATTGAGGTGCACAGGTACTTTTCGGAACCCACGATCAAAAAAGGAAAAGCGAATGGTATCGGGCAAGATGTTGAGTGCTTTGATATCGCCATGTTCCCGATTGAAGAAATCGATTCCCTGAAAAGTTGTGAGGAAAGCTTCACCCGCTTGAGAAGCCGGACTCATGCCAATAGATCTTCCATCGAGCAAGACAGTAGCTTGTTCGGGTTGGAGGATGTAGGACAAAAGTTGATACCCGGTTCCACTAATCTGTATATCGACCTTATGCGGCAGCTTCTCCATCAGAACGCGACTTTCGGGCATGTTGATGTAGGTAACCGGCACTTGGATGCGAGTAGAATAATGTCCGTTAAATGCAAGCAGCACCCAGAATAGGGCAGAAATCAGCAAGCAGATACCGAAAACGGTAACCTTCCGACGGTTAATGACCGAACTCAGCACCTTGGTGGTTTTGGTCCGGGCCATGGGAAATTATTTTCCAGCGATAAGCTGATCGTTCGGGCTATTAGAAACAGCCGATTTCTCCACACGGAATTTCGCTCCACTTTCGGCTTCGAGGATGAACGTAGTTTCGTTCACTTCGGTAATACGGCCATGGATTCCACCAATGGTAACAACGGTATCACCTTTTTTCAGGCTCTCACGAAAGGTTTTAGCTTCTTTAGCTTTTTTCATTTGTGGGCGAATCATGAAAAAGTAGAATACCACAATGATAAGCAACATAGGAAGGATAGAACCTAAACCGCTTTGACCTGGAGCTCCCATTAGGAGCAATGCATTATACATATCGTTTGTAATTGAAATGAGAATTATTCTTCTGAAGGATCACCTTTTACATTACCAGTAAGCAACAACAAGTTCGTTGCAGGTTCTGTATTCGCGTAAACTGTGATGGTTTTATTTGCTTTCCCAACCCGACGATCGCTGTTGAAAACGACATCAATTTTTCCTGTTTTACCTGGGCGAATTGGTTCTTTTGGCCATTCTGGAACGGTACAACCACAACTACCAATTGCTTTGGTAATGACTAGATCGTTTTTCCCTGTATTCGTGAATGTGTAGGCATGTGCTACTTTTTCGCCTTCTACCACTGTTCCAAAATTGAAGGTGTCTTGATCAAATTTTATAGCCGAAACCGGGATGTTTAATTCACCATCGGCCGAAGCTGAATTGTTGACCATGTCGGCAGTTACTTTACCGTCGGACTTTTGGTCACAAGCTGTAAAACTTACTAAGGTTGCACAAGCTGCAAAAATGCTTAATCGTACGCGATTCATTCGTTTATTATTTCGGGAGGCAAAACTACATAAAAATGAGCGGCAGAAAAATTAAAAGCGGCTCAATAGAAATGTAACATCCAAGAGCTTAGCTTGTTTTAAATCGCCTGAATTTCAGCGTTATGTTGGTATTAATGCTGAATGATAAGGGGAAGATGGCTTGTTCCGGCGTGAAGAATATACATGCCTGAAGCTAGGTTTTCAACTGGAATAGATTGAGTTGAGGATGCTTGCAGCTTGAATTGAAGCAGAATTCGTCCATTAGCATCGCTTATGAATGCTGGGATTTTCACTTCCGATTTGTTTTGGAGGAATAATTTTTCATTTGCCGGATTCGGGAAAACCTCAATTCCAGAAGTTTTTTGGATGCTTGAAATTCCTTCTGCATTGGTGACGTGTATGGATAAAGAAACAGCATCGCTCATGCAGCCGTTAGTGTCTTCAGCCATGACTTCGGCACGAATAAATCCTTCGTAATTATTCCAGAAAGCTACCACCGTATCGCGATCGGCTGTGTAGATTTCGTTTACCAATAAAGATTGACTTCCGTAAAAGTTCCAGTAGTAAAACAAACCATCAGTCCCGCTAGCATAGAGAACTCCTGAGCCATTCGGTGTTTGGATAGTATCGCCGTGAATGCTAATTATTGGTTTAGGATTAACCGTTGCGTAAAGTGTATCAAATCTGTTTTGACAACCATTTAAACTCATCCCAAGCACATACATTCCGGCACCAGCAGGTGTAATATCATCAACCTGAGCATTTCTTCCATCGGCTGTA
>DAOOQW010000015.1:0-23123 GCA_035388945.1 Flavobacteriales bacterium
CGATTGCTCATTATAAGCGGTCCGAATGCCGGTGGAAAGTCGATTACGTTAAAAACCATCGGATTGCTTCAGATGATGCTGCAAAGTGGTATGCTTGTCCCTGTTGGGGAACAAAGTGAGATGGGATATTTCCAGCGTTTGTTTGCGGACATTGGAGATAGTCAGTCGATTGAATACGAGCTCAGTACCTACAGTTCGCGTTTAGCAAAAATGAAGTATATACTCGAATTTGCTGATAAGAAAACGCTGGTTCTGATTGATGAATTTGGGACCGGTACTGATCCGGAATTAGGTGGAGCTGTGGCTGAAGCGATGCTAGAGGAATTGTCGCGTCGGCGTACCTTGGGAGTTATTACGACACATTACATGAATATTAAATTGGCGGCCGATCGCTTGGATGGAGTTCGGAATGCGTGTATGTTGTTCGATGATGAGACTTTACAACCGATGTATCAGTTGGTTATTGGTCAACCCGGAAGTTCGTATACCTACATTATTGCCGAAAAAACCGGATTGCCTGTAGCCTTGATTAATCGGGCACGGAACATGACTTCTAAGGATAAGGTGACTTTAGATCGTATGTTGCAGCAATTGCAAAAAGAGCAGCAGGAATTGCGTAAACTACTTCATGTATTAGATGAGAAGCAGGCTATTGCAGATAAATCGAAATCGAAATACGATGAGCTTCACGAAAAGATGAAGCTAAAGATGGAGAGTAAAAAGGCGACCCAAGAAGAATCGGGGAAGTTGATCGAATTAGGCAAAAAGCTACAATCTATTACCAAAGAATGGGAAGCTGCTAAGGACAAGAAGCCCATTTTTGCCAAACTGACTAAAATTCTATCGGCTGAAAAGCGCAAGAAGATTGACAAGAAACAGCAATTGAAAAAAGAGAAAGTCAAGGCTCAATTGCTCGAGAAGAAGAAAGCAGAAATCAAGGTTGGATCGAAAGTGAAATTACTCAGCGGTCGTCAAACGGGCATCGTTGAAGAAATCCAAAACAACCGTGCGCGTGTGATTTTCGGGAATTTGAAAACCCTAGCTAGTTTAGAAACTTTAGAAGTTGTTGAAGATTAGTTCCCCAATAAAGTAACGGTCCCTTTTTCTTCGAACGGTTGATCTTTAATATCGGTTCCCGAAATAATGAAGAAATAAGTGCCATCCGGAACTTTCTCTGAATTGTGCAATCCATCCCAGCCAGTACTCACATTTTCCCATGAATACAGTTGTTTTCCCCAACGGTTAAACACGCGAGCTTGAAAGGTTTTTACTGCGTTGTACTTCACCTGAAAGAGGTCATTAAAACCATCTGAATTAGGAGTAAATACATTGGGAACAACTAACAATAATTTATCACTCAACACTTTGATCACAGCCGAATCGGAATCATAACATCCAGTAGAATTACTAACTACTAGTTCCAAAACAAAAGTACCAGAATCAGGAAACGTGAGTGTGCCTGGAGCTGTAAATATGAGAGGCTCACCATTCAACGTCCAGCTATAAGTTTCTCCATTAACACTTTGATCTGTCACATTCACAGGTAAAATCACATAACCAGAATCCACATCGGTAGTGAAATTCGCTGTTACTGGAATACCCGTAATAATGATCTGATCAGTAGCTGTATTGCATTGCCCAGATCGTGTTAAGGTATACGTTCCAGCTGAAGTAACCGTAATTGAACTTGCTGTTGATCCTGTATTCCAAGAGTTTTGATTGTTTGCTGCAGAGGTTAATTCAATTGGTTGTCCACTACAAAGTGAAGTTTCACTTGGAGGAATGATTTCGGCCGTTAATAGTCCAATTTGTTGGATGATAATCTCTAATGCTTCACTTTCGCATGCACCTGAAGTTGCAGTCACATAAAGTGTATCATTCTCAATAGATGACTGATAATTCAAACCTGTTGCGATAACTGCTGATAAGCTTTCATCGGAATACCAAGTTATAGGAGAAGTACTGCTTTGTACAGAAGCAAGAGGGATTGGATCTGCTTCACAAAAAGTTAACAATGTATCACCAGTTGGAATTGCAACAACAGAAAATTCAACAGTTACACCAGTTGTATCTGAATAACAACCTTGTTCAGATTGAACAGCATAATATCCGGCATTTTGTCCGTTTGCTGGGGTGATGGAATTTCCATTAGATAAGAATGTAGTAAGAGCTGGATCGGAGTACCAAGAAACAGTGGCGTTAGGATCAGCGTTTATAGAAAGAGCATTGGGAGTTTCACCATTGCAATAAAGAGTATCACCAGTAATGTTTATTGGGGATAGACTAACTACTTGAAGGGTTTGAGATAGTATATCTGAACAAGTTCCAGTACCTACAGAATAGGTAATTTGAATATTACCATCGAGCCCATTTAAGTTCAACTGAGAGCCAGTAACACCGTTTCCTGACCAAGTTCCGCCAGTTGTTCCAGTAACCAATGTATCTAAATCAATAGAACCAAGTGTAGCGCAAAGCAATTGGGGATTTGTAAAGGATGCATCCACACTTTCGCTAACGATAATATTTAAGGTTAAAGATGCCGGTTGAGTAATGCACCCACTTGGAGGAGCCACACTATATGTAACAGAGTATGAACCATTTAGTCCAACAGGATTGAATATAGAACCTGTTACACCAGTTCCAGACCAAGTACCACTTGATGAACCTGTAACAAATGTATTTAGATCTACTGCTGTGCTATTTCCACAAAAAGGTCCCGGATTAACCCAATCGGCCGAAAAGGGTTCAATTGGAGCTGTACATCCAGTATTGGTATAGCTAGCTGTACCATCATCTGAAAACTCGACCGTGGCGCCATTTTGAGCAACATTTTGTCCGTTCGTATTAACTAGTAAAGCACGTTGGTAGGTAACTTCTTCATAGCAAGTATTAGCACCCGTAATTTGAATTCTCAGTGTTTGATCTTGTGGAGCGCCCGTGTTTTGATTTAGAAAGTGTCCTCCACCTTCGCCTGTATGTTGATGATAAATGATGTAAAGTGTATCACTTAAGTTTGCGAAAGAATTTAAGGATGCAGAAACATCGAAACTGGTAATTGCGAGAACTTTACGGTTTTGGGGAATAATTCCATTAGGAGGTTCAAGCAAATAACCACAAGAAATGATGGTGTTGTTTAATTCGACAGTTTTAGCTTGTGTGGATGAATTCTGAACGAAACCATTAAAAGGTAATGCATTAACACTTTCGGAAGGCCAACCATCTAAGATTGTAATGTCTGAGATATTCAAATCAAAATTCCCATTACGAAACCGAAACATTTCATTTAGTCCTTCCGGATTAGTGAATCCATCATCACAGGCATCAACCAATACACTTTCAATTTGAATACAGGATTGAGCCGAAGATGTGAAAGGTAAAAGGAATGCTATTAAAGCTATTAAAATGAGTGGGTACTTCATAATAATCAGGAATTCTTAACCTAGTTTGAATCTCGAATATACATAATAGATTTCTTACTAAAAAATGAACTGTCAAAAGAAGAATTCATCCTGAAAGAAAAAATGAAAAAAAATCCGATAAACCTAAATGGCTTATCGGATTTTAACTGTTTAAGAAAATACGGAAAATACTTAACTGAAATTCAGTTCAATATTAATTTCTCACAAGTGTAATTGAACCATAGCGTTCAAAATCATTGCTTTGGAAATCTTTACCTTTTATCACGTAGAAATAAACCCCATCAGAAACTGGATTTCCCTTTTTAGTTCCATCCCAGCTATTTCCAGCACCTTCCCAAGTATAAATTTCTTGTCCCCAACGATCAAAAATAGTAGAGCGGAATTCTACGATTCCAGAAGATTTCGCTTTGAAAATATCGTTGTAGCCATCACCATTCGGAGTGAAACTATTTGGTAATTCCAATACAAAACTACCGTTACTTACTACAATCACACGAGAAGTACTATCCATACATCCGTTATTATCGCAAACTTGTTTCAATGTATATGTTCCAGCATTTTCAAGCAGGAGAGCATTTTGAGAGATAATGGTAGAAGAACCATTCAAATACCAATCGCAACCTGTTGAAGAAGCAGGTACTACTGCTAGGTTAAGTGGTGCATATCCTTCAAGTGTACTCACATCAAAGGAAGCATCTGGACTAAGATCAAGCACTACAATTTGATCCGTTGCTGAATTACAAGAATTTGAAGCAGAAACTGAATAAGTCCCAGCTTGAGTGACAATAAGGTCGTTTGTTTGAGCTCCAGTTGACCATACAAAACTTATGTTAGAAGTAGCTTGAAGAGCAACTGAACTACCATGACAAATTGTTGATGGACCAGTAACAGAGATAGCCACCGTTGCTAATGGTAAGCCATTAACTTGAACAACAACTGGCTCACTAACACAACCATTTTCTCGTGCAATTACCCAAAGCGTAATTCCAGTTTGAGTTGGTTGGTAGGTAGGTCCTTGCTGAACTAAATTTTGCATATCTACATCCGAAAACCAATAAACATTAGAGGTAGATGTTGCTGTTAAAACTGGAATAGCTGTACCCTCACACACATTAACATTAGCATCTGTTATAGGTGAATTAGGAGTAGGGACTATCGTGTAGCTAAAACTACTAACTTCAGAAGTACAATCACCTAAAGATTGAACTACATAAACTGTTTGATCTCCTGTTCCTGAAGGAGTGTATGTTGCTCCTGTTCCTATTTGAATAGTTAGTTGACTATCAGAAAACCAAGAAATAGTTGCACCTGGAAGAGCGGTAACATCAAAAGGTGTTAGTTCTCCTCCACTACAAAACAAGTCTGAACCATTTACTTCAAGAACAGGTATAGTACCTATGTATATGGTTTGTATTACTGTAGATACACAGCCATTGCCTGAAACTCCATATCGAATAACAGTAGAATCAACAACTAAAGAAGGATCAAAAGTGCTTCCTGTAACTCCATCTCCTGACCAAGTACCACCAAGATCACCAGTTATTAAACCATCCAAATTGATTAATGTAGATAAATCACATATAAAGCCCGGGTTAGTCCAACTTGCATCTGGAGCTACGGCGACAGTAACTGGCTGAGTATTGGATCCTGAACAGCCATTAATGTCTTGAGAGAAAGTGATAATTACCTGTCCAGTTAAACCTGTTGGATCGAATATGCTATCTGTAATATTTTGTCCAGTCCAAGTACCAACTACTCCGTTAGGAAGTTGATCATTTAGATTGATTGTTCCATTTCCTGAACATATCGTACCTGGATTAACCCAGTTAACATTGATTGGTTGAATCTGAATAGAATGAGATTCTGTTTGAGTACAACCACTAACACCTACTGTATAAGTTAGTGTAATTGATCCAGTTAAACTTGTTGGAATAAGATTATTGCCATTTACTCCTTGTCCACTCCATGTCCCACCGGCTGTTCCTGACACATATTGAGTTAAATCAACTGTTCCAGCATTACTACAAATTAATGGAGGAGCAGTCCAATTTGGACTAACAGCACCATGAATTGCAACTGTTTGAGTATTTGATTGAGAACAAGATCCTGCACCAACGGTATACGTGATATCTACTGACCCCGATAAACCTGTTGGATCGAATATATTGCCAGTAACACCTGGTCCAGACCATGTCCCACCAGTAGTTCCGGTTATTAAAAGATTTAGGTTAAATGGCTGTGAATTAGCACATACATTGGGAGCAGTCCAGTTTGCAGAGAAAGGAGTAATAGGTGCAACACAGCCAATGTTGATGTAAGTGGCATCACCTTGAATGTTGAAGTTTACTGTTGCTCCATCCTCATCACCAATATTACCAGCAGTTGTAATTAATTGCGTTCGATAATAGGTTACTTGTTCTGTACAGCCACCAATTGTTGGAAAATCTACATACAGTGTTTGATTATTGGGATTAGCATTAGGGACATAATTGAGAACGTGACCTGTATTGGTATTCTCATTAGCATAAACGATGTAAAGGGTATCTCCCAACTGTGAAAAGAAATTCGTAGAAGTATTACAGTTATAGCTAGAAATAAGTAAAACATCATGATGGGCAGGTATAATTCCATCTAAAGGTTCAATCAAATATCCGCAGGATAGAATTGTGGCATTAAACTCAGCTGTTGTTTGAGCCGTACCTGCATCCATTACAATACCGTTCCAAGACAAATTAGTATTTGGCCAAGTTAGATTCATATCGTAAATATTCAAATCCAGCACTCCGGTTCTCATTCGAACCATTTCGTTTTTCCCTTCCCCATTTCCATTGGGGGCACAAGAATTCACGAGAATACTCATGACATCAATACAGTTAGACTGAGCCTGAATATGAGTATTGGCTAAACAAAGACTTAGAAATAAAAATGAAAGTAAAAACTTCTTCATGGGTAGAATTTGAAAATATTCTTGCTTGAAATCAACTGCCAATATAGGAGTTGAAAAGGAATTCTCATATTAAAAAATAGGATTCAATCTTCCTGATAAATAAGAAGAAAGGATTTTTCTAGCGGTTGACACCCGTCCATAATTACATCAAGAATGAGAAATGAATGTCTCAAGATGAAAGTACTGATTGATTCTTTACGCTCCTGAAGTGTTCCACCTGGATAAATATGATTAAACACTTCGTTCAACCGATTGATTTCTATGGCACTTGCTCTTTTTTGCGCTCGAATTAGTTTTTGTGAATATCGACCCAATTGATCCTCCAAACGTTTTCCTAAAGCTTCAGCACTTGAGACTAAGGTAGTATCAAAACCCTGAGCATGATTTTTCAACTGATTAATTAGTCTAGTTAAATCCGAAAATTCGTTCTTTAATTCCAGATCAGATTCACTGAGTGATAAAGCGATTTGCTTTTCTAACTCTGATCTTGTTTTAAACAAATCTTCTTCTTGGAAACGAGCATGTTCAATACGCAAAGTATTTCTACGGTCGATTATTAGCGCCGAATTCCTGAGCATTAAAGCAGGAAAAGGCATCCGATAATGATCGAAAATCCCCTTCAACTCTAACCAATACGAAATCTCAGCTCCTCCGCCGAAATAGGCAATATTGGGCAATATCGTCTCCTGATAAAGTGGTCGCATCAACACATTGGGTGAAAATTTATCTGGATGCTCTGAAATCAATCCCTTCAATTCCTCCGAATTCCAACTGTGTTTCCCATCATGTGTCAAGAACCTTCCCTCCTCTTCTACTATCCGCTCTCGATATCCATCTTCCAAAAAGAAAAAGTTTATTTCTCTTCCATTCACTTGAGAATGATAACGTTCCTCTAGTTTTTCTTTGGTCTGACTTACCTCTCTAAAACTATTTTTCTCAAGTATATCTTGAATTATAATGGGAGCAAATGCCTTTTTCAATCGCGTATCATCCGCATCAATAACTAAAAGCCCCCAATGCCCAAATAGCTGGTGGACAATGTATCGTGTTGCTAAAGATAGATTTGGTAAAGCATAAGCGTTTTTGAATATCTCTTTAAGTCGAACTGCATCCGGACTTTTACCTGCAATTTGATCAAACTGCACTAAAACTTCCTCCATCCCATCTAACGAAAACCGACCAACTGGTCCAGTTTGATTTGAATTCCACTGTAGTTTTTGTCCTTCCACCCAAACGTGGTCAATTTCGGCCACATCATGATCTTCAGTTGCCATCCAAAAAATTGGAACGAACTGATTTTGAGGATACTTATTGCTTAATTCCTGCGACATTTTGATAGCAGAAATTATTTTCAAAGGAGAATATAATGGTCCGAGCAGAATTCCAGTTTGTTGTCCGGTAGTGATGGTAAATGTATGCTCGGATAGCAGCTTGGAAATCTGTTCCTCGACTATTGAATCAAGAATGCCGGCTTGCTTGTATTGGTCGCGCAATACTTCTGTAAGAACAACCCGGTCGACTGTTTTTTGACTTTTCTGATGGATAAAATGTTGGAAATTATCCAAGGTTGGAGCAGCTTCATAAAAGGGCTTCAAGAAAGGATCTTGATCCAAATAATCGCACACGATAGGTTGAAACTTCCCGGTTTTCCGGTAAGGAACGTAGCTACATCGTGTCTTCATTTCACGAAAGTACCGAAAAGATCAAATTCTTCAGCCCGATCAATTTTTACCTGAGCAAAATCTCCCACGCGAACGTATGAATCATCTTTTGCTTCTACTAAAACTTCATTATCCACTTCGGGTGAATCGAATTCAGTACGACCAATAAAATAAGGTCCTTCTTTTCGGTCGAATAATACTTTGTAGGTATTTCCAACTTTTTCTTGATTTAGCGAAGCTGAAATGCCCATCTGAACATCCATTACCGCATCAGCACGTTCTTGTTTTACATCCGCAGGAACATCATCCACTAAAGAATAAGCATGTGTGTTTTCCTCATGAGAATAAGTGAATACACCCAAACGTTCGAATCGACTATCCTGGATCCATTGCAACATTTCCTCGTGATCTTTTTCTGTTTCACCCGGATAGCCTGCAATTAATGAAGTACGAATCGCCATCCCCGGAACTTTGTCACGAATCATATTCACTAGGTCAATTGTCTTCTGCTTGTTTGTACCACGACGCATGCTTTTCAACATCGAATCACTGATGTGTTGCAAAGGCATATCGATGTACTTGCAGATATTTTCGCGCTCACGCATTACATCCAAAACATCTGTTGGAAATCCACTAGGGAAAGCATAATGCAATCGAATCCACTCTAAACCATTGATATCCGAAAGTCGGCTCATGAGTTCGGCCAGCTTCCGGTCTTTGTATAAATCGAGTCCGTAATAGGTTGAATCTTGAGCGATTAACAGTAATTCTTTAGTCCCATTTTTAACCAATTGCTTCGCTTGCGCCTCTAGCTGTTCCATGGGAATGGAAACGTGTCCTCCTCGCATAAGTGGAATAGCACAAAAAGAACAAGGACGATCACAACCTTCTGATATCTTGAAATAAGCATAATGAGCCGGAGTAGTGAGTAAACGTTCACCCACTAATTCGTGCTTGTAATCGGCTTTGAGTGTTTTTAATAAACGGGGCAGATCACGCGTTCCAAACCAAGCATCCACTTCGGGAATTTCGGCTTCTAGTTCGGGCTTGTATCGTTCGCTCAAACAACCAGTTACGTATACTTTATCTACTTGTCCGTTGGCTTTTGCCTCCGCATACCTTAGGATGGTATTGATACTTTCTTCCTTAGCATTATCAATGAATCCACAGGTGTTGATGATTACAATTTCGGAATCATCTTGTTTGGATTCATGTTCCACCTCGAACTTATTCGCCTTGAGTTGCCCCATGAGCACTTCCGAATCGTAAATGTTCTTGGAACAGCCAAGTGTAACCACATTGACTTTATTTTTCTTGAGGGTTTTGGTCTTCATCCTATGCAGAGGAATTTATTCGGATTGGGGCGCAAAGGTACGCATTTCATAGGGTATAAAAAGAAAACCAGTCAACCCGAATGAACGAATTGGCTGGTTTAAATTTTAATAACCGGTTAGTTCCGAATGAATTTCTTGACTGTTATTCCATTTGGACTTTGGAGCTGCAGGTAATAAACACCCGGTTGGATAGCCGACAAGTCGAATTCTTGAATGGTAGTAGCATTCGATTTAGTTGTTTGCATCGTGCTTACAACACGTCCAGATAAATCGGAAACAAGTATTTTCTCCACATTGGGTTGAATACTCACGTTGATTTTCCCAGAAGTTGGATTTGGGAATAATTGAATAATATCGGAAGATTGTTTCTGAATGCCTGTATTATCGTTGTTATAAGAGTGACTGGCATTTACACTATACGTTGGAGTTCCATCACTAATAGTTGTATCGTAAGTGATAGAGAAAATTGGGATTGTTCCACCTTCAATAACGCTTAACCATTCATACATAGTAGAGCGAGATTCTGTGTAAGAAGTATCCGTTTGTCCGAAGAAAGATGAATAGGCAGTATCAACACTCAGTGTACGATGTTTAAAACGTAGCACATTGGTATATGTACCTGACCAATTGAAAAGTGTTCCGTAGGCATCAACAACATAAGAAGATGTCCCGGTTGTACTTGTAAATGTTGAACCTATTCCTATATCTAGCGCGACTTCATAGCGAAAAGGATCACTTACAGTGCTATTGAAAGTTGCTGGGAATTGATATTGAATTTGAGGATCAGTATAAATCATATTAATATCCCCAAAAGTAGAACTCACGAAAGTGCCTTGCTGTTGAACATTGTTCGAGTTAGCACTTAAAAATGTGTAGAAATTGTTTCCGCCAGTTTGAGCACCTAAAGCAATATTAGCGGCTGGAAATGAACTACTTTGAGAAATAGCTGAAGCATCGAAAAATGTTAAGGAAGTAACATCACCGGTGTCGGCTAACATAGAAAAGTCCCACATTACATTAGCGCCAGCAGCACCTTCGTTAGCAGATCCTAGTTCGACAGAAGAGGTAGACAAAGAATAACCTACAGATGGCATGCTGGGGAATGTCATTGTAGGTTGCGCAACTAGTTGCAAAGAAGCAAATAGCGTTGATAAGAAAAGAATAGGGTGTTTCATCGTAGTAAAAAATTATTGAACGTGAATGAGACCGCAAAGACTAAGCCTTTGTTACACGTTTGATAAAATTTTACTAAGCTTTTTACTCTTTGAAAAGAGAATCAACGAATTCGGTTTTGTTAAAGAGTTGAAGATCCTTCATTCCTTCTCCTAGACCAATATATTTTACGGGGATTTTAAATTGATCAGAAATACCAATCACGACTCCACCTTTAGCAGTGCCATCTAATTTGGTAAGCGCTAGGGCATTCACATCCGTTGCTTCAGAAAACTGACGACATTGTTCAATTGCATTTTGACCAGTTGATGCATCTAAGACCAATAAAATCTCGTGTGGAGCATCCGGAACAACCTTTTGCATGACACGTTTGATTTTACTCAGTTCGTTCATCAGGTTGACTTTATTATGAAGTCGCCCAGCTGTATCGATAATGACCACATCGGCATTTTGAGCTTTTCCCATTTGCACTGCGTCATAGGCAACAGCAGCAGGATCGGCATTCATACCATGTTGAACAAGTGGCACTCCTACCCGATCGGCCCAGATTGTAATTTGATCTACAGCTGCGGCACGAAAGGTATCTGCAGCACCGAGCACAACAGATTTTCCTGCTTCTTTGAATTGATAAGCTAGTTTGGCAATGGTGGTTGTTTTTCCTACTCCATTTACTCCAACAACCATGATTACGTATGGACCATCGGTTTTGGGAAGGTCAAAATCAACTAGGTCGCTACTGCGATTTTCTTCAAGTAGAGCGGCTATTTCTTCTTTCAGAATTCCGTTGAGTTCGGAAGAAGTAGTGTATTTATCGCGACCAACACGAGCTTCAATACGCTCAATAATTTTGAGTGTTGTACTAACGCCCACATCGGCTCCAATGAGAATTTCCTCTAGATTATCGAGGACTTCTTCATCTACCTTCGATTTACCAATGAGAACCTTTGCCAGTTTGGAAAAGAAACTCTCTTTGGTTTTGGCAAGCCCTTGATCGAGGGTTTCCTTTTTCTCACGTGAAAACAAACCGAAAAATGCCATAGATGTGGGATTGAAATAGGCTGTAGCCTGTTAGCAAAAAAAGCTCCTTCCGGTATGGAAGAAGCTTACAATCTTGGATGCATCCATTAAAAATTATTTCCCGCTAAGGAAATCTTTCACGTGGTCGTTATGAACCACTTCTTCTTTGAATGCGTATGCGCCAGTTTTTGGCGATTTCACCATTTTAATCACTTTGGTAAATGATTTTCCGGCGCCAGTTTTCAGGGTTGCAACTACTTTCTTAGCCATGGTTCAGCGATTACTTGATTTCTTTATGAACGGTTACACGTTTCAACACTGAATTGTATTTCTTCAATTCAATACGTTCCGTAGTGTTTTTTTTGTTCTTCGTTGTGATATAACGTGAAGTTCCCGGTACGCCGGAAGTCTTGTGCTCGGTGCACTCCAGGATAACCTGAACACGATTGCCTTTTTTCGCCATGGCGATGAATCTTTAGTTTTAAGGGCTGCAAATATAGTCAAATCATTTTTCCGTCAAACAGTATCTGAGAAAAATAATTAAAAATGTGCTAATGTGCTGGTGTGCTGATGTGCTAGTTGCTTAGTTAATTGGCACATCAGCACATTATCAAATCAGCACATCATCTATTATCTCCATCCAACAAGCCACCTAAACCGCCAAGTAAAGAGCCTTCTTCTTTACCGCCACGGCCCATTCCTGGGGCATAACGTAGAACACGGCCGGCAAGGCGGCTGAATGGTAAGGATTGAATCCACACTTTTCCGGGACCGGTAAGTTGAGCAAAGAAAACGCCTTCACCACCAAACAAGGTATTCTTGATTCCTCCTACAAATTGAATATCGTAATCCACATTCTGGGTGAATGCTACGATACAACCGGTGTCGATGCGAAGTATTTCGCCTGGATTTAGTTCGCGTTCGATGATGGTACCGCATGAATGAACAAATGCCCAACCATCACCTTCTAGCTTTTGCATGATGAAACCTTCACCACCAAATAAACCTGTCCCAAGTCGCTTCTGAAATTCGATGCCAATTGAAACACCACGAGCAGCACATAAGAATGCATCTTTCTGGCAAATGATTTTCCCTTGATACATGGTTAAATCAAGTGGTATGATTTTGCCCGGATACGGCGCGGCAAAGGTTACTTGCTGCTTTCCTTGTCCGACGTTAGAATAAACCGTCATAAACAAGCTTTCACCTGTTAAAACACGTTTACCGGCTGTCATTAGTTTGCCAAAGAAACTTTGTTCTTGAGCGCGACCATCACCAAAGATTGTTTCCATCTTGATGCCTTGATCCATCATCATAAATGATCCTGCTTCGGCAACAACTGCTTCTTGTGGATCTAATTCAATTTCTACACACTGCATCTCGGAGCCGATGATGCGGTAATCGATTTCGTGAGCGTTCATAGGTTATATTTTATGCATGAAAAAGGCCGGAAAACCGGCCCTGTGAAATTAGTTATTTAGCATTACTGGCATGACCAGCATGAGTAAATCTTCGTCTTTATCGCTTGTGTCAGCATCAGGTAATAAGATACCGGCACGATTAGGTGCGCTCATGTTCAAATTCACACGTTCCGTTTCGAGGTTACTCAACATTTCCGTGATGAATTTCGAGTTGAATGCGATTTCCATGTCTTCACCTTCGTATTGACAAGTTAAACGCTCAGATGCTGAATTTGAGTAATCTGGATCCTCAGCAGTTAATTGTAACTCGCTGCCTTGAATGTTCAGTTTTACTTGGTTCGTACTACGACTAGAGAAAATCGCCACACGACGAATAGACGTCATCAAATCCTGACGTGCCATAGTGAGTTTGTATGGATTTTCTTTCGGGATAACAGCTTCGTAATTCGGGTAACGACCATCGATTAAACGACAAACGAGGTTGATATGGTCGAACGAGAAGGAAGCATTTTTAGCGTTGAAGCTAACAGCTACTTCGCCATCCACATAACCAAGTAGGTTTTTCAACAGGTTAAGTGGCTTCTTAGGAAGAATGAAAGAAGCATCAGCTGCCGCTTTCACATCTAAACGACGGTAACGAACCAAACGATGAGAATCGGTAGCAACCATTGTCATATGATCTGGACCAACTTGCATGAATACGCCCGACATTACAGGACGTAAATCATCGTTACCAGTCGCGAAAATCGTTTTGTTGATTCCGCTAAAAAGGATGGAAGCATCAACTTGGAAACCAGCACCATCTTCAATTTCCGGAATGCGTGGAAATTCTTCTGGATCGTGACCATTAAGTTTGTATTTACCGTATCCAGAGGCGATTTCGATACCGAAATTTTCGCTGTTAATCAGGAATGTAAGTGGTTGCTCAGGAAAGCTTTTTAATGTTTCGAGCAACATTTTGGCTGGAATGGCCACACGTCCTGGTTCAGCTGCATCTGCTTTAAAAGTAGTGCTGATGGTATTGTCAAGATCAGATGCAAACACTTTCAATTCCCCTTCGGAGATTTCGAACAGGAAATCTTCCAAAATGGGCAGACTGCTATTGGTGCTCAATACACCTGAAATAGCTTGTAGTTGCTTGAGAAGCGTACTGCTGGAGATAATAAACTTCATTGCTTAATTTTTTAAGGGGCGTAAAGATAGCGGATTGAGAGATATTCCAATCAAATCAATTTCGGTTCTCAAGGGAAAAGATTTGAACCAAGCTGTTCATCGTCTCAAAAACCATCCGGCAGGCTTGATAACCTTGTCAAACTGATAGTATTGTATTAGAACAAAATCTTTCCCGTTATTGATCATTCCGTACATCCTATCCACATCAAATGGTGGCTTTACTTCTCCTTCGGCAACTTCCGAAACCAAATTTGAGGGACGACGGTAGCCTTTCATCGAATTAACTGAACCATTTTTATCGGTCACACTTACTTCAATAAATGGAGAAGATGCGAGAATGGAATCTTTGATGGCTTTGGAGAATGTCTCTACCACCTCGAATTCATATCCAATATTTCTAAAACCATTCAGGTATTCAAATGCACGAAGTGAATCGAGCGCTGGATCTGGAATAGGATTTCCAGGGTGGAATAAACGGGTAATTTTACCATCATACTTCACCGTAAAACCATCCTGAGGCATACCTGGATATTTTACTTCAACCGAGCGCATATCGCGGTAATCGTAGCGAAATATCACTGGATCACGCCATAATCGACCATCGGAATTAAATCGGGTTTGTAAAAAACCTTTGAATCCGGGGATGTGAATCTCATAAGGCGTTTCGGCACCATCCATCAACATGTATGTAGCCATTTTATCAGGCGTTTCGGCTGCCATAAAAAACACTTTCGTTAACTCCCCTTTTTGATAAATCTCTACTTTTCGTTGCGTTGGTCCGGCCAAATCTTTCAAGACTTTTTGCTCCATCGATTTAGCCACCGGATTTCGAACAACCATTTTATTCAAGGTCTCTAAAAGCATTTTAATTCCATCCTGACGAGCATTGTATTTCCCATCAACTGTCCACAAAGCTGGACCTTTTCGCTCCAAAAGAACTTTATGATTCTGCTTGTCGGCAATGAAAATACGATCTACTGTGGCAGTGTCTTCGACGGTAAAATTCTTCAAATCACCACCTAAAGTTGTGCGGCCATTATGCATGTACAAGTAGCCTAAAACAGCTACGAGCAATACAATACCGAGAATCAAAATGCGGTTCGATTTCATGCTTGTTATGAGTGATTTCTACCAAATTTACGTTTACGCAAGAAGCTGAGAATGAGTCCCGAAACTAAAATGAGAAGAATTGGAACCAACACATTGCGAATTTGAATGGACGTGCGAGATGACTTAACTTGAGTTTCATCCAACAAACGAAGTTTCACTTCACGCGAACGAACCGAAATCAACCCTGAATCATCACATAAATAATTCACACAATTCAGAATGAAATCTTTGTTACCAAACAATTCTCCTGTGTAGCGGTCGTATCCAAGTGGTGACATTCGACCCGTTGTGCGGGAATAGCTGTTTTTAATTACATCTCCATCGCCCACTACTATCATCGCCCCCGGCTTAACACTCGATTCTAGAAAGCCGATTTTATCTGAGTTTCGAATCTGTGGCGACATCCGATTCCGGAAAATCGAAGTGAATGAACCTTCTAACAAAACCGCGAATGGTAAACCGGAGCTGGAATATTGTCGTGGATCGGGAGTTTCACGCAAGATATTGAGCGAAATTCGAGCAGGTGTACTTAAGATTCTTGAACGTTTGGAGCTCGATAACAAGATTGTTTTCTTGATATCGGGAGCGCCAACAGTATCAACCGTACTTACAAATTCGAAACGAGTAGCATTGAGATTATTAACTACAGGATGTTTTGATGCAGGTAAACTCAAAGGAAAAAACGGCCAACGTTTAGGAATAAAGCGAGGCTGATTGCCTACCATTCCAGCCACAACAGGTATAACAGAAGCTCTCAAATCGGCCACTAAATCGGGATTTACACGAGCACCATATCGAAATAACTGATCATCCAAATTCAAATCGATAGGATAGACAAACTTGTTGCTATACACATTCAAACTGTCCATGGAAGCATCGACTTTATTAATCAGCCATAGCACTTTACCGCCTCGCATGATGTATTGATCGATGATGAATTTGTCCTTTTCTGAGAAAGCCGAATCGGGACGGGCAATGATGATGGCTTTATACCGCGGAATAAACTTAACAGTATCACCTTTTTCGGCACGTAAAACTAAACTGGTTAGGTTGCTATCGAGACGTTTGCGCTCCACGGCATAATACTCTTCCAGTGAAATGGTAACATCTTTAGTATCGAGCGAATCGAGTTCTCCGTGACCTTCGATAAAGCATATACGAGGTTTGATGACCGTTCCCAATTTGCGGATGGTATTGGTCATTTCGTATTCTAAATCGTTAACCGAACGAGTGATGAGTTCTTCTTCGTTGGCATAGGTCTGACTACGCAACAACTGCAATGGTAATGTGCGTGTTTTAAAGGTGATGAGCGCACCGGGCCAGATTAAGGTTTGAGAAACACCGGATGCTTTTTGTTCAACCGGATTGGTGTAGGTTAAGCCAGCGTCCAACAATTGTTGATAGATCGCACGACGTTCCTTTTCGTTTTCACTTTCGGAAGGATTGATGAATTCATATTCAACAAAAGAAGAATAAGCACGGAACTCATCGAGTAGTTCTTTAGTTGAATTGCGCAGCTTGGTGTAATTCGCAGGTAAATCGCCTTCGAGATAGACCTTCACATACACGTAATCGTCGAGATTTTCGAGCAATGAGATAGTAGCATCACTAAGTGAATAGCGACGTTCGGATGTTAAATCGAAACGGGTGAATTTGAAAGAGGCTGCAAGATTTGCCAAGATTAGCAAAACAACCAGTAGCACCAAGTTTAAGATGGCGCTCCTTTTCAATCGGGACGATGGGGAGGGAACTTTTGCCATACTTACCAGGTACGGCTTAGAAGCCGGAAACGAGTTAATGCTAGAAAAAACAGCGTGAATGAAATAAAGTAAATGAGGTCGCGACTATCAATTACACCGCGGCTCATAGAACCAAAATGTTCGTTGATTCCTAGTTTGATGATGATTTGATCGAGTGGTTGAAAAAGTTCCATCGATGCAATGGAGTCGAAACCTGCATAGAAAAAGAAACACAGGAAAAATCCAATGAGGAAGGATACGATTTGATTTTCGGTGAGCGAAGAGGCGAAAAGTCCGATGGAGACAAATGAACCACCTAGGAAAATTAGTCCAAGATAAGAACCCCAAGTTCCACCTGAGTCGATATTTCCAACAGGATTACCGAGTGATTTCAGGCTGAAATAATAGACAATGGTGGGTAGAACCGCGAAAATAACCAGTAATAATCCGGCTAAGTATTTAGCGGTGATGATTTGCCATTCGCTGAGTGGACGAGTAAGCAGCAATTCGATGGTTCCGGTACGTTGTTCTTCGGCAAACGAACGCATGGTGATGGCTGGGATGAGAAACATGAACACCCAAGGAGCGATCACAAATAAGTTTTCGAGCGAGGCAAAACCTGCATCGAGAATATTGAAGTTCCCTGGAAATACCCAGAGAAAAAGACCGATGGCCAGCAAGAATATAGTAATAACGCTGTAACCGATCAACGATGTGAGGAAACTACTGATCTCCTTCCGCAATAGTGCTATCATTCGAAAGCCCGTGTTTTAGCAGGGACGCGCAAAAATACACCTTTTTAATTCTGAGCAACATGAACATAAAATGATGGTTGTCGGAAACACTCCTTTCGACCAATCAGCACATCAACCAACCAGCACATCAGCAAACCAGCACACCAGCACATTAAAAAATAGCACATCAGCACACTAGCACACCAGCACATCAATTACCTTTGTGTCCGAAAAACACCCAACCATGATTATCGAACAACTTTATGATAAAGGGCTAGCACATGGCTCTTATATCATCATTAGTGATGGACAAGCAGCAGTGATTGATCCAGCGCGTGATCCGCAACCATACTACGATTTTGTTGAAAAGCATCAGGCAAAAATTGTTGCCATAATTGAAACACATCCACATGCAGATTTCGTTTCGAGTCATCATGAAATAGCTCAAAAAACTGGAGCAACAATCTACGTAAGTAAGTTACTTGGAGCAGATTATTCTCATCAGACATTTGATGATGGTAATGAGATTTCTTTAGGAAAAATCAAGCTCGTAGCGATGAATACACCCGGACATTCGCCTGATAGTATTTGTGTGTTATTGAAAGATGAGCAAGGAAAAGATCATTCTTTATTTTCGGGTGATACCTTGTTTGTAGGAGATGTTGGTCGTCCAGATTTACGTGAATCGGTAGGAAATTTAACTGCTCAACGTGAGGAATTAGCGCGTGCGATGTTTCATTCGGTACAAGATAAACTCAAGAAACTGCACGAAGAAGTTTTGGTATATCCGGCACATGGAGCAGGTTCGCTGTGTGGGAAGAATTTGAGTAGTGATTTATCGAGCAGCATTGGACGAGAATTGAAAACCAATTATGCCTTTCAGATTTCAGATGAATCGGAATTTGTGAAAGCTCTTATTCAAGATCAACCCTTTGTTCCGAAATATTTTGGCTACGATGTGAATTTGAATAAGCAAGGTGCAGCGTCATTTGAGGCAAGTATTGCAGCGGTTCCGCGAATTGCATCTAATTCTGTTTTAGAAAAAGGTGTATTAATTATTGATGCACGTCCTCAGAC
Source organism: Flavobacteriales bacterium (assembly GCA_035388945.1). Classification (GTDB taxonomy): domain Bacteria; phylum Bacteroidota; class Bacteroidia; order M30B66; family M30B66; genus CALQRR01. Next base: position 18,806 of record DAOOQW010000015.1, read on the forward strand.
AGATTTTAGAAACGGTCACATCTATGGGAGTATTAATTTGATGGACGGAGGGAAATTTGAAACCTGGTTAGGTTCTGTTGTTGGTCCAGAAGAGCAATTTTACCTGATAGCTGAAAGTGTAGAAAAGTTAGAAATTCTCATACGCAAAGCAGCGAAAATAGGATATGAATCACGCATCAAAGGTGCTTTAACACCACCTGCACAAATGATTGAAACCTTAGAAGAAGTTGATGTGGATGATGTTCGCGATTTGAAAGAATTGTACACGATAGTTGATATTCGCAATACAGGAGAAACAGCTACACGCCGAATATTTCCTGGGGCTTTGGAAATACCTTTACCTGAATTGCGTGAGCGAATTGAAGAGATTCCAACTAATAAACCCATTTTAGTACACTGCGCTGGAGGTTATCGTTCTGCGGCAGGTGCCAGTATTATTCAACCTTTCGTGAATGTGCCGGTTTACGATTTAGGTGAAGCCGTTTTGACTTTTTAATTTATTCCGATGAAAAACATCCTACTTCTTCTTTCCATTTTAGTTGCAATTCCTACAATTGCGCAGAAAAAAGGTCGGCTTGAAAAGCTTGACCCGAAGGCCTTTCAGGTTAAAACTGTTCATTTAAAAGGAACATTATTGGACGTTAGAAGCAAGGATGAATTTACGGCTGAACATATTAAGTCAGCCAAGAACTTAGATTGGGATTCGAAAGAGTTTAAAGACATCGCTAAAAAGCTTCCACGTTACGAACCAGTGTTTGTTTATTGTCAGGGAGGCTATCGCAGTAATTTAGCTGCTGAATGGATGTTAGAAGAAGGATTTTCTACTGTGATTATTTTGGATAATGGAATTGATGCTTGGAAAGATTCGGGATTACCGGTAGAAGGAGAAAATGCTCCAAATAAAAAATCGGATAGTTCGTATGATTAAGCGATTTAATTAAAAATAAAAAAGCGCTGCCCAATAAGAGCAGCGCTTTTTTTATGCGTAATAATTAGCAATTATTTGCTGATTGTTACTTTAAATGATTGTTGTGATTTTCCATCAGATAAAGTCACGAAGTACATTCCAGAACTTAATGCTTCTGTGTTGATAGTTAGGCTGTTTTTACCAGCAACTAATTTAGAAGAAGCATTATTCATGATCATACGACCTGAAAGATCTGAAATCACTACAGAAACAGAACCTGCATTTTTAGCTGTGAAATTGATAGTAACAAAATCATTAGCTGGATTTGGAAAAATAACTGCTTGATCTAAGTTTCCAATTTGAGTGTTAGCAGATAGAACTAATCCACTAAAAACAGCATCTTCGAAATCAGCACCAGAAAGAGCAGGAGAGCTTCCTGCAGGGCGATAATCAGGAGCTAAATAATCGTAAGGAGTAGCTAGAATTCCGGTAGTTGCTACTAATGAATCGTTCATGCTAGCAGCAAACCAAGCGTGAATATCGAATGTGCTACCAGAAGTAACTTCACACACATTTCCAGCTGTATTACCTGCCAAAATATTGTGTTTGAATGATAATGCACCAGAAGTTGCATTGGCCTCACAAGCTGTTCCATCGATCATCACACCTTTAGAGTGATCCATGAAAAGTGAATTGAATATTTTCAAATTAGAATTACGACGAATACGAACTGCACGACGGTATCCTTCTGCAACTGTACTGCTAACATTTCCACGAAGCGGTCCAACAATAGTAACGTTACTAAAAATAGCAGCAGTAAGTGGTGTTAATGCATCTCCGGCAGCATCGTTATCTGATTCAAATCCTTCAGAAGTTGAAACGGTTGGATTATCAGAAATTTCTGGATCACGAACAGCTAAGCAGAATTGCACATTTCCGTTGAAGCCGAAGTCTGTGTCAAAGTCATCATCTAAGTTACGATAAGCAACTAAATGAGAACAATTAACTGAACCACCAAACCACTCAAATGCATCATCATTTGCATATGAAACTTGAACGTGATTGATAGTTGTACCACGACCAACAGCACCTAATGTTAACCCGTTGATTTCTTTGTTTGGAGCGTAAACATATCCTCCAAATTCGATACGTACATAAGTTAAAGTACCAGAATTATCATTGTCGTCAGGACTTGTTCCACCACCAAATTCAGTATCGCTAGTTGGAGCAATTCCTTCGATGTTTGCAACACCACCAACAGAATTACTATTTCCTTTTCCTAATAAAATTACTCCACCCCAATCACCTAAGTTCCGGCTTCCAGCAGGTTGACTAGAAGTAAAAACAACTGGTTGAGAAGCAGTTCCATTTGCATTCAATTTAGCGCCTTTTGTAACAAATAAACCAGAACCAGAAGTATTAATATCACCTTGAATTACAGTTCCAGCTTCGATAGTTAATGTGGCATTATTCGTCACATAAATCTGACCTTGCAACAAATACACATTACCAGCAGTCCAGGTTGTATTGCTTGAGATATTAGCAGATACGTTTACATTAGGAGTTCCATAATTGGTGTTTTGAGGATCCCAATTACACCAGCCATCGGTCCACATAGCAGCAGGAGCAGGAGCAAAAGCACCTCGATAAGTAACATCCGAGAAAAAGGGAGTTTGTGCAGTTAAAGCAAATCCCATTAAAACGATTAATAAAAATGTAAACAGGTTTTTCATGTGTTTATTTGTTTGCTGCAAAGCTATTTCAGCTATGCTTCCTCAATTTGAATTCAACATTACGCTTATCAGCTATATCCGTTAATTGATTGTTAACCAATTTTGTTTCTTCTTAATATTTAGATGCATTTGGAATGAGATACACTATTTGAAAATTGTTTATTGGAATTAAAAAAGCCTGTCCGACTGGAAACATCGAACAGGCTTGAAATAAATTGAATGTTAACTTAAAACTTATACGTCACATTCATAGAAAATGTAGGAGCGAACTTAGAAACCCAAATCATGTTATCGGAATCTAAATCTAGCTTTTGATTATCGTTACGATCTTGGAAGAAATAGAGTTTTTGCGCTAAACCATCTCGCACGAAAAACTTCACTTCTAACTGTTGTTTCAGGAAACTTTTGCTGGCTTGAATATCCAATACTGTTCTACCATTTTCCCAAATATCTGGTTCGTTCACATTACCTACAATAGCGATTCGTGTACCTACCCGATTCAATGCTGCAGATACTGAATAACCTTTATCCTTATTGGCATATATCAACCCTGCGTTAAATACATAAGGCGATTGTCCTTGTAAAGGACGTGAATCATCTTTTGCACCCAGCACATCCGAAACATCCACAGCCGAGCGTATATAAGCGTAATTCGCATATACGGTTAGGTTATTTAGAAAATGAGTGTCTGATTTTTTTAGTACCGATCCAATGATGGTTCTAAATTCGAACTCTGCACCATAATTATTTGCTTTTGCCACGTTTTTGAATGATACTTCATTGGCAACATCGGCGCGGGATATTTGCTCAATTGGATTGATAAATGACTTATAAAAAACGGTTGCCGAAATTAATTGTCCGCGACCCGGATAAAGCTCCCAACGCACATCGTAATTATGAATTAAAGCACGTTTTAACGTATCATTACCAGAATAAACGAATTGCGTGTTAAAATCATAAAAGGCAAATGGTGCTAACTCACGAAACTCAGGACGGTTAAGTGTTTGTGAGTAACTGGCGCGGATATTTTGTTTTTCAGAAACAGAAATAACTGCATTTGCAGAAGGTAAAATATCTACTTTATTGGTACGAATAGAAAGAGGTTTATTATTATCTAAAGTAGCATCGAGCGTTTGAGTAAATGCTTCTAAACGTGCGCCCCAAACTAAGCGTAACCATTTTTTATATCGTGTATTTATCATCACATACGAAGCAGAAAGCTTAGATCCTGCCGAATATGAATCACTGTTCTTTGTAGCGTCTTTCAATTTAAATCCACCTTTTCCGGGAGCTATTAATCCCATACTTGTAGAGGCGAAAATTTGATCATCGGATAAATACGTTAAACTATCCTGAAATTTAACCGATCCACCACCAATGGTTGAGTATTGTGTATAACCCAATTGGCGTGCAAAAAACTCGCGATCACGTTGCTGGAAAGATCCTCCAATTTTCACATCATTATTTAGTTCTTTTCCAATTTTTACGGGATAGAAAGCATCTGCTCTGAAGCTATAAACTTGCTCTTTATTTTCCGAAAAGAACATCCCTCCACCGTAGTCAGGACCAACGTTCGTTTTAGAAATATTCGCTCGCCAAACTGTATCTCGATTTGTTGGTTCTCCCGGATCATTTGAATGGTCCAAACGTGTATAAACATTCCGACGTAGATTAGGAA
>DAOOQW010000016.1:0-12774 GCA_035388945.1 Flavobacteriales bacterium
GGTTTGCTTTTATCGGTCGATAATTCAGAGTTTCAGTTATTGAAGATTGTAAGTGATTCGGTTCGGGAGATGAGTGAGGGTGAATTGCTACAGATTGAGAAAGCACGTCGATTAGATATACAGGAATCGGTTTACTTTGATATTATCCGTCAGAAAACAGCTACATTGATAGCTTCATGTTGTGCGAGTGGAGCAGCTTCGGCAGGTGCTACTGCAGAGCAAGTGGCGCAAATGAAGCAGATTGGTGAAGATGTAGGAATTGCGTTTCAGATCAAGGACGATTTGTTTGATTATGAGAGCAGTAGTGCCATTGGAAAGCCAACTGGAATTGATATTAAAGAGCGAAAAATGACACTTCCATTGATTTATACTTTAGCGAATGCTGATAAAGCACTTAAGCGGAAGATTATCAATATCATCAAGAACCACAATACAGATCCCAAACGAGTAGAAGAGGTGATTGCATGGGTTAAGGCAGGTGATGGAATTCGTTATGCCGAGCAACGGATGGCTGAGTACCGCGATAAGGCGTTAACAGCTTTGGAGGCATTTCCTGAAAGTGCCTATCGTACATCGTTCATAAATTTGGTACGTTATACAACCGACCGGAAGAAGTGACAGCAGAAAGTGACGAAGCGACCGTTATTTTAAATTTGCACTACCTTTGACAACCCAATTTGAAAAACAATACTGATGTATCCCGAACAAATAGTAACCCCAATGCGTGAAGAGCTTGTAAGCGCAGGCTTTCAGGAATTACGCAATGCACAAGATGTTGATCAGGCATTAACCAGCACAACAGGAACAACACTTGTTGTTGTAAATTCTGTATGTGGATGTGCGGCAGGATCGGCTCGTCCAGGTGTGAAAATGGCTATTGAAAAAGCGGCTCGTAAACCTGAACATTTGACAACTGTGTTTGCAGGAAACGATGCGGAGGCAACAGCTCAAGCACGTAAATATTTTGCTCCATATCCACCATCATCACCAGCAATGGCATTATTTAAAGATGGCAAACTGGTTCATTTTATTGAACGTCATCATATTGAAGGTAGAACTCCTCAAATGATTGCCGACAATCTTCTGATGGCATTTGAGCAATATTGCTAAGACTTAGTAGAAAAAAGAAAGGCGCCTAAAGCGCCTTTTTTATTGTTCGATTACTTTCGGAACTCGGAAAAAATCGGAGTCTTTTTTCGGAGCATTTTTCAATGCTTCTCCTTGTGTTATATCTAAGCGGGCAACATCTGGGCGAAGGATATTTGTTTCATCTACCATGTAGATAAGTGGTTCAACTCCGTCGGTGTTGATTTCATTCAATTTTTCTACGAAAGCCAAAATTTTGTTGAGGTCGGAAACGATTTCAGCCTTCGCTTCATTTTGATAGGACAAGCGCGAAAGATGCGCTAATTCATCAACCAATTGAGTATCTACTTTCATTTCGAACTAGCAAATAGGCGTTGAAGCCAAGGTTCTAGAATATTATTAAATTCAGTTGGGCGTTCCATCATAGGAGCATGTCCGCACTCATCAATCCAGAATAAATCCGATTGTGGTAATAATCGATGAAACTCGTCGGCTACTTCAGGAGGAGTAATTTGATCGTTTTTACCCCAGATGAGGCAAACGGGCAAATTCATGGTGTGTAAATCATCGCCCATGTTGTGACGAATAGCTGATTTAGCTAATGCTAAAATCCGGATGAGTTTTTCCTTGTTGTTAACGATTTCAAACACTTCGTCTACTAAGTCTTTAGTAGCTGTTTGAGGATCATAAAAGGTAAACTCTACTTTTTTACGGATAAACTCGTAGTCTTCTCTGCGAGGAAACGATCCTCCCATAGCATTCTCATACAAACCAGAACTTCCAGTAAGAATCATAGAATGAACATTTTCGGGATGAGTTAGCACATATACTAGTGCCACATGTCCTCCTAGAGAATTACCTAAAAGGTTAATCTCCTTATATCCTTTGAATTCAACAAAACGGTGGATGAAAGCTGATAGGCTTCTCACATGCGTTTCCTGAACAGGAAGTCCATAAATCGGCATCATAGGAATAACCACTGTAAAGTCATCCTTAAACCGATCGAGCACATCTCGGAAATTACTAAGTGCACCGAAAAGTCCGTGAAGAATGAGCAATACTGGGCCATTTCCCTGCTCTATATAATTGAATTCACCTTCTTTTATCAGTTCCTCTTGCATTCGTTATTCTTTAGAAACCGACCAAAAGTAACCAAATTATGGGAAGTATATCCATTGCCATGAAAAAGCGGGGAAATAGGTGTGTAAACCGAACTAAAAATAGTTTAGTTTTGTCTTAATGTAAGAAATGCCTCCACTTTTTACCACCGCCTGAAATCCCTTTGTAGAAAGAGTTTTGAGGTGCACAATAAAAATAAATGAAACAAGTTTTCAACAAAGTGGTAAGATGTGGTAAGCTGTGGTTTTTTATTCTATACTTTTACCTCCCAAATTAACCCTGTGGTATGACTAATTACATTGGGGAATACTCATGTAAGGTAGATTCAAAGGGGCGGGTGATGATGCCTGCCGGCCTGATGAAGCAGTTTCCAGCTGCTTTGCGGGAGCGCTTTGTGATCAACCGAAGTGTGTTTCGTCGATGCTTGGTTATTTATCCGATGGATCTTTGGGAGGAAACCATGAATGACTTATCGAAACTGAATCGTTTCAATAAGGACAATGATGATTTTATCCGGCTGTTTACCAATGGAGCAGTAAGTGTGGAGGTGGATGCAACCAATCGAATTTTGGTTCCACGCCGTCTGGCAGAATTTGCCGGAATAACTTCTGATCTAGTGTTTACAGCTAATCTCAACAAGATTGAGATCTGGTCGGCTTCGGGTTATGATGACGTGATGGGTTCATATGATCCCGACAGTTTCGCTCAGCTCGCCGAAAAAGTAATGGGCAAGCTTGGTGGTGATGCAGAGAAAGCATGAGCTATCACGATCCCGTTCTTTTACACGCTTGTGTAGACGGTCTTCGGATTAATCCTTCCGGCACCTATGTCGATGTCACCTTTGGTGGTGGTGGACATAGTCGGGAGATTCTGAAGCATTTGGGTCCAGATGGAAGGTTATTCGCCTTTGATCAGGACAATGATGCTTTAGGAAATGTTCCAGAAGACGATCGATTTACCCTGATTCCGCACAATTTCAGATACCTCAAAAACTACCTGAAACTGTATAAGGCTATCCCGGTTGATGGCATTCTTGCCGACTTGGGAGTGTCGTCGCATCAATTTGATGAGGCAGGTAGAGGATTTTCGATTCGGTTCGATGCCCCATTGGATATGCGGATGAACTCGCTTCAGGATTTGAATGCAGCTAAACTGCTCGAATCATATCCCGAAGAAGAGCTTAGAAGAATTTTCAAAGAATACGGGGAATTGAATGATGCAGGGAAACTTGCTCGTCACTTGGTTAATGTCCGCTCCGACCGCCCAATTAAAACTACTGGGCAACTAATGGATCTTATTCGTCCCTTCATGAGACGAGGACAGGAGCATTCGTTTGCTGCACAAGTATTTCAGTCCATTCGGATTGAAGTAAATGATGAACTCGAAAGTTTGAGGCAATTACTGCTGCAAACCGTCGAAGTTCTTAAACCGGGAGGAAGATTGGTAGTGATGAGTTATCACTCCTTGGAGGACAGACTGGTGAAGAATTTCATTCGAAGCGGGAAGTTCAGTGGGGAAGCAGAGAAAGATTTATTCGGACACAGTCATGTTCCCTATCAATCGATTACTCGGAAACCAATTAGGCCGGATGAAGAAGAATTAGAAAAGAATAACAGAGCTAGAAGTGCAGTATTGAGGATTGCTGAAAAAAACGAAGCATGAACGAGTTTAAGAAGAAAGCAACAGACGAAAAAAAAGCCACAGGTGCTCCGCGCAAGCAGAATGCATTTACGGCTATGCTTCTTCAGGTAGTGGATGGAAGTTTCCTGAATGCTGCTGGAAATAGACGCAATCTACCTTTCGCATTATTCATCGCCATCATCGTGGGTTTCTATATCGCCAATACCTACAATGCAGAACGAACCATTCGTGAAACCGACCGCATTGGAAATCAATTGAAAGAATACCGCGACGAATACATCAGCCTTAAATCGGAATTGATGTTTCGTTCCAATCAAAGTCAGGTTGCCGTTCAGGTTGCCCCACTCGGACTCTCAGAAGCAAAAGAACCTCCTCATAAATTATTCATCGACAATCCCGATTCAACACATTCCGACGAGTAGTGGAAACATCTAAAGACATACTCTGGAGGCTGCGACTCATTTATATAGTCGTTGTGCTGTTTGGCCTGCTCATTTTGGGGCGGGCTTTTAGCATTGGTGTGGTTAAGCGGGAGTTTTGGTTAGCGAAAAAAGAGCATCAGACTATTCGATTAAATACCATCGATGCGATTCGGGGAAATGTGTATTCAACAGACGGAAGTTTACTCGCTACATCTGTTCCGATTTACAATGTTTATATGGATCTCAAAGCCGAATACTTAGATAAGATATTCGATAAAGGCGTGGATTCATTAGCCATGATGATGGCCAATACTTTCCAAGACAAGACTCGAGATCAATACAAGCGCGAGCTACGTCACGAACGGAAGAAGAGAAATCGGTATTACTTATTACGCCGGGATGTTCGACATGGTGATTTGAAAATCATGAAGAAATTCCCCATTCTACGTTATGGTCGTTATCGCGGTGGAATGTTGGTTGAGGTGCGTCCAAAACGCGAGATGCCATTTCGCCATTTGGCACTGCGTACACTTGGAAGGTATCAAGAAGGCATGAATTCTATCGGAATTGAAGGTGCTTTCAATGAATACTTAAAAGGTGTTCGGGGGAAAAGATTAGAGCAGAAAATTTCGGGTGGTACATGGATTCCATTGAATGATGGAGCTGAAGTAGAGCCGAAGGAAGGGAACGACATTGTATCAACCCTCGATATTGGAATTCAGGATGTAGCAGAAGCCGAACTCATGCGTCAGCTTCAAAAGCACAATGCTGAAAATGGTTGCGTGGTGCTTATGGAAGTGGAAACGGGCTATGTTAGAGCTATTGCCAATTTGGGAAGAACCGGAGATAGTACTTATTCTGAAAATTACAACTACGCCATTGGTGGTGGTTCCGAACCTGGTTCTACTTTCAAGTTAGCTTCCTTAATGGCACTGTTCGAAGATGGCTTGGCTAAACCAACTGATATTTTCGACACTCATGGCGGTAAAGTAATGTTCCGAAATCGTACCATGAGCGATTCTCACGAAGGTGGGTTTGGTAAGATTCCTCTTTCGAAAGCACTTGAATTATCTTCAAATACTGCTATTTCTCAAGCCGTATTTAGAGCCTATCACGCCAATCCAAAAAAATTCACCGATCGTATTAAGTCATTCCACTTGCATCAAGCACTTGGATTACAAATTAGTGGTGAATCAGAACCAATTATCAAAGATCCGTCAAGTAAAACTTGGTCTGGTACCACTTTGCCATGGATGTCGATTGGATACGAATGTCGTTTAGCTCCTATTCAAGTTCTGGCATTTTACAATGCTGTGGCTAACAATGGTAAGTTGATGAAACCTCAATTTGTGGAGGCAATTCAATACCGTGGTCAAACTGTTAAACGATTCGATCCAGTTACGATTGATCCATCTATCTGTTCACCCGAAACAATTAAAAAACTCAAGCCATTATTGGAAGGAGTGGTTGAACGTGGAACAGCCACCAACTTGAAAAATCCATATTACAAAATTGCCGGTAAAACTGGGACTGCTCAGATTGCTTCAGGCAAATCGGGTTATGGAGAAAAAGGAGCAAAGAAATATCAAGCCTCTTTTGTTGGGTATTTCCCTGCCGACAATCCCAAGTATTCTTGCATTGTCGTGGTTAACACAACGAACAATTCGGTTTACTACGCCAATTTGGTAGCTGGACCCGTTTTCAAGGAAGTAGCCGATAAGCTGTATGCTCAAAACATCGACATACAAGAAAAGCATTCAACAACTTTGGCTATAGCAACAGGTGAGAAACAGATTTCGGGTTACGGAAGAGACATTTCCGTGATGATGAATAAAATGGGAATTCAAGGTGAACGTCCGGCTGATGATGAATGGGTTCACCTGCGAGTTAATGGTTATAAAGCTTACGCAGATAAAAATAAAGTCAATCACAATCAGGTGCCAGATGTACGTGGAATGGGATTGAAAGACGCTGTTTATCTGCTCGAAAATCAAGGATTACGTGTTCGCATTATTGGTCGCGGGTTGGTGAAAACTCAATCTGTGCCTGCCGGTATGCCAGCACAAAAAAACATGGAAGTAGTGCTCGAACTCGCATAATATGAGATTGCTCAGAGACATATTATATAAAGCAGGTGCCGTTGAGTTACATGGCTCAACCAATTTGGCAATTCTATCTATCACCGCCGATTCGCGGAAAGTAGAGAAGAATGGGCTGTTTGTAGCTGTTAAAGGCACGCTGTCCGACGGACATCAATTTATTCAAGCGGCCGAAGAATTAGGCGCCATTGCCATCGTGTGTGAGGTGATGCCAGAAGTGCGCAAAGAAAAAGTGAGCTACATCGTTGTCAAAGACAGCGCTCAAGCTCTTGGTATCATTGCTTCAAACTTCTACGATAATCCATCTTCCCGCATTCAAGTTGTTGGCGTAACAGGAACAAACGGAAAAACAACTATCGCAACGCTGTTGTTCCAGTTGTTCAAAACATTGGGTCATTCCTGCGGATTGTTATCCACGGTAAAGAACCAAATAGGAGACGAAATTCTACCATCAACCCATACTACTCCCGATCCGGTACAACTGCAATTTTTGCTCGATAAAATGGTTAAAGCGGGTTGTGCTTATGCTTTTATGGAAGTGAGTTCTCATGCGGTTGATCAGCACCGGATTCTTGGAGTTGATTTCGCAGGTGGTGTGTTTACCAATCTCACACACGATCACCTCGATTACCACAAAACATTTGAGAATTACCTTGCAGCAAAGCAAAAATTCTTCACCCAATTACCTGCCGATTCATTTGCATTGGTTAATCGGGATGATGAGCAAGGATTGGTGATGACGGAGTTTTCCAAAGCCCACATTCACACCTATGGCTTAAGTCAAAGTTCTGATTTCACCTGTCGGATTCTTGAAAAGGAACTCGGTGGTATGCAGCTTCGTATTGATGATCAAGAAGTTTGGACTCAATTGATAGGAGTGTTTAATGCCTACAATCTACTAGCTGTTTATGCTGTTGCGGTTTTGATGGGGCAGGATAAAGTGAATACACTCACCGCTCTTAGTACGCTTCGCAGTGTGGAAGGGCGTTTTCAATACTTGCAATCGACCGATAAGATTACTGCCATTGTCGATTATGCTCACACTCCAGATGCCTTGCTGAATGTGTTGCGAACAATCAATGAGCTACGCACTGGAAACGAGCAGGTAATCACCTTGGTTGGCTGTGGAGGCGATCGCGATGCAGCTAAGCGTCCTGAAATGGCTCGTATTGCTTGCGAGATGAGTGATCGAGTAATTCTCACATCCGATAATCCACGTTCGGAAGAGCCAGAAGAAATTATTCGGCAGATGAAAGCTGGTGTGGATGCCGTGAATAACAAAAAAGTATTGGCTATCACCGATCGTCGCGAAGCTATTCGTACGGCTTGTGCTTTAAGTCAGCCGGGCGATATCATCCTCGTTGCAGGAAAAGGCCACGAAAAATATCAGGAAATCAAAGGCGTGAAACATCCATTTGATGACATGCAAGAACTAAAAGAAACATTTAATCTACAGGGAAGCTGATGTTGTACTATCTCTTTGATTATCTCGATAAGCACACCGAATTACCGGGAGTTGGACTGTTTCAGTTTATCTCTTTCCGCGCAGCGATGGCTTTAATCGTGTCGTTGGTGATTTCGATGGTATTTGGAAAGAAGATAATTCAATATCTGCAACTCAAGCAGGTAGGGGAAATTATCCGTGACCTTGGTTTGCAAGGACAAATGAGTAAACAAGGAACTCCCACAATGGGCGGTTTAATTATTCTATCGTGCATTCTCATTCCAACAATTCTTTTTGCCAAACTGCATAATATCTATATAATAACCTTGCTCGTTTCTACAATAGGCTTGGGCTTGATAGGTTTTTTGGATGATTACATTAAAGTATTCAAGAAAAATAAGGAAGGTTTAGCTGGGCGTTTCAAGATTGTAGGACAAGTAGGTGTTGGATTATTGGTTGGCGCATTACTTTATTTCCACCCCGATGTGACCATTCGTCGTCAGATTGTAGGTGCCTCACCAGTTGTTCAAACTGTTGATGGTTCAGGCATGGCAGCTCACAATCAAAAGTTTGTGGATGCAAAAGCACCAATTACTACCATTCCTTTTGTTAAGAATCACGAGTTCAACTATTCTAAAATCCTCGTTTTCCTTGGAGATAACTACGAAAAATGGGCTTGGTTGATTTTCATTCCTGTAGTCATTTTCATCATCACGGCTGTTTCGAATGGAGCGAATATGACAGATGGTTTGGATGGCCTTGCCGCCGGAACTACTGGTATCATTGGGTTTGTACTCGCCTTGTTCGCTTACGTTTCGGGTAACCTCATTTTCGCTGATTACCTAAATATCATGTATATCCCCGATTCGGGAGAGATTGTAATCTACATGAGCGCTTTCGTCGGAGCTTGTGTTGGATTCCTCTGGTATAACAGCTATCCCGCTCAAATATTCATGGGCGATACGGGCAGTTTGGCTTTGGGTGGAATTGTAGCTGTTGTGGCCATCATGCTGCGCAAAGAATTGCTTATTCCTATTCTGTGTGGAATCTACCTCGTGGAAAACCTAAGTGTTCTCATGCAAGTGAGCTATTTCAAGTACACGAAGAAACGCTATGGCGAAGGCCGAAGGATTTTCCGAATGGCTCCGCTACATCACCATTTTCAAAAGATGGGCTTTCATGAAGCCAAAATCGTTGCGCGCTTCTGGATTGTAGGAATTGCTCTTGCTGTACTCACCATTGTAACCTTAAAACTCCGCTAGTCTGTGGAAACGAAGCAACATATAACCATTCTGGGTGCCGCCGAAAGTGGCGTCGGTGCTGCTGTGCTTGCTAAGCTCAAAGGCTGGAATGTGTTCGTTTCTGACAAAGGAACTATTGCTCCTAAATACAAGGATGAACTTCTTCGCGAAGAAATAGCATTCGAGGAAGGATTTCATTCCGATGAACGTGTATTAGGAGCTGAGTTGATTATTAAAAGTCCGGGTATTCCTGATAAAGCTCCTATTGTAGTTGAGGCGCATAAACGGGGCATTCCGGTGATTTCGGAAATCGAGTTTGCAGCACGTTATACCAATGCAAAGTTGATTGCTATAACAGGCACCAATGGTAAGACAACCACGACTTTGCTGACGTATCACATTTTCAAAAAAGCAGGTTTGAATGTAGGCGTTGCTGGAAATGTGGGACAAAGTTTTGCTCGTCAGGTTGCTCAAACCGAACGTGATTTTTACATACTCGAATTGAGCAGTTTTCAGCTTGATGGGATGTATCAGTTTAAAGCCGATGTGGCGGTATTGCTCAATATCACACCCGATCACCTCGACCGTTACGATTATCAACTTCAGAACTACATCTTTTCCAAGTTCCGCATCCTTCAGAATATGGACGAACAGGGCGCATTTGTCTATTGTGCCGACGATCCCATTACAGCTGAAGCCTTAGCCGATTACCCAACTCCTGCCCGGAAGTTTCCGTTTTCGCTTACTACACCACAGGAACAAGGAGCATTTATCCAAGAAAATCAAATTCACTTCACTATAAACGATCCACTCATTATGTCCATTTTCGACCTAGCCCTGCAAGGCAAACACAATCAATTTAACTCGATGGCAGCTGGAATCTCTGCCCGCGTGTTCGATATCCGCAAAGATCTCGTTCGCGAAAGCCTGATGGATTTCGAAAATATTGAGCACCGTCTTGAATTTGTTACCAAAGTTCATGGTATCGAGTTCATCAACGACTCAAAAGCAACCAATGTTAATTCAACTTGGTATGCGCTCGAAAGCATGACTAATCCAATCATTTGGATTGTTGGCGGAGTGGACAAAGGAAATGATTATACAATGCTTGCCGACCTTGTTCGTGGTCGAGTTAAAGCTATCGTGTGCATGGGTAAAGACAATGGAAAAATCCACGATGCATTTCATGGTATGGTAGAACATATTGTGGATACACATGGTGCTTCAGAAGCTGTGAAAGCCGCGTATTTACTAGGTAAAAAAGGTGATACCGTTTTGCTTTCTCCGGCTTGTGCCAGCTTCGACCTTTTTGAGAACTACGAAGATCGTGGTCGCCAGTTTAAAAAGGCGGTTCGCGAACTCTAATATTTCAAATCATACATGAACCTTCCATCGATATACGCTAAAGGAGACCGCACCATCTGGATCGTGGTGTTGCTGCTTTCTGTGCTTTCTGTACTCGCTGTTTACAGTGCTACAGGATCACTTGCGTATGCAAAACAGGGAGGAAATACCGAGCATTATCTTATCAAGCATTTGTTTTTGGTGCTTACCGGGCTCGGACTTATGTATGTGACACATTTAGCTCATTACCGAATCTTCTCCCGAATAGGACAGATTGCTCTTTGGGTAGCTGTTCCACTTTTGTTGATTACACTTTTGACTGGTACTAATTTGAACGAAGCGAGTCGCTGGATCACGGTACCAATCATCAATGCTACATTCCAAACTTCCGACTTTGCCAAGCTGGCTTTGATCATGTATTTGGCGCGTTTGCTTTCTCGGAAACAAGAGCAGATTAAGGATTTCAAAGAGGCATTTGTCCCTTTGATGATTCCCATTTTCGCGATTTGTGGATTGATTTTACCCGCGAACTTCTCTACTGCTGCCATCTTGTTTGCCACATCCTTGGTTTTGCTGTTTGTTGGACGAGTGAATATGAAGTATATCCTCTTGTTGGTAGGAAGTGGAATTGTTGCTTTCGGTTTGTTTATCGTTGTTGCATTAAACGTTGATTTGCCAGGAAGGATTGGTACTTGGAAAGCACGTATTGAGAATTTCAGCAGCGGTGAATCAGAGGCGAATTTTCAAGCAGAACAAGCTAAAATCGCCATTGCAAACGGTGGTGTATTTGGACAAGGCCCCGGAAATTCTACTCAACGGAACTTCTTGCCTCACCCATATTCCGATTTCATTTTTGCCATCATTCTCGAAGAATACGGATTCTTTGGTGCTTCGATTCTGATGCTTTTGTACCTCATTTTATTGTATCGAGTCGTGCGAATGGTGAGATATAGTCCGCAAGCCTTTGCTTCATTTTTAGCTGTCGGATGCTGTTTGATGCTCCTGTTTCAGGCATTTATCAATATGGCTGTTGCGGTGAATTTGTTTCCGGTAACCGGACAAGCTCTGCCTTTGGTGAGTATGGGCGGAACATCTATTTGGTTTACCAGCATTTCGATAGGAATAATTTTATGTGTTAGCCGTTTTTGTGTAAAGGAGAAAGGAGGAGAAGATGCGCTCATATAAGTTCATCATTTCAGGCGGAGGCACAGGCGGGCATATTTTCCCTGCAGTAGCGATTGCAAACGGCATTCGTGAGCGATATCCAAATGCAGAAATTTTATTTGTTGGTGCTAAAGGACGCATGGAAATGGAAAAAGTTCCTGCTGCTGGTTATGAGATTGTTGGATTGAACATTACAGGAATTCAACGCTCGTTAACACCTAAGAACTTGTTAGTACCATTCCGTTTGATAGGTGCTTTGAATGAAGCAGGGAAAATCCTCAAACGATTTAAACCCGATGTGGTGATTGGTGTGGGCGGATATGCAAGTGGTGCTATCGTTTTTATGGCATCGCGTAAAGGCATTCCAACGTTGGTTCAGGAGCAGAATTCATATCCCGGAATCACCAATAAGTTGCTTGCGAAACGAGTAAAGCGCTTGTGTGTCGCATACGATGGAATGGAACGCTTTTTTCCAGCCGATAAAATTCGTTTAACGGGTAATCCTGTCCGCCAGGAAATTGCCGACCAACAAGGGAAACGAGAAAAAGCAATCAGTCATTTTGGGTTAAATCCTAATAAGCAAACCCTTTTGGTTATTGGTGGCAGTTTGGGAGCACTTTCGATCAATGAAAGTATTCTAGCGGCTTTACCTCAGATTAAGGAAAAAGGTCTTCAATTAATCTGGCAAACCGGTAAAGGTTTTGACGGAAAAGCCGCAGCTGCTGTAGCCGAATTAAATGATGCTGGAATTCAAACCTATGCATTTATAAAAGAGATGGATTTAGCTTATGCAGCAGCCGATTTGGTTGTTTCACGAGCTGGTGCACTGGCTGTTTCGGAGCTCTGTTTGGTGAAGAAAGCCTGCATTTTAGTTCCCTATCCTTTTGCTTCCGAAGACCACCAAACTCACAACGCACAATCGTTGGTGGAAAAAGGGGCAGCATTGCTCGTCACAGATAGCGATGCACGTACGAAACTTGCACATGTTGCTCTTGATCTATCCTCTAATGCTGAAAAACGCGAAGGACTAGTTAAAGCGATAAGTTCATTGGGGAAACCTGATGCAACAAATACTATTGTGGATGAAGTTTTTAACCTGATGACTGCCTGATCATGAATTTGCAAGCTGTCACATATGTTTATTTCTTAGGCGCCGGCGGTATTGGCATGAGCGCTCTTGGACGCTATTTTCTGCGTCGGGGAATTGCTGTGGG
>DAOOQW010000016.1:12874-22778 GCA_035388945.1 Flavobacteriales bacterium
GTATTGGCATGAGCGCTCTTGGACGCTATTTTCTGCGTCGGGGAATTGCTGTGGGTGGTTACGACAAAACAGCTACTTCACTCACTTCGGAACTCATCGCCGAAGGAATGAACATTGGGTTTGTCGATTCGGTTCAGAAACTTCCATCAGAACTAACCTCTATCGCTGATAAATCGCAGGTCTTAGTGATTTACACTCCTGCTATTCCTGCCAACAGCGAACAGTTGAATTATTTCCGCTCTCAAGGATATTCACTTATCAAGCGAGCCGAGGTTTTAGGATTGATTTCTCGTAACCATAAAACACTAGCGGTTGCTGGTACGCATGGTAAAACAACAACTTCAACCTTAATTGCCCATCTACTTGAGCAAGGTGGAATGCATCCGGTTGCTTTCTTAGGTGGAATTTCGGTTAACTACAATAGCAATTACCTGCCAGGAACAACTTCCAGCATCTTGGTTGCCGAAGCCGATGAATACGATCGTTCCTTTTTGCATTTACATCCTCATACAGCCGTAATTACTTCTACCGATGCCGATCACCTCGATATCTATGGAAAGAAAGACGCGCTAGTTCAATCATTCTGCGATTTTGCTGATCAGGTTGATACTGCTGGTAATTTGATTCTCAAAGCTGGACTCGATTTACCTCAACGGCTTTACGATCGAGCTATTACCTATCATACCGAATTGCCGGCTGATGTGCGATTAGAAAATTGTGTTGCCGAGGGAGATAAATACCGCTTTGATGTGCGCATTCAGGGTCATCTTTTGAGTGGATTAACGCTCGGACTTCCCGGATTCCATAATGTAGAGAACGCCTTGGCAGCAATTGCTTCGGTGTATTTAAATGGATTGTCGGAAGCATCGATTCGTGCTGGATTGGAAAGTTTTAGAGGAGTTAAACGTCGTTTCGAATACATCCTGCGTGAAAACGACTTTGTATTTATCGACGACTATGCGCATCATCCAGAAGAATTGCGTGCATGCATCACTTCCGTTAAACGTATCTATCCAGGTCGTCATTTAATGGGCGTGTTTCAACCTCATTTATTTACTCGAACACGCGATTTTCTAGATGGTTTCGCCGAGAGTTTATCGCTTTTGGATGAAGTTATTTTGCTTGATATCTACCCAGCTCGTGAGCTTCCTATCGAAGGAGTTAATTCAGCTGTCTTACTAGATAAAATTACATCTGCCAAGAAATCCTTGCTCAGCAAAGACGAACTGGCTGCTTATATCGCTTCGCACAAACCTGAAGTGCTACTCACGTTAGGAGCTGGAGATATTGATATGCTGGTTGAACCCATCCGGCAACGCCTCACTCAAACACCTGTTCTACCATGAAAAAAGGACTGGTGAAAATGATCGTTTGGGGGCTGAGTTTATTGGCTGTTATCGTGTTGTTTGGCTTTGTCAATCAGCAACGGAAAGCGGCTTTTTGCAATGAGAATAAAGTATCCATTCTAGGCGATTCTTCCGTTCAGTTTATTGTGGAGGAAGATGTGCTGGATTTGCTACATAATAAAGGCATTCGTATCGATTCGGTACGTGCGGCTGATATCAACTTACTTGAAATCGAAACCGAAATTCTGCATCATCCTGCAGTTCAATCGGCCGATGTGTACTACAATCCTAGCGGAGTGCTTTGTATGGATATCGTGCAACGTACGCCACTTATTCGTGTCATTGATTCGTTCGGAGAAAGCTATTACATCGACGATCAAGGCAACTACATGCCACTTATCGAACGATTTACTGCTCGAGTTCCGGTGGCAACAGGTGCTATCAACGACCCATATTACAAGTTGAGCATGAGTGTAAAGGATATTATCGCAAATGATAGTCTCGCTGCAGGTTCTACAACCGATGATTTGTTCACGTTTGCCTTAGCTGCTAAACGAGATACATTCATTTGGGCTCAATTGGAACAAGTGGTAGTTCATGAAGATGGTGATTTGGAAATGGTTCCAGAAATAGGTCCATCCAGTGTGCTACTTGGCTCTACGCAAGATCTTGAAGATAAATTCAAACGACTACAGCTGTTCTATCGCGAGGGATTACCTCTTGTTGGTTGGGATGCCTACCGTTCGCTGAATCTCAAATACAACAGTCAAATTATTTGTACCAAAAACATAAACTAAATCATGGACTCAGAAATCATAGTCGGCCTTGATATTGGTACCACCAAGATAGTTGCCATGGTAGGTAGACGGAACGAGCATGGAAAAATCGAGATTCTCGGCCATGGGAAATCCACTTCTATTGGGGTGAAACGCGGTGTCGTATCGAATATCGAACGTACCGTACAAAGTATACGTGCTGCTGTGGAAGAAGCTGAGAATGTATCGGGTGTTGACATTCGCTTGGTGAATGTTGGTATTGCCGGTCAACATATCAAGTCCATTCAGCATCACGGTGTTTTGATGCGTAGCAATTACGAGCAAGAAATTACGCAAACCGACATTGACGTGCTTACACAGGATATGTTTAAGCTAGTGATGTTACCGGGAGAAGAGATTATTCATGCCTTGCCGCAAGAATACATCATCGACAATGAGAAAGGAATTAAAGATCCGATTGGGATGTGCGGAATTCGGATGGAAGCTAATTTCCATATCATCACCGGACAAATTGCAGCTGCCAAGAACATCTACAAATGTGTTAATCGCGCAAACTTAGAAGCAACCGGATTAATTCTTGAACCATTGGCTTCGGCTGAGGCGGTTTTGAGCAAGGAAGAGAAGGAAGCAGGAGTTGCATTGGTTGATATTGGTGGAGGAACAACCGACATTGCAATTTTCCAAGAAGGAATTATTCGTCATACAGCTGTAATTGCTTTAGGTGGAGATATCATCACCGAAGACATTAAGGAAGGCTGTTCCATTATAAAAGATCAAGCTGAAATGCTCAAAATTCGATTTGGTTCCGCTCTTGCCAGCGAAAGCAAAGAGAATGAGATTGTTTCTATTCCTGGATTACGTGGAAGAGAGCCTAAAGAAATCAGCTTGAAGAATCTGGCCAACATCATTCAGGCTAGGATGGAAGATATCATTGAGCATATCTATTATGAAATCAAGAATTCGGGATATGAGAAGAAACTCATTGCCGGAATCGTGGTGACAGGCGGAGGTGCCAAGTTGAAGCATGTATCTCAGTTAATCGAATACATGACCGGCATGGACACACGTATTGGATATCCCAATGAGCACTTGTCGAAAGCAACTGAAGAAATTGCTTCTCCGATGTTTGCCACGTCTGTAGGGCTGGTAATCAAAGGCTTCGAATTGAGCGATAGCAAACGCGTTCGAGAAGATTTGAAACAATTAGGTGTGAAACCTAAACCTCAAAAATCGGGAGGATTCTTCGATGCCATTTTCGCTAAGACGAAGAATTTCTTCGACGACGATAACGAGAAGAATGCTTAATAATTGAATACAACAACACAACATACCACAAACAACAACACAAACGACAATAGCCATGAGTGAGAAGAAAGAGATCAACATGACCTTCGAGCTTCCCCAGAACCCACAAAACTCTATTATTAAAGTAATAGGTGTTGGTGGAGGCGGAAGCAACGCAGTTAACCACATGTTCCGTCAAGGAATTCGCGGGGTTGACTTTATTATCTGTAATACCGATCAGCAAGCGTTAGATGCTAGTGCAATCCCAACTAAGGTGCAACTAGGATTAACACTTACTGAGGGCCGCGGAGCTGGTTCTATTCCTGAAGTAGGACGTAATGCTGCCATTGAAAATATTGATGACCTAAGAACAATACTCGGTCGTGAAACCAAAATGGTATTCGTAACAGCTGGTATGGGCGGAGGAACTGGTACAGGAGCAGCTCCTGTAATTGCTTCTACAGCGCGTGAAATGGGAATCTTAACGGTTGGTATCGTTACAATTCCTTTCACATTTGAAGGAAAAAAACGTCGTAAGCAAGCCGAAGATGGCTTAGAGCAATTGCGTAAAAGCGTAGATACTTTACTCGTGATTTCGAACGATAAACTTCGTGAGATTTTCGGTAATCTAGGCTTAACTGCTGCATTTGCTGAAGCTGATAATGTATTAACTACAGCTGCAAAAGGAATTGCTGAGATTATCACCGTTCCCGGACAAATCAACGTCGATTTTGCCGATGTAAATACGGTTATGAAAGATGGTGGATCTGCCATTATGGGATCAGCCATTGCCGATGGTGAAGGTGCAGCCATGCGTGCCTTGAAATCAGCACTATCTTCTCCATTGTTGAATGATAGTAGTATCCGTGGAGCGAAACACATTTTGGTGAACATCGCTTACGGTGAAGACATCATGATGGATGAAGTAGGTGATTTGATGGATCACATGCAAGAAGAAGCTGGTTGGGATGCAAACGTTATTATGGGTACTTCGAACGATACTTCATTAGGTCGTTCGGTATGTGTAACGCTTGTTGCAACTGGAATTCTTACCGGACAATTAGAAGAAGAACGTAAAGTTTTGAAACTAGATGAGCAAAGCAATACCAATCGCTCGCATGTGAATGAGGTTGTAAATACTCCAAAAGAAACTCAAACCTCTACTAGTACAAGCTCAACTTTACGTGATGCTGATGAGGATGTTTTAATCCAAGGAGCTGATCGTCCGGAGTTAAACTTTGTATTGAGTACGGTTTCTGAGGCAAGCACAAGCGAAGCTGAAGAAAGCGAACAAGTGCGTCGTTCACTTGAGCGTATGGAAAATTTGAAACGTTTGAGCATTAAGCTTAAAACGCCATCTCCAGTTTCTGATTTGGAAAGTGTGCCTGCATTCCGTCGTCGTAATGTGCATTTACAACAAGTAGATGTATCATCCGAAACCAATGTTTCTCGTTATACATTGAGCGAAAATCCAGATGATAAAAAACCGGAAATTCGTCCGAATAATACCTTTCTACACGATAACGTAGACTGATAAATTTTTTAATACCTGCTATCATGAGTTTGGAAGAAAAAATCAATGCTGATATCAAATCTGCAATGCTTGCTAAAGAGAAAGAAAAACTCGAGGCATTACGCGCAGTGAAATCGGCGGTACTATTGGCTAAAACTGAGAAAGTTGGAGCCGAGTTAAGTGATGATGTAGAAATAAAATTGCTTCAGAAATTAGTTAAGCAACGTCGCGAATCTGCTCTTATTTATGTTCAGCAGAATCGTCCGGAATTAGCTGATGCTGAAACGTTTCAAGCCGACATTATTGAAAAGTACCTTCCTGCTCAACTTTCCCCTGAAGAGGTTCGTGTTGTCCTCCAAGAAATTGCTGCTGAACTTGGCGCAGTTTCTGTAAAAGACATGGGGAAGGTGATGGGGGCAGCTACCCAAAAGCTCGCTGGTCGTGCCGATGGTAAACTGATCTCCACCTTAGTAAAAGAAATATTAAGTTAGTGTTAGTTTGGTTGTTGTAATTAAGACAGAGCCCCTTTTTGGGGCTTTGTTGTTTTATAGCCTTTCTAGTTTTGCAGGAATTTCTGAAGGGCAAGAATGGCTGATTTGTTTTCGGGTAGTTTTATCGCCTGGCGGATACGTTTCTTCTCCAAAGATGTAAGATGGAAATTCATCGAAATAATTTCATCACTTGGATGAGAAGGCGGATTTAAATCGAGCTCAACAAATTCCAATTTCCCATCAAACCAACTATCAGCATACATAAGTAATTGGTCGTTTTGATAATCCTGAATACGAAACATGTTTTCGTACACATTCCCAAGTGGCGACATGAGCAATTCTGAAATCGTACTTTTTTCATGGGTTTTCAAGTCGTAAGCTTTGTGGTTTTCCCTGATTTGAAGAAATATCACCCGATCGGTATTCGCTGCAATCCATTTTCTAAAATGATACAAATAGCGAATGGATGTTCGCAAGCCATAATTATCTCGGAAACCTGCATCCATAACATCCATAATCGGATTACTAGGCAAGGACACAGATGGCAAAATATATGGAAATGTGGCACTCATCCGAATGGCAGAAGTGAAACGTAGTTGATCAGCATCCTGATCTCTAAAAAACCGACTAAACTCAATGTCCTCGGGCAAACTTCTTAAGATAGTACCCGTTTTTACTGGTGTAGAAGTTAAGTAACTAATGGGTTGTGGGCTGATGAGAATTCTTCTTCCATCATTAATTACGGTAGGAGAGAAGATCATCATAGGAGTTAAAGCTGCTTCCTCGGGCATTTTATAGGCACTCAGACTTTTATCGAGAATGAAACCCGTATTGGTATTGAGAGCCTTTTCGAATTCATAACCCCGATCGCGGGTGTAGGAATGTTTTCCAATTTTAACGCGTTGAAGTCTCAAGAAAACATCACTAACCGCCAAAGAAAATCCAACCGCATTGAGTAAATCTCTACTGATTCGTTCGGTATAAGTGCTATCGTAGAGGTTGTCAATCATACCCGAAGTCTTTCGCAAGTATAACTCACGCATGTATGCTGCTCCAATCATACCGCCCGACGAACCCGTTATCAAACGTGTGTTCTTTAAAAGATGTCCTTGAGAAGCAGAATCAGCAGCTTGCAAAGCTGAAACAGTCCATAATGCTGATTTCAATCCACCTCCACTTACGTTCAAGAAAATCATGGTTGGCTTTTGATTATCCCCTTTCCATGCCCGTTTCTTCCATCTTTCTAATGATTCTAACCCTTTTCGTGTGTCTCGTGTGATTTGAATTTTTCGTTGCCGATCAAACAGCATGGAATCGGGAATGACTGCTGCTTCGGTTGAGTAATCGAGTCCAAATGCTTGATTCCGTTTTCCAAAAAACTCATATCCTGAAAGCCAATTAATGGTTAAATATAGGACGATGAATATGGGGATTGACCATTCTTTCAGCCAGGTATGAAAAGCACTTGCCAACATGAGCAACATGGTAAAACTCACAAAAATGCTTGCTGCTGCAGGTATTTGGAAAAATGGAACATCCCGAAATAGTCCAAGTAGGACCATTACTATCACAACTGCGATTTCGAAAATGGCTGCAGCTAAGTGGTTTTGACGGAATACTTGATTGATGATTTCGGGGTTGTAATGAGCCGTTTCGCGGGCTCGAGCTATTCGGATAGGATTAGTTAAGTATGTTTCAACATGAATTACCGATGCAGGCTTTTTAGATACCGATATACGTTGCCAGACATTTTCCTTCAATTGGATTTTCTGGACACGTTTGCGATCTGTTTTTCTGAGGATATCGATTCCAAATAAGTGAAAGATATCCTTACTAACACTGAAGAAATAGGTTAAGCTAAGAAGGAAAAAGAAACCTGCACCAATTACGAATCCGCAAGAATTAAGGAAAATATCGGTTCGAGTAGTTGTTTCATATTTATCCTGAAACTGAAAGTTGCAGATTAGGAATGTACAAATGAAACTTACCGGAATGATGAAGTTGTTGATTGTGTATTTAACGAATGGCTTGGAAACAGAGGCTAGGAAAGGGAAGCGATGTGAATTTACAATGTAGCTGGCAATTTGAAAAGCCATGATAAATGCTCCACAACTAGCACCTAACATTAAGTAGGAGAAGAAATCAACCTTACCGAGGTATTCTGGATCTAGAAATAGAAGCGGCACTCCAAAGTCGTTTCCCCACAAGCGAAGGACATAAGCAAACAATACTACCCAAAATACGAGCAGCAGAATATTGTATTTGAAATGCACCATCAAGAGCCGAATCGGAAAGAAGAATTCCCCTCTTTTCAAAAACTCCTTGATTTTGGCCATTACCGGCTGCATGTGTCTTTAGTGTTTTTAGTTCTTCTCAAAACTAATGGATAATTTACCAAAAGCCTATTTAATTGACTAATAGGTTGTTTAATCTTTCTGACATTGTTCATTCATTTGTGAAAAACACGAAAACACAGATTATCAGCTTGTTATATGTGATTAAACAACTGATTAAACTTGAAACTTACAGCACACCCAGATATACGTAACCTCATTCCTAGCTTTCCGTTTTAATTGACAATAGCCAATGTCCTGACCGCATGCTATACCTGTTACTTAAAGCAAATCTGAATGAATTGGGCTTCTTCAATGTGGAGGATTATTTGGGTGCTTTTGCTTGTACTTCGGTCGGCAGATGTATGGTCACAAGGAGGTAATACTTGTATTACTTCTGAAGCAAATCCTATTTCTCTACCTTTTTTTACAAATAACCAGACACTTTGCGGTGATGGGAATGATTATACGGGTACTAATGGTTGTTTAAGTGCTTCTGGTTTTAGCAATCCTTATGGTGGACAAGATTGGTTTTACACTGTAATTCCTGCTCAAGATGGTTTGCTCTTCGTTCGATTAAATGATATTCATGCAAGTGGACAAGCTAATCCGGTTTTATCTGTTTATGAAGGTTGCCCAGGAACAGGGACTTGTTTATCATCAGTCCAAGGAAATAACTCAGGTGCAGTAACTATTATCCCGGTTATAGCTGGAGTAGTTTATTTTATTGCTCTTGATGCTTTAATGATTAATAATTTCTATGCGAACTGTTATCAATACGATTTAACAGTAAACTTAACTCCAATAGTGGTCCAGCCTGCTTGTTCCAATATGGGATTTGAAGATGGAAATCTCAATTCATGGTTATGTACTACAGGTAAATCGGTTACAGCTCCCGCAGGATCGCCAACTCCAACTTATCAAACTACGAATATTGGAGTTGTAAATGGAAGACATACCATAACAACAGGCGGAACAGATCCATGTGGTGGTTTTCCGCAGGTAGATCCTTTAGGAGGTTCACGATCGGTGATGATTGGAAACAATAATACAGGTGCCGAAGCTGAAATGATTTCTCAAACATTTCTTGTTGGAGCATCTAATTCCAGTTTTACTTATCGATACGCCGTGGTTTTTGAGGATCCCGGTCATACATCAGCCGAACAACCTTTCTTCATTGCACGATTACGAAACGATCAAGGGGATGTTATTCCTTGTTCCGAATTTATCGTTTCTGCCGCTGCGAGTTTACCCGGTTTTTTTAATTCCACCACTTGTACAGGTGTTCGATACAAACCTTGGAGTACAGTAAACGTCGATCTATCGAACTACATGGGACAAAGTGTTACGGTTGAATTTACCGTTGGTGATTGTAGTCAGGGAGGACACTTTGGTTATGCCTATGTAGATGCATCTTGCTCGCCATCTACCTTAGCTGCTTTGGCTGATACCATTTGTCCTGGTCAATCGGTTACCCTTATAGCTCCATCAGGATATGCCTCATTTGCTTGGCAGCCGGGAAATATCACCACTCAATCCATTACAGTATCACCTGCTGTAACAACAATCTATACCTTAAATCTAACAGCATTTAATGGTTGTGTGACGAATGCACAAGTACCTATTACAGTTGCACCTATTCCAGTTCCAGTTATTCAATACCAAGCTCCAGCTTGTGATTTGCCTGTTCAAGTACAATCGTTAAGTACGATTAGTTCAGGAATAATAGCTTCTCAACAGTGGACTTTTGGAGGCTCAGCTTTACCTAGCGCATCCTCTCAATCGACCGTTAATGTTACCTATCCGGGCCCAGGTTCTTATCCTATTTCATTACAGTTGGTTTCTGATCAAGGATGTACAGCCTCAGCTACTCAAACGGTAATTGTTCCTCCATGTGTTTTTCGGATTGCCATAACTGGAGACACTATTTGTCCGGGACAATGTTTGACTTTTCCAGTTTCAAAAGCATACGGAACTCCACCTTACAGCTATTTGTGGTCAAATGGTAGTAACGATAGTACTATCACACTTTGTAGTAATGTATCGCAGCAAGTTAGTTTAACAGTTACTGATGCTGACGGATTTATAGCTAGTGATACAGCTATGATCACGGTTGTTCCAGATATTTACTTTCAACCTATAATAACACATGTTTCCTGTT
>DAOOQW010000017.1:0-22292 GCA_035388945.1 Flavobacteriales bacterium
GGAATTAATTCAGTTAAAGTCAAAGGAGAGAAACCAAAAAACTGTTCTACGGGATTGATTGTAACGAGTGCAATTGTCAGTAAAATGGTTATTCCGATTATGATTGGAACTAGATTGTTTTTTAATCGCATAGTTTGAAGAATTGAATAATAAAATGAGCGATTAATTAAGGTCAATAAAATATTAGACGTAACTAAAGTTAGGAATACCATTGTACGAGTTACTGATTCAGAATTTCCTTGAAGAATTGCATATTGATAAATTCCTAGAACTCCCACAGTGATCATTAATCCTTGTAAAATGCTAATGTTTAATTCTTTCCAGCTAAAAAATGTACTAGTAAAAGGACGAGGTTTTTGAGTCATTGCGTTTTTTTCAATGGGCTCATTTTCGAATACAATAGAACAGGTTGGACCCATAATTAATTCTAGGAAGATTATATGAATTGGAGAGAATAATGTTGGATATAACCAGCCTAGAGCCAATGGAATAAATACAGTTAGTATGATTGGAATATGAATAGAAATAATGTATCGATTTGCCTTTTTCAGGTTGGCATAAATTCTCCTTCCCATAGAAACAGCATCTACCATTTTTGATAAGTCGTCCTCCACTAATATTAAGGAGGCTGATTGTTTAGCAATTTCACTACCTTTTTTACCCATGGCAATACCAATGTGAGCAGCTTTGAGAGCTGGTCCGTCGTTTACTCCATCACCGGTCATGGCAACAATTTCATTATTCGATTTTAGTGCATTGATAATTCTCAGTTTTGCATCTGGAAACATGCGGGCAAAAATCTGCTTTTCAGTTACAACTCGTTTTAATTCCTCGTCTTTGAGTTTCATTAATTCTGCCCCAGTAATACTATCCTCAAAACCTTTAAACCCAATTTCTTTGGAGATTGCTTGGGTGGTTTCTGCATTATCGCCGGTTACAATTTTCACTTGAATTCCAGCTTGATAAAAAGCTTCTAAGGTTTCTTTTATATTTTCTTTTGGAGGGTCTTCAAAAGCAACAACACCAACAAATTCAAACTTTATAATAGTTTGTTCTTTTGGGAAATTGTTTCCTTCATAATTAGCTTTCGAAACAGCCAAAATTCGATAGCCTTTAGATGCTAATTCTCGTATAGATTTTTGAATATTATTTTTTTCTACGTTAGTTATGTTTGGACATACACTTAATATAGCTTCAGCTGCACCTTTTGCTGCTACAATTCGAACTTTTGAGTTGTTCTCAAAAATATGTGTCATCATGGGTGGATTACCCTCTAATAGATATTCATGAATGAGTTTATAATTAGGGCGTTCGTCAGGTTTTATGGATTTTAAATAGGCTTCATGCAAAGCAATTTCCATCGGGTCAAAAGGTACGGGTTCACTTGCCCACATGGCGATTCGAATCAATTCTAATTCCTCATTTGAAAGAGCGGAATTAGCGTCTGAAATCTTGTTTTGTGAAGGCACGAATACCTTCGAGAGACTCATTTTATTTTCCGTTAGCGTGCCAGTTTTATCTGTACAAATTACAGTTGCGCTACCTAAGGTTTCAACAGTTTTCATTTGTTTGACAATAATTCCCATCAACATCAATCTTCGCGCTCCAAGTGCCATAAAGGTTGTCATGGCCATAGGTATTTCTTCCGGTATCACACTCATTGCTAAGGTGAGTGCTTTTAATAAACTGGTTAATATGGATTGGTATAAATAATAATTAATTCCCCAAACCAAAATAAATACGATTAAACCAGCTATGATCATTTTTTTGACAAAGTGACCAATTTGAATTTCAAGAGGTGTTTTTTCTTCTGGAATAGATTCTATGCTTTTTCCAATTTTACCTAAACGAGTTTCATTACCAATAGCAATTATTTTAGCAAGAGCTCTTCCTGTTGCTATTGATGTTCCTTGAAATACCATTCGGTTTTCACCTGTTAGTTCTTTACTAACGGCAAAAGATTCTCCCGTTAATATTGATTCATTTACAGTGAAATCATTTAACTGAATTAATTCCGCATCAGCAGCAACCGAGTCTCCTTCCTCAAGAATTAAAATATCACCAATTACTAAGTCATCACTATGAATTTCTTGCGTTTGTGAATCTCGAATGACTTTGCAAAGTGGCTTTGTTAGTTCTTTTAAATTTTCTAATGCTTCTCTACTTCTAGATTCTTGGTATAATGAAATAAATGAAACAAGTAAAATGGCTGATGCTAAGAATATTCCATTTGCTTGATCACCAGTAATAAAATATATAGTTGAAGCAAGAAGCAACAACAATATCATGGGCTCCTTTAATAAACTCTTTAATGAATGAACGATAGAATTTTCTTTCTTAAAGTTAAGTTTGTTAGTCCCGGAATTTTTGGCAGATAATAATACTTGCTCTTTTGATAATCCAGTATTCTGATTTATTGATACTTCATCTTCCATTATAAACAATTCAATTTCAAGTACTAAAATAGAGCACTTAAGTTAGTTTTTCAGTATAATTATTTACATAATTCTTTATTTAAATTGAGCAGGTAGTGCATTTAATTATAACTAACCTTAAAACGAACTGGTGATTTATTATTAACATACATTTTTAATAATTTATTTTACTCATAACATGGCATCCTAGTTATACATTCTATATTGCACAGTCTTAACCAAAAAACATGAAGAAAATATACACTTTCTGGGTAGTTATTTTTGCCCTAACAGTGATGTCTTGTCAAAAAGAAATCATCACACAAAATGAAGCCAGTCAAACGGTTCAATCTACCCCTCATTCAAAATCCTTGTTGTTTGAAACAATGGAAACCGGAACTAAAACTGCTTACACAACTGGGTCAGTAAGCCTTACTTCTGGTTCTTGGACTTTCAATGATGCCTTGATTGGAAATTCTACTTCTGATCGTAAAAATGGTGCGAAGTCGGCTCGTGTTCGTAATTCAGGGAAGCTTACTATGAATTTCGATCGTACAACAGGCGCTGGTGATGTAATTATCAACCACGCTCTTTATGGAACAGATGCAGCTTGTACTTGGCAGTTGTATTATTCTCAAAATTCAGGTTCTACGTGGACTGCATTCGGTTCACCTGTAACCACATCAAGTACTTCACTTACCGCAACAACATTTAAAGTGAATTTGGGTGGTTCTATCCGTTTCGATATACGTAAAACAGATGCATCAACCAATCGCATTAACTTTGATGATATAAGTATTAGTGATTTTAGTACAACGAATCCATCACCTAGTTTAAGTTCCATTTCACCAAATACAAAAGTTGCTGGATCTGCTGCTTTTACGCTGACTGTAACTGGAAGTAATTTCGTGAATGGTTCAACTGTGACATGGAATGGAACATCATTAACGACGATATTTAATAATAGTACTCAACTTAGTGCTACTGTATCGGCAGCACTTGTTGCGACAGCTGGTTCTGCGACTATTGCTGTTGTAACACCTGCTCCAGGCGGAGGTACAAGTACTTCAGCATCATTTACAATTACTACTGCTCCAGCTGGTCCTAAGAAATTCTTATTCGATAATCGTCATGCTGAACAAGCCGGAAATGCTGATTGGGTGCTAGATCAAGATGCTTCTGCAGCGCGTTATCCGACACCTTTACAAAGTAATGTAACATCCAGTACTTCAGAAACCTATTGGAGAGGAGCTATTTCAGCTTGGGGAATTGCATTAGTGAAATTGGGGCATGCTGTTGAAACATTACCATCTACGGTTTCAATTACATACGGAAATTCCAGCAATACGCAAGATTTGAGTAACTATAATGTATTTGTTGTGGATGAGCCTAATACGTTATTTACTTCTGCTGAGAAAACTGCAATTCTAAACTTTGTGCAGAATGGTGGTAGTTTAATGATGATTTCTGATCATACTATTTCTGATCGTAATAATGATGGTTGGGATTCTCCTGAAATTTGGAACGATTTAATGACAAACAATACCGTTCAAAACAATCCTTTCGGATTTAGTATCGATTATACAGATATATCAACTACATCAACGAACGTAAGTACAACTACACATCCGGTATTGAATGGAACACAAGGAACAGTTACATCGGTGCAATTCAACAATGGGGCTACAATAACTATCAATCCAACTGCAAATCCAAATGTGCAAGGATTGGTATGGAATTCAAGCGTAACGAAAAACAACAACAACCTTTTGTGTGCGGTGAGTACTTTCGGAACAGGACGGGTGTTTGTGTTAGGTGATAGTTCTCCGGTAGATGATGGAACAGGAAACTCGGGAAATGTGCTTTACAATGGTTGGGGTGTGTATAGTCACTCTAAATTATTGTTGAATGCATCTTTATGGTGTGCTAAATTGCAATAATCTAAAGTATCAAATGAGTAGCCTGTTTTCTGAAAAGGAGACGGGCTTTTTTGTGTTTATATGAGCTCCCGATAATTATTATTTTTGCGCCGTGGAAGCAACTAAATTCAATCAGGAGCCGCTTACAAAACGTTTGCGAAAAGGTGTTTGGGATGTGCAAGCGAAATTCACCTTGCTCGAACCGGACGATAAGATAATGGTCTGTCTTTCGGGTGGAAAAGACTCCTACACGATGCTCGATATGTTACTTCACGCACAAATGGTGATGCAACATTCCTTCGAGATTGTAGCTGTAAACCTCGATCAAAAGCAACCGGGATTCCCACCCGATATTTTGCCGAATTATTTTGAGAAGTTGGGTGTTCCATATCGCATTCTTGAAAGAGATACCTATTCGGTCGTCACCGAAAAAGTACCTGAAGGAAAGACCATGTGCAGCTTGTGTTCTCGTTTAAGACGCGGCATTTTGTACGATGCTGCCGAAGAAATGGGATGTAATAAACTCGCTTTAGGGCATCACCGCGAAGATATTCTCGAGACCTTCTTTTTAAACCTCTTTTTCTCCGGAAAACTCGAGGCCATGCCTGCCAAATTCCGAACCGATGACCAGCGACATGTAGTTATTCGCCCACTAGCATTTTGCAAAGAAGCCGATATAGCCAGCTACGCCGAAATGCGCGAATTTCCTATTATTCCGTGTAATCTCTGCGGCTCACAAGAAAATATGCAACGCAAAGTCATTAAGAAAATGATGCTCGATTGGGAAGCTCAATATCCTAACCGAAAAGAAATCATGATGACAGCCTTATCGAATATCCATACCTCACATTTATTCGATGTGAATCGGTATGATTTCATGGAAATGATTGGGTGAAATAATTATTAATTACGAATTACGAATTACGAATTACGAATTACGAATTTTGAAATATAAACACTAGCACACTTCGACAGGCTCAGTGCGCGGATTTAGGCACTCCCTGAGCTTGTCGAAGGGAGCACACCAGCAAACTAACACATCAGCATATCAGCACATTAGCACATCAGCACATCAACACACCAGCACATCACCCTAACCTCTAATCCAATACACATCCTGTTCATTGCGGACAATATTGGCATAATGAAAACCGCCCGGTTCGGGGATTTCTTCGGTTAAATCAAATAATAATACATCGGCGGGAAAGCCTTCAAAAATGAGCGTGAACGTGTGTGTGTGATGTGGTAGAACTTCGGTCCAGTAGGGGGCGATGGTGATATTTTCGACATGCATTAAGCGACTTCGATGCTCCGAACTTCGCGAATACAAAAAGGTGCTTTTCCAAATTCGAAGGTAATAGCCATCCGATTGAGCTGGAAAAACGATGTGTACAGTAACTTGTCCATGAGGTTTCACCGACCGCGCTAACTCTTCTCGCAACTCGGTTTGAACAATCTTTTTCCTAATTTTTTCTCTGACAAGTGTGTTGGGCATATGCGCAAATATATCTCGAAAATGACAAGCTTGATTGAATGTTTAAGTATATGAAATTGTCAATTTTGCACGATTTAGTTTAGGGCGCATGAACCGGGCTATCGCCTATGCACGGCATTTGGCTCTATCCCTTGCGCGATTAGTACTAGGCTGCAACAATTCAAAAAATCGAATCATTTGTCAAAATCTACTAAGTTTGCGGCAATGGAAAAAACCGATCGGAAATCCGAAATCCTTCATGTAGCAGCCAAGCTGTTTAGGGAAAGAGGATACAATGCCGTTTCTATGCGCGACATTGCAAAGGAACTGGACATTAAAGCGGCCAGCTTGTACAATCATATTTCATCCAAGCAAGAAATCTTGGAATTAACCATTATTCGAATAGCTGAAGCATTCACAAATGGTATCAATTTGATAAATAGCCAAGATATTTCCGTTAAAGAACAACTTACTTTATTAGTCGAGCTACACATTAAGCTCACCTTAGCCGATCCCGACGCCATGGCGTGTGTCAACAACGATTGGATGCATCTTGCCAAGCAGGAACTCGATTACTTCATTCAAATGCGAAATCGATACGAAGACAAGTTTCGCAGCATCTTAAAAAAAGGTATCAGTTCTGGCGAAATTGCTGATTTGAACGTCGAACTCATGCTTTTCTCAATGCTTTCCACCTTGCGAACACTTCATTTATGGTATGGTCGCAAAAAATCGCTTCAGCCAGCTCAACTTAAAGCCGACATGACGCGTGTATTACTACAAGGAATTTTATAGAACTCCCATAAAGCTTGTAAAAACAGCATCTTAATCAATCTTCATATTTTTTTTCAACCCATTGCTGAATTGAAATAAACTTCTAAATTTGCTCAACAAACTAACATTTGTTAGTCTGCACACCCAACCCAAACAATGGCTAAATTTTTTCCTCTCTTAATTTCTGATATTTATAAGGACACCGACGAATGCTCGGTGATAACGCTGGAAGTTCCCGAACAATTAAAACGAGAATTTCAATACAAACAAGGACAGCATTTAACGCTTCGTGCCATGATAGGTAATCAGGATGTGCGCCGTTCATATTCGCTTTGCTCCAGCCCGCTCGAACGAAAGTGGCAGGTTGCAGTAAAGAAAATAGATGGTGGATTATTCTCAACCTATGCGAATGAAACCTTGAAAAAAGGCGATACGATTGAGGTAATGCCACCTCATGGTACTTTTTATAAAGACTGTACTCCAAGCCAAAAGAAAAATTACATCGCGTTTGCTGCTGGAAGTGGAATTACTCCCATTTTATCCATCATTAAAACACACTTAGCATCCGAACCAGAAAGTACGTTTAAGCTTTTCTATTTGAATCGAAATGTAAAGTCGATTTTATTCAAAGAAGATATTGAGGCTTTGAAAAATGAGTATTTCAATCGGTTCGAAATATTCTATTTTCTCACCAAAGAACACCGCGATGTTCCTTTGATGAATGGTCGATTTACATCCGACAAAATCAATACGCTCACCAATAAAATATTCGATCCAAAGTCCATTGACGAATGTTTTATTTGCGGACCAGAATCCATGATTTTCCTCATTCGTGATGAATTGGAAACGGCCGGTATTGCTAAGGAAAAAATACACTACGAATTATTTACAGCTGGTAATTCTACCGAACAACAAACACATGTAAAAAGTGTGTTAGATAAAAAAGTAGAAGGAACAGAAGTGACTATTATCGATGGTGGTAAAGAGTTTCATTTTACCATGTCGAAACAGTTCGATAATATCCTCGACGGAGCTCTAGCAGCGGGTGCCGACTTACCATTTGCTTGCAAAGGTGGTGTTTGTAGCACGTGTCGCTGTAAAGTCCTAGAAGGTGAAGCTGAAATGAAAGTTAATTACGCTCTGGATGAATCAGAATTGAAACGCAATTTCATTTTGAGTTGTCAGGCAGTTCCCACGACTTCCCGTTTGGTAGTCGATTTTGATGTTTAATTCTCTTTTTTACGGATCATAAATAGAACACGTAACATGACAGAACAGGAAAATCAAGCGCTCGAAGATGCATTCAACCTGCGCATAATTAACGACGAGAAAATTGAGCCTAAAGACTGGATGCCAGAGAAATATCGTTTGACGCATATCCGTCAGATTTCTCAGCATGCACATTCCGAAATTGTGGGTATGTTGCCTGAAGGGAATTGGATTACACGTTGTCCATCACTTCGTCGGAAAGTAGCTTTATTAGCTAAAATTCAAGATGAAGGTGGACATGGTTTGTATCTTTACAGTGCAGCCGAAACGCTTGGTATTTCACGTGAAGAATTGATTGATCAATTGCATAGCGGTAAAGCAAAATACTCCAGTATCTTTAATTATCCAGCTTTGAATTGGGCCGATATCGGAGCCATCGGTTGGTTAGTAGATGGTGCTGCAATTATGAATCAAGTAGCATTGATTAATACATCATACGGTCCATATTCTCGTGCGATGATTCGTATTTGCAAGGAAGAAAGTTTCCACCAACGTCAAGGCTACGAAATCCTAATGACATTGATGAACGGAACGCCTCAGCAAAAAGAAATGGCTCAAGATGCTATGAATCGCTGGTGGTGGCCTGCTTTGATGATGTTTGGTCCGGCAGATGATAAATCTCCTAACACAGAACAATCGATGCGTTGGAAATTGAAACGCAAAACCAATGATGAACTTCGTCAAGCTTTTGTCGACCAAACTGTTCCACAAGCCAACCTCATTGGATTAACTGTACCAGATAAAGATTTGAAATGGAACGATACACGTAATCACTATGATTTCGGTCCACTTAATTGGGATGAATTCTGGCAAGTTGTAAACGGACATGGTCCTTGTAACAAAACCCGATTGGAAGCTCGTCGCAAAGCACACGCCGATGGCACTTGGGTTCGTGACGCAGCCATGGCTTATGCAGAGAAGAAAGCAGTTGTTGAAATGGTTTGATTAATTACGAATTACGAATTGCGAATTACGAATTACGAATTTCGAATTACGAATTACGAATTACGAATTTGCAATCCAATCACCAGCACATCAGCACACCAGCACATTAATAAATTTCATTTTCAAATCATCACATTTTCAAATCTTCAAATTTTATAATATGAAAGACTGGCCACTATGGGAAGTTTTTATCAGAAGTAAAAACGGACTTGAACACCGCCACTGCGGTAGCCTTCATGCGGCGGATGCTGCAATGGCAATGGAAAATGCTCGCGATGTATATACCCGTCGCAACGAGGGCGTTAGTATTTGGGTAGTTCCTTCTGCACAAATAACTGCTTCTCGTCCGGAGGAAAATGCCGAATTGTTTGAACCAGCTGCCGATAAAGCATATCGTCACCCTACATTCTACGTGCTTCCTGAAGAAGTTAAACACATGTAATCAGGTATTACCTGAATCATTTTAAATCGAATGAATATGACGAATAACCTGATCGAATACATTTACGGCATTGCCGATAATGACCTTATTCTCGGACAACGTCTCGGTGAATTGTGCGGACATGGTCCCAACATCGAAACCGATATAGCACTCACCAATATTAGCCTCGATCTTTTCGGGCAAGTACGTAGCTTTTATCAGTATGTTGCTTCTCTTCAAGGGGCAAATGCGAATGAAGACACGGTTGCATTTTTACGAAAAGAATTTGAATATAAAAACGTTCTTCTCGTTGAACAACCCAATACCGATTTCGGGTATGTAATTGCTCGTCAGTTTTTATTTGATGTATTTAATCATCTCCTAATTGGTCGTTTGCAAGACAGTAAGGATGAAACGTTATCCGCCATAGCGAAAAAAGGTTTCAAGGAAGTATCCTACCATGTTCGTTTTTCTTCCGATTGGATTCGTCGCTTAGGTGATGGAACTGCCGAAAGTCATCAACGCATCCAAACTGCCATCAATGATCTTTGGGTTTATACCGAAGAATTGTTTCAGCAAACCGATGCCGATAAAGCCATGATCGCTCTCGGTATTGGAGTTGACGTAACACACTTTAAAGCAGATTACTTCAAACGTGTTAGTGAAATCTTAACTGAAGCAACTCTCCAAACTCCAGATTCCCAATACTTCCAAAAAGGAGGAAAACAAGGGAATCACACCGAGCATATGGGTTTCATTCTAACCGAAATGCAGTACATGCAACGTACTTATCCTAACATGACTTGGTAATATACCATGGAACAAGAGATTGATTCAACTCTTTATCATATTCTAGATGAAGTTGCCGACCCTGAGATACCCGTCCTGTCGGTTGTTCAGATGGGTGTAGTTCGGAAAGCACAATTTGTGGGAACGGGCGTGGTAGTAGATATCACGCCCACTTACAGCGGTTGTCCGGCTATGGACATGATGGGCGACGATATTAAAAAAGCCCTTCAAGTAGCTGGTTACGAAGCAAAAGTTAATTTAATTCTATCTCCTGCCTGGAGCACCGATTGGATCACCGAAAAAGGTCGAAAAGCCCTCGAAGGTTATGGTATTGCCGCTCCTTTATCTCCCGAAGCCGATAAAGCCGTCCTCCTCGGCAATAAACGCATGGTGAAATGTCCGCAATGCGGCTCTACCAATACGGTAATGATTAGTCAGTTCGGCTCAACTGCCTGCAAAGCATTATTCAAATGTGAGGATTGCCTAGAGCCCTTTGATTACTTCAAGTGTTTGAAGTAATTCACAACTCAACAACAAGTTTATAAACAGGTCGGTGGATAGCTTTTGAACACAGTCTGTTTAGCATATTATTCTCATTTGTATTTTTCCACTGGGAAGGGGATAGTGGTGGGAATTCCCTACTACAATTTCTTTGTATTGTCAAGCTAGAATTACAAACAATGCAGTTGATAAACCTTATCAACAGGCAAGTTTATCGTTTTTTTTATTTCCATGTTTAGGATATTGAACGGCGAATTAATTTTCCACTGGGAAGGGGATAGTTGCGGGAATTCCCTACATAATTTCTGATTTATTGTCAAGCGGGAATTACAAACAATGCAGTTGATAAACCTTATCAACAGGCAGGTTCATCGTTTTTTTGATTTGTACGTTGAGGGTATAACTCAGCAGTGTAATTTTCCACTGGGAAGGGGATAGTTGCGGGAATTCCCTACATCAATTTACTACATCATCCAAGCAAGATTTACGAACAAGTCCGTTGATAAAGAACCTATTATGGCTTTCAAATTTTCCTCCCAAATCAGCAAAGCTTGCGTATTTTGCAGCCCTCAATAAAAGCTCATGGAATCAATTCTTTCTCGCATAGAAAATGGTATTGGATATATTCAATTCAATCGCCCAGATGTATTTAATTCGTTTAATCGCGAAATGGCACTTTCATTTCAAAAAGTGTTGGATGCCTTCGCGCACGATCATACTGTTAGAGCCATTCTAATAACAGGAAACGGGAAAGCATTTTGTGCAGGACAAGATTTGAAAGAAGTAACTACACCTGAATTAAATCCAGGATTTAGAGCCATTTTGGATGAACATTATAATCCAATCATTACACGTATTAGGAACATAGAAAAACCAGTAATTGCCGCCGTTAATGGAGTTGCGGCGGGTGCAGGAGCTAATATCGCCCTTGCATGTGATGTCGTACTTGCAAGTGAAAATGCCAGTTTTATCCAAGCATTTAGTAAAATCGGATTAATTCCCGATAGCGCTGGTACATTCTTTTTACCTCGATTAGTGGGCTTTCAAAAAGCACTTGCACTATGTCTACTTGGCGATAAAGTTTCAGCTGTTGATGCAGAGAAAATGGGGATGATTTACAAAGCTATTCCTGCAGATCAATTCGAAGCAGAGGTAGAAAAGACCGCACTTACACTTGCTCAAATGCCTACTAAAGCATTGGGATTAACTAAGCATTTATTTAATCAAAGTCTGACAAATGATCTTCATGCTCAACTCAAAGCAGAAGGAGATTTTCAAATTCAAGCCAGCGAAAGCCACGATTACCAAGAAGGTGTGAACGCCTTTGTTGAAAAACGAAAGCCTATTTTCCGAGGAGAATAATTTTATAAATCTTGATAATTACTTCTCAATTAATTTTCAAAGACAAAGTAGACATAGAATTTCAATCTTGCGTGAGGGATAGCAGCGTAAAGCCCACAGCAATTGCCGAAGATTAAGCGAAGGCAAGCAGCGAGGACTTGTAGCGTATAGCCCGCCCCGAACTTGATAATGAAGTTTTAGAAGAAATTATACAGGGGCACGCCCTAATTCAATCAATACTTGTTATGCTAAAAATGCATTTCAATAATTAAGTTTGACGTTTAATAAATAAAAATGGATTTACACCATATTGCCGTAATAGGAGCAGGAACAATGGGTAGCGGAATTGCCCAAGTGGCCGCAACTGCCGGATGTTCTGTTCAATTAGTGGATGCCTTTCCCGAGGCTTTGCAAAAAGCTGAAAAGAACTTGCAAACAACGCTTGCTAAATTGGTTGAAAAAGGAAAAATTAGCCAAGATGAAAGTGTTAGAATTGCTGGGAATATTCGCTATGAAAGTTCGGTGTCGACCTTGTCAAATGCTCAATTGGTGATAGAAGCCATCGTGGAGAATTTGGAAGTAAAGCGCAAATTATTTGGTGAATTAGAAAGCATCGTTTCCGCAGATTGTATTCTCGCATCTAATACCAGTTCACTTTCCATCGCATCTATTGCAGCATCGTGCAAAAAATCGAATCGCGTAATTGGGATTCACTTCTTCAATCCTGCGCCACTCATGCAATTGGTTGAAGTAATTCCTGCTGTGCAAACTTCAACCGAAGTGCGTGATCAAATAACTTCCAACATCACAGCTTGGAAAAAAACTGTAGCTCTGTGTAAAGACACACCCGGATTCATTGTCAACCGTGTGGCGCGACCATTTTACAGCGAATCCATTCGTTTATATGAAGAAGGTGCTGCCGATTTTGCTACCATCGATCAGGCCATGAAAACGCTCGGATTTCGCATGGGACCTTTCGAACTTATGGATTTCATTGGAAACGATGTGAATTATGCAGTGACCGAATCAGTCTTCACTTCCTTCTATTTCGATCCACGCTACAAGCCTTCTTTTACTCAAAAACGT
This sequence comes from Flavobacteriales bacterium, assembly GCA_035388945.1. GTDB lineage: Bacteria > Bacteroidota > Bacteroidia > M30B66 > M30B66 > CALQRR01. The sequence continues at coordinate 12,934 of DAOOQW010000017.1, forward strand.
TTATCTGAAGCTGGATTTTTTGGTCGTAAATCAGGACGCGGTTACTATGATTATTCCGAAGGTGCTGAAATGTCTAAATCCCTTGAAGATAAAGCGCTACAGGAACTTATTGCCAATCGTGTTTTAGTCATGCTCATCAACGAAGCTGCAGATGCACTTTTCTTGAACGTTGCTTCTGCCAACGACATTGATATGGCCATGACCAAAGGCGTTAATTATCCAAAAGGGTTACTCGCTTGGGCCGACGAAAAAGGCATCGATTGGTGTGTTAATCAGCTCGATTCACTTTATCAGGAATACCACGAAGATCGTTACCGATGCAGCGCATTACTCAGAAGAATGCAACGCGAGGGAAAAACATTTTTCAATTGATATGACGCCAGCAGAAATTATTGCCAAAATGATGGATAAGGATGCTTTCAGCCAATGGCTAGGCATTCAGATAGATCATATTTCAATTGGGAAATGCCAATTATCCATGGAAATTCGTCCCGAAATGCTCAACGGATTTGGCATCGCTCACGGCGGCATTAGCTATTCTATCGCCGATAGCTGTTTGGCCTTTGCCTCCAATTCCCACGGCCGACAATCCCTCAGCATCGATACTTCCATCAATCACATCGAACCGCTTGTTGTGGGTGACAAAATCATCGCCATCGCTAAAGAAGAATCCCTCAAGAATCGTTTTTCCTTTTACCGTGTCGAAATTCTGCGCGGAGATACTTTAGTCGCCCTTTTCAAAGGAACCGTGTATCGTACGGAAAAGATTTGGGAATAATTATAGTGTGCTAGTGTGTTAATGTGCTGATGTGCTGTTTTAAAGTGCTAGTGTGTTAATGTGCTAGTGCGCTGTTTTAATGTGCTGGTGTGTTAGCGTGCTTATGTGCTGTTTTTTGATTAAAAAATTAATGGCGTGCCCCTTCTTACCTGCGCAATATGCTTCGGTAAGCGAGACGGGTCGGGCTTTCTGCTGCAATTTTTGTTCGTGCCTCACAAAAGATTTCCGCTGCAATCCCTCACGCATTTTCACAGTATCATGAACATTCTTCGTCAAATTAATTCTCGGAGAATCCAATAATCTGTTTAAAAGACATTTCCCAATAAATCAAAAATACATCTGTATTCATTTGAATTTTTAAGAATTGTAAAACATTCATCCCTGTCTTGGGTTTGCTTTATAATTCGACAATACACGATTTTCCTAAGGAGTCGAATCCCCAAATTTTGACTACCCTAACTTTATTTCGATATCCACCTAAAAATCAATTCTGGGCATTTTCTCAAATGCAATTAGCGCATACGAAACTAATGAATATCCCAGGCTTGAAATTCTACAAACTCATGGGAAGCGGTGGTAATGGAGGTTTCGGACTTTGGCCTAATTGGAGTGTGTATGCATTCTTGGGAATTTGGGAATCAACCGAAGCTTGGGCGCAGTTTCAAGCCGAAAATACCTTTGCGCTTGAAGCAAATGAGCGTTGCAGCGAGCAAATGACCAGCTTTCTCCATCCCATTCGCACACATGGATTATGGAACGGCACAAATCCTTTTGAACCCATTTCGCCCATAACAACAAATGCCGATTCACCCATCGCAGTTATTACACGAGCTAAAATCCGACTTAAACGATTACCCGAATTCCTACTAAATACATCGGTCGCCAAAAGTGTATTGAAAAATCAACCTGATTTACTACTTAGCATCGGCCTAGGTGAAACACCTTTAATCTATCAAGCAACATTCAGCATTTGGCGTAACCTAGCGGCCATGCAACAGTATGCCTATAAATCGCCCGAACACGCCAAAGTCATCAGCAAAACTCGCCAACGAAATTGGTACAGCGAAGAATTATTTACCCGATTTCAAGTGTTGAGGTGTGAAGGGATTTGGAAAGGTAAGAAGATGGATTTTTAATTTGAAAATTAGGGAATTTGAAAATTTGAAGATTGAATTTACTCGAAGCCTGAGCATTTGTCGATAACTGAGCAAAGGAAATGCATTAAGTACGCATATTGAATTCTAACGAAAATCAAAACATTTTCAAATCTTCAAATCTTCAAATTTTCAAATCAAAACATCCTCAAATCAACACACCAACCATAAGGGAATCTTGCTAATTTTGCCCCAGTATAAAAGGTATTTCAACCTTTTCATTTTCCTATGGAAGCATATATTATTGACGGGGTGCGCACTCCGATTGGAAGTTATCAAGGAACCTTATCGGCTGTTCGTACTGACGATCTTGCGGCACTGGTGATTAAAACCGTGGTAGAACGCAATCCTGCGATTCCTGCTGCCGATTATGACGATGTGATTTTAGGATGTGCTAATCAGGCGGGTGAAGACAACCGAAACGTGGCGCGTATGGCGGCATTGTTAGCAGGTTTGCCTGTAACAGTTCCGGGCGAAACCGTAAATCGTTTGTGTAGTTCTGGATTAGCTGCCATCATTGGGGCGAATCGTGCAATTAAAGCAGGCGATGGTCACGTGTTTATTGCCGGTGGTGTAGAAAACATGACACGCGGACCACTCGTTGTTTCCAAGCCTTCAAGCGCTTTTGGAACCGATTCTAAAATGTACGATTCAAGCTTTGGATGGCGTTTCATCAACCCGAAAATGCACAGTATGTATGGTACCGATGCCATGGGTGAAACAGCCGAAAACTTGGTCGATCAATATCATATTTCGAGAGTAGATCAAGATACTTTTGCATTGAATAGTCAGCTAAAAGCCTCTGCTGCTCAGTCTTCTGGACGCTTGGCAAAAGAGATTGTTCCTGTGCTTATTCCGCAACGAAAAGGTGATTCTTTATCCTTTGAAAAAGACGAATTTGTAAAACCTACTACAAGCCTCGAAGGTTTGGCGAAATTACGTCCTGCCTTTCGTAAAGAAGGTGGAACAGTGACTGCAGGTAATGCTTCCGGCTTGAACGACGGCGCTGCAGCAACCATAATCGCCTCCGAAGAAGCGGTGAAACGTTACGGATTAAAACCCTTAGCACGCATTGTTAGCTCTGCGGTGGTAGGTGTTGAGCCGCGCATCATGGGCATTGGTCCGGTAGAAGCCAGCAACCGTGCGCTCGCTAAAGCGGGTTTGACTATGGCCGATATGGACATCATCGAACTCAACGAAGCCTTTGCTGCTCAAGCATTAGCCTGCACACGTGCTTGGGGATTGGCCGATAATGATCCTCGCTTAAATCCAAACGGTGGAAGCATCGCCATTGGACATCCGCTCGGAGTGACCGGTGCGCGCATTGCCTATTCTGCTGCCCTCGAATTACAATTGACTGGAAAACGCTACGCCCTCATCACCATGTGTATTGGTGTTGGACAAGGCTACGCTGCAATTATAGAACGCGTTTGATTTTTTTGTAAATAATTATTGCATTAAGTTGTCTTAATAGGTAACTTTGCTTCGCTTAATGAGTTTGAATGCAGTCGAAATTTCTTCGGAAAATATTCTACTTCGGTAGTTATTACACCGATTTCTTTAACACTTTAAAGCCAGAGGTGAAGAAGAAATTTAACTGGACATTGCAGTTAATCGCAACAACTCAGAAAGTACCAGAGAAATACTTCAAACACTTATCAGGAACCAATGGGATTTATGAGGTTAGGGTTGAAGTAGGTTCTGATATTTATCGTGTATTCTGTTTTTTTGATGAAGGCCAACTAATAATTCTAGTGAATGGATTTCAGAAAAAGACGCAGAAAACCCCTAATAATGAAATTACTCTAGCTGAGAAGCTTCAAAATCAATACTATCATGAAAAAAACCAAAAATAATTTGACCTCTTTTGAAGATCATTTAGAGGATCAATATGGTAAGCGCGGAACCGCTCTTCGTGAAGAATATGAAGAAGGGTTTGAAGCATTTAAGTTTGGCGCTTTACTTCAAGAATTACGAAAAGAAAAAGGCCTAACTCAAGAAGAATTAGCGCTGAAATGTGGCACTACAAAAAATTACATTTCGAGAATTGAAAACAACGCAAGCGATATTCGATTGTCAACACTTATGCGCATCATTCGTGAAGGCTTTGGTGGTCAATTGAAATTCAACGTTGATTTTTAATCCTATAGTTCAACCATCAACAATAAAATAAACCCATTTCTTTGAATAGGTTTTATAAGCATAAAAACATCATGAATAAGCTTCAAAATTATGTAAACGGCCATTGGACCGACGGACAAGGCGAAGGTGTTCCGCTCATCGATTCGGTGACGGGTGAAGTGATTTGCCACGCTACTGCCGAAGGATTGAATTTTGGCGAAATCCTGCATTATGGTCGCACGAAGGGCGGAGAGAAACTGCGCCGAATGACCTTTCAGGAACGCGGGAACATGATTAAGAAACTCGCGCTGTACCTGAGCAAACGCAAGGAACAGTTTTACGAAATTTCCTATCGCACCGGAGCTACGCGTGTCGATAGCTGGATTGATATTGAAGGTGGTTTTGGGAACCTGTTTGCCAATGCATCCTTGCGTAAATTATTTCCCAATCAGCCCTACCATGTAGAAGGTGAAGCGATTGACCTATCACGCAGTGGACGCTTTATGGCGCATCATATTTTGGTTCCTAAACGCGGGGTTGCAGTGCATATCAATGCCTTCAATTTCCCTATCTGGGGAATGCTCGAAAAATGTGCAGTGAACTGGATGGCGGGCGTGCCTGCGGTAGTGAAACCAGCTACATCCACTTCCTATTTGACCGAAGCGGTAGTGCGCGAAATCATCGCATCCAACATCCTTCCCGAAGGTGCATTACAGCTTATTTGTGGTTCGGCGGGCGATATGCTCGATCATGTGAACGATCAAGATGTGGTGACCTTTACCGGCTCTGCATCCACCGGAAGAAAACTCAAAGCGCATCCACGCATGATTGCTGAATCGGTGCCGTTTAACATGGAAGCCGACTCGCTCAATTGCTCTGTTTTAGGGCTCGATGCTGCTCCTGGAACGCCTGAATTCGATTTGTTTATCAGTCAAGCACGTTCTGAAATTACCGTGAAAGCAGGGCAGAAGTGTACTGCCATTCGCCGCTTGATTGTTCCTGCTAATTACATCGACGATGTGCAAGTAGCACTCGGGAAAGCACTCGATAAAGTGAGCTTGGGTGATCCACGCTTGAAAGAAGTGCGCATGGGTTCTTTGGTGAGCAAAGATCAGGTGCGTGAAGTGAAAGAACGGGTAGCCGAAATTGCACAAACAGCTTCCATCGTGTATGGAAATGTGGATGCCTTGGAATTGATTGGTGCAGACGCAGAAAAAGGAGCTTTCATTGCGCCGATTCTTTTGCGTGAGGAAAAGCCGTTCGAGAACATGCGGGTACACGAAACCGAAGCTTTTGGTCCTGTTTCTACCTTGATGCCTTACAACACCATCGACGAAGCCGTTGATTTGGCACGTTTAGGAAAAGGATCCTTGGTTTCTTCTATTGTGACCAATGACGATCACTTAGCGAAAGACTACGTGATTCAATCAGCTACGCATCACGGACGTATCCTAGTGCTCAATCGCGAAAATGCGAAACAAAGTACAGGACACGGATCGCCGCTTCCTTTGTTGGTGCATGGTGGTCCAGGACGTGCCGGTGGAGGCGAGGAGATGGGCGGAGTGCGCGGTATTAAGCATTATATGCAACGCTGCGCTATTCAAGGTAGTCCAACTACATTGACCGAAATTACGGGCATTTATCAGCCGAATGCGGCCTATAAAGAAGCGCCAGAACATCCGTTTAAATACCATTGGGAAGACATTCAACCGGGAATGTCCTTGAAAACCCACAAGCGCACGGTGACCGATTCCGATATCATCAGCTTTGCGAACGTAAGCTGGGATCATTTCTACGCGCATACCGATATCACTTCCCTCAAAGGCAGCATTTTCGAAAAACGTACGGCTCACGGCTATTTCATTCTTTCGGCTGCTGCGGGATTATTCGTGTATCCGAACAAAGGTCCAGTGGCTGCGAATTATGGCTTGGAAGAATGCCGTTTTGTGCGCCCTATTTACCATAACGACACCATTTACGTACGTTTAACCTGTAAGCAGAAAATTGAACGCGACAGTGTGGGTAAAGAAATCCCTTGCGGTATTGTGAAATGGTTTGTGGAAGTGTTCGATCAAAACGACGAGCTCGTAGCCATCGCCACCATTTTGACCATGGTGCAAAAGAAATCACCATTTGTGCAAATTACCCGCGCCAATGTGGAAGGTTACCTAGCTAAATTGAAGGAAAACACACCTGCTGCTTGGGGCCAATTAACGCCGCAACACATGGTAGAGCACATGGAATTTACCTTGCGTATTGCTGCGGGCGAAATCCAAGATTTTGAATTCTCTACTCCAGCTGAACACCTCGAGAAATTCCACGATTCGGTGTATAATTTCAGAGCCATGCCGCGCGATTTCAAGCATCCGCTCATGTCTCCAGATAGCCTCGAACCACTCCGCCACGCCGACCTCAAAATTGCTAAAGCCAAACTCCTCGAAGCCTGGGATGCCTTTAACGCCTACTTCAAAGCCAACCCCGACGCCCAAACCAAGAACATGGTCTTTGGTATGCTCGACAAATTCGAATGGGACCTGCTCAACATCAAGCATTTCAACCATCATTTTGAGCAGTTTGGGATTTTGTAGTATAGTGTACTGAGTATAGAGTATTAAGAGGACTTAGTACTTTTTACTTAATACTTTGTACATAATACAGTCTTTTGAATTTTTCTATCTTTATCAGTATGAAGCATTATTCAGAAATAATAACCATTGATCCTCAGATTCGCTTTGGGAAGCCTTGCATTAGAGGCATGAGGATTTCTGTATATGATATCTTAAGTTGGTTGGCATCAGGAATGTCTACAGGAGAAATACTACAAGACTACCCTGATCTTACAGACGAGGATATTAAAGCATCACTTGAATATGCTGCAGACAGAGAGCATAAAATTAGAATTGCATCGTGAAATTGCTTTTTGATCAAAACATTTCTTTTCGTGTTTTAAACTTGATTGCTGAAAAGTTTCCAGAATCAAAGCATGTGAAAGACTTTGGATTACATCATTCAAGTGACCGTCAAATATGGAATTTTGCAAAAGAAAATGGCTTTCATATTGTAACATATGATGCTGATTTCTATGATTTAGTCACATTATACGGACATCCTCCTAAAGTTATCTGGCTTCGCTTAGGGAACACTTCTTCACAGAATATCGCTAAGAAACTAAATGAATATGCAGAAGGGGTAAGGAAATTTATTGAAAACATTGAATGTAAAGACCTTGCTTGTTTAGAGATTAGTTGATTTACTTATAGTATGTTTCAATGAGTTTAAATATGAATATATACTTCTGAGAATTTTCTATATTGATTAAACAGCTTTTAATGAACTTTGAGATGGTTGATATTAATTATGTGAACAAAGGATATAATTAATTTATGAAAAAAGGTCAGGTACTTTGGTCAAAAGAAGAACTTTTTTTAGTAATTAATCTTTATTGCAAACTCTCTTTTGGGAAGATGCATAAAAGAAATCCTTCAATAATTGAGTTTTCAAATTTAATTGGTAGGACTCCTTCCTCAGTCGCTTTAAAATTTGGCAACTTCGCTAGCTTTGATCCTACTTTGAAAGAAAGAGGTATTAGAGGCGCTTCAAATGCAAGTAAACTTGATAGGGAAATTTGGGATGAGTTTTATTTCAATTGGGATGAAGCACTTATAGAGAGTGAGAAATTGTTAGCTGTTAAAAATCACTCAACTATCGAGGAATTAAATGAAATTGATTTTAGTTTTTTTCCAGAGGAAGGGATTGATAAAGAAAGGCTAATAAAAACTAGAGTTAATCAAGCAATTTTTCGAAATATTATTCTTGCTAGTTATAATAACTGTTGTTGCATAACAGGTATTAAAAACTCTGAGTTATTAATTGCAAGTCACATTGTTCCTTGGAGTGTTGATGAAAAGAATAGATTAAATCCAATGAATGGAGTTTGTTTGAATGCTTTACATGACAAAGCATTTGATGTTGGAATGATTACTATATCTGCTGATGACTATTCAGTTATTATTTCTCCAAAATTCAAATTTAGTGAATCGCCATTAGCTATAGTTAACTATTTTAATGCTTATGAAAGCAAGCAAATTACTTTACCCGACAAGTTTTTACCCTCCAAAGAATTTCTTAAAAAACATAATTCATTTTTTGAAAAACGATTGAATTAGTATAGATATTTTCATAGAATAGAATTGTTTCAAATTTAGTCTGGAAAATAAATCAATTATGGTAGTTCTTTTAAATTAAGTAATGCAGTTTACTTAGTTTAGTAAATTATTTTGAGTTGGAAAAGTATGAAAGAAGTAGAAGTTGTAGCTGCTGTTATCTATTTTGGAAATCGTATTTTATGTGTTCAAAGACCTGAGAATAAGTACCCTTATATTTCAAAGAAGTATGAGTTTCCAGGTGGGAAGATAGAAGCCAACGAAACCATGCAAGAAGCCTTGAAACGGGAATTGCAGGAAGAGCTCAACATTAGCGCTGATATTAATGAGCTGTTTTTAACGGTGGTGCATACTTATCCTGATTTTGAATTGACCATGCATAGTTTCATTTGTGAAGTGCATTCTCAAGAGCTAACACTTAACGAACACATCGATTACAAATGGTTATCCCTTTCGGAAATGCCACAACTCGATTGGGCGGCTGCCGATGTTCCTATCGTGGATAAATTAGTTGCGAATGGATAAGATGCTTCAGATTTTCACGGATAGTCTTCAAACGGGTTTTATAGATAAGGCTATTCTTTCGAATGCTGAATTTCACCCAGAGCTCTTGGTGAATCAACGAAATCCTCCAAAGAAAGTCCTAACGAATATTCTACATGAGTTTGATAAATGCGAGGAATTTTACATCTCTGTTGCCTTTGTTACTACTGGTGGTGTTGCTGCAATTATCAATAAATTAAATGTATTAAAGAGTCGAGGAGTAAAAGGGAAGCTGTTGGTTTCACAGTACCTCAATTTCACGCAACCGGAAGCGTTAAAGCGTTTAATGCAATTTTCGAATATTGAATTACGCATTGCAACCACTGGAAATGCCCATGCAAAAGGGTATATATTCAAGCATAAGCAACATCATACAATCATTGTTGGTAGCAGTAACTTAACAGACAGTGCTTTATCAACCAATAAGGAATGGAATATCAAAGTTGCTGCATTAGATGAGAGTGGCTTGGTTGAGAAAGTGCTCAATGAATTTACTACCGATTTTGAGAATGCAACACCTGTATCAACCAACTTCATAACTGCTTATGAAGAGGTATATAAGAAACAATTACTCTTTACAAAGCAGCAGCAATTAGAAGC
>DAOOQW010000018.1:0-22143 GCA_035388945.1 Flavobacteriales bacterium
AATAAGCTTCTAGATTTTAACTTTTAATCATTCTCGGAACAAGCAATCTCAGTAATTTCTGATTGAATTCCGGAATTTCCTTACCGAGGATGGCAAAAAACTCATCGTCGAAAGCTTCCACTATTTTGACTGTTTGAAGCACTTTGGTTTTTCCTGCAGGTGTGAGTGCAACTGATTTAGCGCGCGTGTCGGTACTGTGTTCTTTGCGCTCAATTAAGTCCTTACGTTGTAAAGTACGTAAAACGGTAGAGGTTGTCATCGGGTCGATTTTGGTGTGCTGCGACAATATGATTTGAGTGACTTCCTTTTTTTCGAGTGTTAACCAATGCATACTCGCCAGCAGAACGAATTGCGAATGCGTTAAATCGAAAGGTTCGAGCACCTTACGGATTTCGCGCTGCCAAAGACTGGTTACCTGCCAGAGTAAAAATCCGGAGCTGTCGTTGGCTTCTTCAAACTGAAAGGGGTTTGTTTCAGAACTCATTGGGAAGCATGTGTGAAGCAATTAAGCGAAAGTCTTTTTCACCGATTTCAAAGAAACCAAAACGAAACGGATATCCCCAATGCTTTTTGTCGGGAATAAATTCTAAGTGTGGAATGAGCGATGAAATGGCCGTTTCCTCGCATGGATAAAATGAAACATTTCTACGAAAAGGCACAAACTCGGGCGACATTTCAAAGGCATAAACATCTGCGTCGCAAGCTTGTCCGATTGCTGTAAATGCCTGACATTTTTCCTCGCTCTGCATGGAGATTTTGGAGGAGTAGAAAATAATCCAATCGCCTTTTTGCATGCGTTTAAGAGGTGCTTGTTTACCATGGCACACTTGCATGAAACCGCCCGATTCGCCTCGTTTGGTATGATCGCGGGAGACTGCTCCGATGAAGAATTTTTGTGCTCTCATTGCATGTGGGCTTTATCGATGAGGTTTTGCGTTTGCTGCTCAGCTCCTTTAATCTGGTTTTGAGCGATGATTCGGCTCCATAAAAAGCTCAATAGGCCGCGTACTTCCACTTCTATATTGATTTCTATGCCCTGTTCTGTTTGGGTAAAGCGGTGTGTGGTTCGCATTTTAGCCAAGGGCAGATATGCCACATCACTAAACACATTGGGAGCAGTGTATTCCAAAACGCACAGCTTGGTTTTAGGTCCATCTTTGGGCTTTAGGTAGAATTCAGCGCCCTGTTTTACTGGACCTTTTATGCTCGTCCATGAAATATCGTGATCCCAAGTATTCCAGTTTTGTATATCGGTTAATGTGTTCCAAAGCTGATTGATAGTCGCCTTTTGGGTGATGATGGTTGCGTTTCCTTTCCACATGGTTTTGAGTATGAGTCGACAAATATACTAAGTGCGCATATAATATGCAAACATATCGAGTGTCGTCTTATTTTTTTCTTCACATGCAGGTGGATGAATCGCTGTGAGACTCTTGCTATGAACGCTCTTTTTCTACCTTTATCGCCCCAAAACCATCCAAACTATGCCTTCTTCCACGGATTACATCCTGGTAATCGGTTCTTCCGGACAAATCGGTACAGAACTCGTAGCCCGACTTCGTGAAATCCACGGTTCGTCTCAAGTAATAGCAGCCGATTTGAACATTCCCGCCGAATCGGACGGTCCATTTGAGCAACTCAATGTTTTAGATACACAGCGCTTGTCGGAGATACTTGCTAAGTATCGCATATCGGAAGTTTATCTGCTTGCTGCGATGTTATCTGCAACCGGAGAGAAATTCCCGATGAAAGCTTGGGATCTCAACATGAACGGATTATTTCATTTGTTGGATGCAGCAAAAGAAGGCAAGATTAAGAAACTCTACTGGCCAAGTTCCATCGCTGTTTTTGGACCAACTACACCTCGAATTGAAACGCCACAAAACACTATTGCTGAGCCAACCACGGTTTACGGGATTTCGAAATTGGCAGGAGAACGCTGGTGCGAATATTACCATCAGAAATTTGGGGTGGATGTTCGATCGCTGCGTTATCCGGGATTAATTGGCTGGAAATCGGCACCTGGCGGAGGAACGACCGATTATGCTGTGCACATTTTTCATGAAGCGATTGAGAAAGGTTCGTACACCAGTTTCCTTTCGGCTAATACGCGTTTGCCGATGATGTACATGCCTGATGGTATTAACGCCACCATCCAAATTATGCAAGCTCCCGCCGAGCAGATTCGAATTCGTTCGTCATACAATCTAGCAGCAATGAGCTTCACGCCTGATAATCTGGCGGCAGAAATACGCAAACACATCCCTAATTTCAGAATCGATTACGCACCCGATTTTCGTCAAGCCATCGCCGATTCCTGGCCTGCTTCGATCAACGATAGCGACGCCCGTAAAGATTGGAACTGGAATCCCGAATTCGATTTAGCTAAGATGACCGAAGATATGTTGGTGAATTTGCGCGCGATGAAAACTTCGGTTTAGATTACTTCTCCTGCCCCAAAGAGAATTCCCGTGCGCTGAGCTCGTCGAAACGCTATCCAATTTCAAAATAAATTCATCCGAATTCGTCTGCATTTGCGGGAACCGAAAAGCATGGGTATTTTAGCCCTTTCTATTCTTAACCCATGAACACGCAGGATCTTTTTATTTACAACACACTCAGCCGCCAAAAAGAACGGTTCGAACCCATCAATGCACCTTTTGTTGGTTTGTACGTGTGTGGTCCTACCGTATATGGGGAAGCGCATTTGGGACATGCTCGTCCCTATGTGACTTTTGATGTGCTTGGTCGCTACTTGAGCTCCATTGGCTATAAAGTCCGCTATGTGCGCAACATTACCGATGTAGGACATTTGGAAAATGATGCGGATGAAGGGGAAGATAAAATCGCGAAAAAGGCACGTCTTGAGAAGCTAGAGCCTATGGAGATTGTGGAACTATACACCAATAGTTTTCACGAATCGATGCGGATGTTGAATAACAATCACCCTAGCATTGAACCACGTGCATCTGGCCACATTCCAGAGCAAATCGAAATGATTCAGAAAATCATCGAAAACGGTTTTGCTTATGAGTCGAATGGTTCGGTGTATTTTGATGTCATAAAATATAGTAAAACCAACGATTATGGGAAACTGAGTGGCCGTGTACTAGAAGATTTAATTGCCGGTGCCGGAAATGATCGTCGGGTATTGGAAGGTCAAGAAGAAAAGCACAATCCAGAAGATTTTGCCCTTTGGAAAAAAGCGGATGCTTATCACATTATGCGTTGGAGTTCACCTTGGAGTGATGGTTTTCCGGGATGGCATATTGAGTGCTCAGCGATGAGTCGCAAGTATTTGGGTGAAACGTTCGATATACACGGTGGTGGAATGGATCTCGTTTTTCCGCATCACGAAAGTGAAATTGCTCAATCCAAAGGCAGTTGCGGTCATGCTCCTGTGAAGTATTGGATGCACAATAACATGATCACCATCAACGGACGGAAAATGGGTAAATCCTTGGGGAATTTTATCACCTTGAAGGAATTCTTCACTGGCTCAAGTGCTTTGCTTGATCAGGCATACAGCCCAATGACCATTCGTTTCTTTATCCTTCAGGCGCACTATCGTAGCACGCTCGATTTTTCGAATGATGCACTCAAGGCAGCTGAAAAGGCCTACAAACGTATCATCAACGGTTTACGTAGCTTGCGTCAATTGGACTATTCCAGTGATGGCGGAACAATAGATGCTGATCTAAAAATTCGCATCGAAGCTGCTGTTGTTCAGGCCTATGCCGGCATGAATGACGATATGAATACCGCTGTTGCTTTGGCTTCCTTGTTCGATTTGTTGAAAGTGATTAATTCGTTAAAAGGCGGACAAATAGCTATGTCGGCACTTTCGAAAGACACGTTCGACTTGATGAAGTCGACCTATATCCATTTTGTAGAGAACATATTTGGCTTACTTGAGGAGAAAGGGAAGTCGGACGATACTTTGGGTACTTTGATGAACGTTATCTTGGGAGATTATGTAGATGCAAAGTCGCGTAAAGATTATGCAACAGTAGATCGCATTCGTGCACAGGTAAAACTAGAAGGATTAGTAATTAAAGATTCAAAAACAGGAATTAGCTGGGATTATGAAGAATAAATGGCTGGGAGCGAGTCTCCTATTAATGGCAGGAATATGGACTTCTTGCGGTGGACCATCATCCAGTGGCGATCAACCAGTTCCTACTGAAACTCCCAAGCAGGCTAAATTAGTTCCGGCTGATCTTCCAGCATTCAATGCCGATACAGCTTATGCGATTACTGCAAAGCAAGTAGCGTTTGGTCCACGAGTTCCAAATACCGAAGCGCATGTAAAATGTGCCGATTACCTGATTGCTACACTTAAGCGTTATGGTGCAGAAGTGGTAGTGCAAAGCGGCAAAGTGACAGCCTACACAGGTGAATCTTTAAGCATGCGAAATATCTTAGCTCGAGTGAATCCAAGTACGTCAACGCGAATTATGCTTTGTGCTCATTGGGATACTCGACCATTCTCGGATCAGGATATTATGAAACCGAAAGCACGTTTCGATGGTGCAGTTGATGGAGCTGCGAGTGTTGGGATATTATTGGAAATAGCTCGTGTATTACAAGCTCATCCTGCTCCAATTGGGGTTGATATTGTTTTGTTTGATGCCGAAGATTATGGGAATCCGAAGGAAAGCAATACATACTGTTTAGGTTCTCAGTATTTTGCAACCAATCCACCAATCCCGAATTTTAGTCCGAAATATGGCATTCTACTCGACATGGTTGGTGCAAGCGGAGCTACCTTTTACCGTGAAGGATTCTCCATGCAATATGCACCTGATGTCATGAATCGTGTGTGGAGTATAGGAGCAGAATTAGGCTACAGTTCGTATTTCAGAAACGATCCATGTGGTTCTGTAACAGATGATCATTATTTTGTCAATACGATTTTAGGAATACCGACAATCGATATCATTCATCACGATCCTCAAAAAGGATTTGGGGATTACTGGCATACTCAGCAAGATAATATGAATGCAGTCGACAAAACCACTTTAGGAGTGGTGGGAAAAACCTTGCTAGGTGTTGTTTATAGTGAGAAATCGGGAATTTGATTTATTCTTTTAAGGCATAAAAAAACGCCATCTTCTTTCGGAGATGGCGTTTTTGTTTGGATGAAATCCGATCAAGGGAAAACTCCCAATGTATTGTATGACTGAACAATCTTCTTAATCGCAACCACGAAAGCAGCTGTACGAAGATCAGGAATGCCAGATCCACTTTTTAACTCATCACGGATAGCGTTGTATGAATTGATCATGGTTTCTTCCAAACCGGAGTAAACTAAATCTAACTCATCAGCACCACGCTCGATTAGTTTTTTCTGAGCATCAGTAGCGATACGACCAGTCATTTCTTCTAATACAGAAATAGTATTATGACCAGCAGCTTCGTCCCAACGTTTTCCTAAACGACCAAAACGTACGTGACTTAGGTTTTTCAACCATTCGAAATACGAAACGGTAACACCACCAGCGTTGAGGTAGATATCAGGAATGATGTAAACACCTTTTGCATTTAAAATTGCTTCTGCATCAGGAGTTACAGGACCGTTTGCTGCTTCACCAATGATTTTACATTTGATGCGATCAGCGTTAGTACCATTAATTTGGTTCTCAAGAGCTGCAGGAATTAATACATCACACTCAATTTCAAGAGCAGCGTATTTATCTACATTCGTTGTTCCTGGGAAATTAAGGATACTTCCAGTTTTGTTGCGATGTGCTTCTAATGCATGAGGATCGATTCCATCAGCACTGTAAATAGCACCATCCCACTCAGCGATAGAAATAATCTTTCCACCACCTTCGTGAACGAATTTAGCAGAATGGAAACCTACGTTACCAAAGCCTTGAACAACAAACGTTTTTCCTGCCATACCTGGAGTAAGTCCCCAAGCTTTGCAATCTTCCACATTGCTTAATGCTTCGCGAATACCAAAGTAAACACCTAATCCGGTTGCTTCTTTACGACCACGAATACCACCTTGACTAACTGGTTTTCCAGTTACACAAGCCATTGCATTCAACTCATTTGGGAAGAATGTAGCATATGTATCAACAATCCAAGCCATTTCGCGTTCACCCGAACCGTAATCCGGAGCAGGAACGTCGATACCAGGACCGATGAAGTTTTTCTTAATCAGCTCAGACGTGTAACGGCGTGTAATACGCTCCATTTCATCGGCTGATAATTTGCGCGGGCTGATTTTAATACCGCCTTTTGCTCCTCCAAACGGAACATCTACAATGGCACATTTGTAAGTCATAAGAGCGGCCAAAGCCATCACCTCATCCTGATTTACTGCTGTGCTGAAACGAATACCGCCCTTAGTAGGTAGTTTGTGGTGCGAGTGCTCCACGCGATATGCTTCAATAACCTGATATCCATCGCCCATTTTCACAGGGAACTTCATCCGGTAAACACTGTTGCAATATTTGATTTGATCTAGAAGACCAGCTGATACATCGACGAATTTCGCCGCGCGATCAAAGTACTTGAGGACATCCTGAAAGAATTCATCCTCTCTTTTTTCCGTAATGTCGGACATAAACGGTTTATTAAAGATTGATAATTGGGGTTGACTGAGCCAAACGTACACAAATTTTTACGGTTGGATGATTTTGATATAAGGAAATATGTCGCACAGAATCAGCTTGTTGGGCATTTTTTTCGACGAGGCTGTACTTTTTACCCTTCTGAAAAAGGCGAGAAAACGCAACTCTGGGTTGGGAATTCAGACCGATTTATCCCTGAGGAGCAAAAAGAGCTTTCAGTTCGGTTGCTTCATCCGGCTTCATTTTGCCTGCTAAAATCAAACTTAACTGTCGGCGACGGAGTGCACCTTCATAGCGACTTTTTTGTAATTCGGTTTCAGGAACCAATTCGGGAACTGCTATCGGATTGCCTAATTGATCTACCGCTACAAACGTGTAAATGGCCTCGTTGTGACGCACTCGTTCTCCAGTTGAATGATTCTCCACCCAAACATCAATAAACACTTCCATCGACGAGGAAAAGGCACGAGAAACATGCGCTTCCAGCGTTACAATATCTCCCAAACGAATCGGGCGATCAAACGATACATTATTCACCGAAGCTGTTACGACAATACGTTTACAATGACGATGTGCTGAAATGGCTGCAATAATATCCATCCAATGCAGGAGTTTTCCTCCCATTAGATTTCCAAGGGTATTGGTATCATTGGGAAGTACGATTTCAGATGAAACGGCAATGGATTCGTGGGCAAACTTTTTTGTTTTCATAAGCGGTTGCAAAGGTAACATGCATTGCTGCTTTACGAAACAAATCAAGTGGGATTAAGTTCGGATACATCCAAGCTCCACCTCAAACCACTTATATACATGAATTAGGACAGGTTAAATTTCAGCCTGCTATATTTGCAGCATGTACCTATACCTAAAAGCCATTCATATTATTTTCATCGTTACCTGGTTTGCCGGACTTTTCTACATGCCTCGCTTACTCATTTATGATGTAGAAGCACGTGAAAAAGCCGAGCCGGGCAGAAGCATTCTAGTAGAACAATTCCGAATCATGCAAAAACGCTTGTGGTTTGGAATTACTTGGCCTTCGTTTGTTTTAACGATGATACTTGGTCCTTGGTTGGTGATTGAAACAGGATATCCTTGGACAACGAGTTGGTTGGTTGTTAAACTTGGATTGGTTGCCGGATTAGTTGGATACCACTTTAGTTTACAGGTAATCTTTCAGCAATTAGGGAAAGATGTGGTGAAATATACGTCCAATCAACTCCGACTTTGGAACGAAGTAGCCACCTTGTTTTTGGTATCCATCGTATTCCTCGTGGTGATTAAAAACGAGTTGGACATGCTCTATGGATTAGCCGGTTTAATTGGGCTGATTGCCATTCTCATGTTAGCCATCCGAATTTACAAGCGTATTCGGAACGCAGGTTAATTATGGTTGAGCAACAGATTTAAGACGTTCCATGTTTTGGAGCGCCATGCCGAAATCAGGATAAATTTTCAAAGCCTCATTCAAGGCGATTTCAGCTTCTGTATAGCGTTTCATATCGATTGCTATCGTAGCTCGAATGTTTAATGCTGCAGCTTTTACAGGAACTTCCTGCATTTGTGCTGTACCATTAACTTCCACCTGAAGTCCAACAACTTCTTTATCAGAATTAGGATTGGCAATGATAGCATCAATATTCTTCTCACATTCACCAAAACGCTGGAGCATATACTGTAAGGCTGCGGTTTTGTATCGGAAAATACTCAAATTCGATTTAGCAATAAGAAACTCATAATCGCTTAAGGACTCTGGGTAGCGCCCTAGTCCTTCTAAAGCCTGAGCTCTAACTTCGTGTAAAGTCACATCATCGGGCTTTTTCTGCAAGATTTCACTCGCTAATTTGTGGGATTGATAATACAATCCTCTACCATGATACAACAAACAAAGTGTGTCTTTCCAGTTTGTTAATGCTGGATTGATTGCCAAAATCTGAAATACAGCAGAAGTTGCTTGCTCCAAATCGTTCAACTCCATCGCCGAACGATAAACTTTCTCTTGAGTTGCAACTGGTCCAGTAGATGCCGGTTTTACGGGCGGTTTAGCTGGTTTGCTGGTTTGAGATTGTGCCAATGGAGAAAATCCCAAGGCAATAGCTAAGAATAGAAAACGAAAAATCATTAGCGAATTAATAACCAGGCTTCTTCATTGAGCCCTTTACGAATCGAAGTTAATTCATCAGTTGCCTCCTGAATACTAGGATAATTACCGTAAACAACTCGATAAAGACCAGCAGGTGTGCGATCTAGCACATACGAACTAAATCCTTTTTCACTGAGGTAATCTACCATTCCATTTGCATTCACTTCGGTCGAATAACATCCGGCAACAATAAAAATCTGCGCACTTTCGGCACTGAATAATTCAGCTACAGGTGCTGGAATAGATTTTCTAGCTGCTGGCAATGCTTCCGGACTTTGAACGGATAAAGCAGATGCTGAAATAGAAGCTGACTGAGAGAAAATATTTAAATCAGCAGTTGAAATGCCTTTCCCTTCGGGCAAACTTGCGTTTACACCGATAAATGCAGCAATCAACAATACTGGTATCGCTTGCAATACTCGACGAACTGGGAACTTACGACTAACCTTAACAGGTGGAACCAATTCACGATTTACGAAAACAGGTTCTGGGCGACGTTCTGGAACTGGGAAGCGATTGATAGGCTGAACCTGAATCGCATACAAACCAATCGACTCGGGTAGGTAATTGACACTTTGAGTAGCCTTAAACTGGATGTTTCGTTCTACATCAGTGTTGAAAGTCCCAATTTGAGTCCATTCAATACGTTCTCCCGCTAAAAGATTAGCATTTAGCTTCTCAACGTATTCACTTAGATACAAACGCGAAAGCGAGAAGGATAAGCCCGAAACACGTGCATATTCATTCACCAACAATCCATCATCTGTTTTCAAACTCCGGTTAAATACCAATTGCTTGGAAGGAGCTTGAAACACATGTGTTACCGGATGTACGCGCGCAGGAGCATAATTACCTATCAAACCTCCAAAACCGGGAAGGATGATACAATCATGCACATGTAGCAATTCAGCCACAAGGCTGGAAACCTGTACATTACGTTTGGAGAACTCGCTGTGATCCATTTGCTCAAATATAGCGTGGTTTTTCTTCAGACAAAGCGACTTTCTATTTTTTTCAAATCTTCGGGTGTATCTACACTCCAACTTTCGTGTTCACTCAAGGCTGTCATGATGCGATAACCATTCTCAATCCAGCGTAATTGCTCTAGTTTTTCGGTTAACTCAAGCGATGATGGAGCTAACGAAGCAACGTGTAATAAAGTTGCAGCACGATATCCATATAAGCCAATATGCTGAAAATGGGCGGTCAAATCGGGCAGCTTTCCTTGTGGTGCATCTCGTTCAAATGGAATGGGTAAGCGGCTGAAATAAATTCCATACCCATGAATGTCTCTAACAACCTTAATCGTATTGGGATTCAGCACATCTTCGCCATACGAAAAACGTCTAACTAAAGTGCCTAATTCTACCTGTTCATTCGAAAAGCAGCCACACAACACATCAATCTGACCGGGATCAATAAAAGGCTCATCTCCTTGAATGTTGATGATTACAGCATTTGAATGAACTGCTGATCCTAATATCCGAACCACTTCGGCACATCGATCTGTTCCACTTGGGTGTTCAGGAGAAGTCATCACTACTTCACCCCCAAAATAGCGCACTTCTGCTTCAATTCGTTCATCGTCGGTAGCAACAATCACCCGACTCAACATTTTGCTTTGAAGCGCTTGTTCTACCACGCGACGAATCATCGTTTTTCCGGAGATTTCTACCAATGGCTTTCCTGGAAAACGGCTGCTCGCGTAACGGGCAGGAATGATTCCAATAAACTGAACTGTTTGCATGCTCCAAAGATACAGCTCTGCTTCGAAAACACTTTCTCTTTCCAAAACTTACATGCCTGTATCTTTTCCAATCACCGCAAGGTATAATCTCACATGAAACAGCCTTCGACTTTACTCATGCTTAATCGTTCAGGTGATGAAAAAGTGGCTGTTTTCCCTATCCGTTCTTGGTACAAGTGCCGTTTTTGCACAAAACCCATTGATCCAAGAAAATAAAACTTGGTCGTGCTACGGCGACTATTTTTTCCTCAACGTAAAATACCAACTTGGCGGTGATACCATCTTCAATGGTAAAACATTCCGAAAAGTGCTAGCACATGGCAGCTCCGTTCCCTTTGTTTTCAACGCCGATAGTGCCGACTACAAATCCGCTATCCGCGAGGAAAATGGAAAAGTTTGGGTGATAGAAAAAGGATATATCACCGAGCAATTACTCTACGATTTTAATAAAAACACAGGTGACACCATTCGCTTTTATCGTCCAACGGGGAATATCAATCAAGGTGTTCTTCCCCATTATGTGATTGGTAAGATATACAAAACCAACACGGTTACCATCAACGGAATCGTTCGCAAACGCTTGTATATTCACGATCCTAACATGGTGAACATGCTTCCGGCACAGGCACTTAGTCAACTCGATCCTCAAGCTGATGTGTGGATTGAAGGCATTGGCGCCAAAACCGGATTATTCTCGCGCATGCCCGAATGGGGAGTTGTTGGACCGCAACCCTATCTACTTGCCTGTGTAGAACAAAACGGACAAAGTTTATACGCCTTCAATAGCGGTTACAATGCTTCACCCGAAGATCCTTGTTTTATTATTCCTCCTGATGGAACGGGTAGTGGAAGCACTGGCGGCGGCGGCTCGGGTGGAACCGACACGCTCATTTTAGGCATCGCTGCTGATCAGCAACTCAAAGCCAAGCTATTTCCTAACCCAGCTAAGGAGTGGGTGATGATTAGTCAACTTAGCAATAGCCGCATCGAAATTGGCTTGTACAAATCGGATGGAGCCCAGTTGTTCTTCCAAGAAGCCATGCCCGAAAATCAAGCATATAAGCTGTCTATCCAAAATTTACCTGCCGGATTGTATCGACTACGTCTGGTGCAAGATGGTAAACAAAGTTGGCTCCGATTGATTAAGGAATAAATCGTTCATCCTCGCGACATGCGTTGAAGTTCATTTAATGCGGGTGAAGTTCGATTTAACGTGTTCACGGATAGAGTAGAAGGACTGATTTTGTCTTGCAGTTGAATGCGTAGAAATCGAATTTCTTCTTCGAGATGTTTTATATAGGCATATTGCGGATCATCCACAGGCAAACCTGATTTTTCCATTAGAATAAGATCGGCAATACTAACTTGTAATGCTTCAGCAATACGTTCAAGACGTTGCACCGAAAGCGGACAAACTCCACGTTCGATTCGGTGGTAACTGGATGTGTCGATTCCTAAAAAAGAAGCTAAGTATTCTTGAGAAATGTTTTTAATAGTGCGGATTTCTCTAATTCTATCTGTGATTTTCATAAGACATAGTATAAGGATTAATAGTGTAGCCAATATACAAGTAAAATAGTTTAAGTCTGTTTGCATCAGACGAAAAAGTTTTGCATGTGGCGCAAAACAACATATAGCAATACCGTTTTATGTTTGTGAAACAATTCGAAAAGCCATGGTCTGAATTAAAATTGGAGAAGAAAATCCGGGAGGATTATCCAATCCGGCAGTCGCGTTCGCTTCACCATAATTGGAAACGTAAAGTGATTATTTAAACCTTAATTAATTAAATTATGAAAACGATTAAATTATTTTTTATGATGTTATGTGTTATGGCATCAACACTGGGTTTTTCAAATGTGGGAAATCGGAATAAAATTCCACTTCCAATAAAAACAACAATTAAAATTACAGGTGAAATTGGGAAATATGATTTCGATTGCAAGAAAATATCTCTACAGTGCCTTGACTTTGAATTCGGTATAGAAATAGTTGGAGAAAGAACTTCTGCTACTTCAGGATCCATAATTGCAACATTGGTCATGGAGAAAACAGGAGAATTGCAATTTACTTTTAGTCTTCCAAATGAGCCATTCGAAGAATTTTTCAATGTCAATAAAAACACAACTTTACCGCAAAACTTGTGTCGGGTTTTTGGTTTTTCGTCTATGATTATTCCTAAGGGCGAATATCCCAACAAGAAGAACTCTGATGGAACAATAACAGCTACATTCAAAGTGCTTTCAAAATAATAATAATGTGTCACAATGGTTAGAATTAGCATTGTGACACATTTAAATTCTTGTTGTATGAGGAATCTTATCTTTTTATCAGTATTTAGCATTTTTCTTAGTTTAACCTCTTGCAAGCGCTTGATATATTTATATCATGGAGTGCATTCACCAAGATTGGAAACACCGATAACAATTGAGAAATTCTGCGAGAAGAAGAACCTTGAAATAGGTGAATTACTAATGATGAGCTACGATAGCATGATTACTTGTTATCGTTTTGATTTAAATCAAACTTATATTTTTGATTCAAGTGGATATAGAATTAATTTCAATTCATCATTTAATAATCCTTCATGTGGAGGAAATGTTATCAAAGTTATTGAAGGATTGTCACGAACTACCTATTATCCAAGAGATAGTATATACACGCTAGATAAAGAAAAGGTCAAGTGGGTTTATTTATCTAATGAAAAACCGTTCCAAAAGAATTTAAATGGCACTAACAATTACACTATTGTTTGCTATTGGAATATGTTTACAGGAGCTCCAAACCATAGAAAACGTATTGCAGAATTAAAAAAAATAATTTCAAACAATAAAGATATTTCTGTTCAATTAATATTTGTAAATCAAGATTTTAGGGATGGTTACAATATTATTCTTGACGCCCAAATAGATTAATTTATAATATGAAATTAATAAGATTATTTATTTTTTTATTCCCATTAAATATATTCTGCCAACATCAAGTTTGTGAGGCATTTAAAACAAGAAATTTGATTAGTAATGACAATATTAACAACTCTAATTCAATTTCCTCCCTCTCCATTCGTCCCGAATACCAATTAATCTCCATCCAAGAATCCTATTGCCAACTAAAACTCTTCAATCCGCAAGGTTTTCAAGTCTTCTACGAAGAATTAAACCAATTCCCCAGTGACGAAATTCTCCTGCAATTATTTGAATATAAATTAAATTCCAATTATTTAATTCTAGATAGTGCATTAAATAAAACACTCGAAATGATTCGTTGGGAAATACCCAACAATTCCATCGAATCTCTAGTATCAAAACCGTGCTGGACGCTCGTCTGTTATTGGTCTACTAGGTCTGCACTTGAAGCCCAAAAAGAGCGAATGCGTGTTTGGACTCGCTTTCAAAAAAAACATCCCGAATATCCGCTAGAAATCTATTTTATCCAGCAGGATATTTCACCTTAAATCGTTCCGGTTGATCAGGCGTTCCGAATTCACCTCGCCATTCTTCAACCATGAAAATACCTATACTGATTATCACTTCTCTTCTTTTGCAACAAGTGCTTGCTCAAGACGATCCCTGTAAATTTAACTGCTTTCATCCAACAATAAATGATACTAACTACAAACCAATACCATCCAAGTATAAACATGCACTCAACTGCTCCTGGCAATTTGCTGGACTGAACATAAATTCTAATCCTAACTCAAAATCTCAACTCAAACTATCCGGTTATTCTCTCATTAGTTACCAATTTAATCATCAATCAAAAGCTTGGAAAAAACAACTCGAGCTATACGATGAATCTGGTTTCTTGTGGATTACCGACAGTCTATTTATTCCCGAAAAAGACCTCACACGAATTAAATCAGCTATTTCTCGCACATCCGATAAGCCAATTAAGCTACAGATAACAAGCTCCTTCCAAACTCAAAAACTAAAAGGCTTTACTCCAATTACCGATTCTTTGGGAATCAAAGCTCCAAGGCAAAGTTCCGGATTTCAATCTCCAGGCTCTTTTCTGCTAAATGGTGGATTAGAATTTCAACCAGGGAAAATCGGCTCGATTGAACTCAGTCTTGCTTCTGGGAAAGTCATGTGGATGCTCAATAAACAACTCTACAGCTTTCAAAATACCACCGAACTATATGGAATATCAATCGATAAGCAATACAAAATCGAGGGCGGACTGAATCTCCAATCTAAACTCGAAAAAGCCTTTAGTTCACGATTACGTTGGGAGCATACTAGCACGTGGTTTTATCCTGTGAGTAAAGGTGGAGATGCCGATATCCAAATCCGGAATGCCGTTTTTTGGAAACCCAGCACAACATTCCAAGCCTGTTTAAGAACCACCTATTCGTATAACGAAACACGCTTTCCTCCGGGCACTTGGACCGGTGAACTCTCACTTGGATACGTCTTTGTCAAAAATCCTTAACCACGAATTGCAGCAACACCTGGCAATTCAATTCCTTCCATGTATTCAAGCAAAGCTCCACCACCTGTGCTCACGTAGGAAACACGTTCAGCAATGCCAAATTGATTCACCGCGGCTACCGAATCTCCACCTCCAACAAGAGAGAAACTTCCTGCTTCTGTGGCAGCTACAATAGCCATAGCTACTTCGCGTGTTCCTTTTTCAAATGCAGGCATTTCAAAAACTCCCATAGGCCCATTCCACAAAATGGTCTTGCATGAGCGAATCACTTCGCTAAACTGAGCAATCGTTTTAGGTCCAATGTCTAATCCCATCCAACCAGCTGGAATCACATTCACATCGGTTGTTTGGGTATTAGCATCGGCGGCAAACTTATCTGCAATCACAGCATCAACAGGTAGATGAATTTGAACACCCATCGCTTTTGCTTTTTCCAATAATTCCAATGCAAGATTCAACTGTTCATCTTCTACGAGAGAAGAACCAATTTGTCCGCCCATTGCTTTGATAAACGTAAACGTCATTCCACCACCAATAATCAAATGATTCACCTTAGGAAGAACATTCTCAATAATCGAAATCTTGCTGCTCACTTTAGCACCACCCATAATCGCTAACACCGGATGAACCGGATGCTGCAACACACGATCAATTGCATCAATCTCTCCTTGCATCACATAACCAAACAGTTTTTGTACCGAAAAAAATTGAGCTATCACCGCAGTTGAAGCATGGGCACGATGAGCCGTTCCAAATGCATCATTCATGTACATATCGCCCAATGCAGCTAGTTTCTGTGCAAATGCTACATCACCAGCTTCTTCTTCCTTGTAAAAACGAAGATTCTCCAACAGTAAAATCTCACCCATTTTCAATTGTCCAACAGCAGTTTCGGCTACCGGACCAATACAATCAGCTGCAAAAGCAACAGGCTTTCCAACTAATTCCGACACTTTTCCGCAAATATGCTTCAACGAAAATTTATCCTCCGGTCCCGACTTAGGACGACCCAAATGCGACATCAAAATCACTGCACCGCCACCAGCAAGTACTTTCTGTATAGTAGGAATCGCAGCACGAATGCGGGTATCGTCACTTACATGCAGATTGGCATCCAAAGGCACGTTAAAATCAACACGGATAAGAACTTTTTTTCCAGAGAAATCGGCAGTTTCGATCGAGAGCATAGGTTGAATTTTGTGCTGGCGAATTTGAGAAAAAATGCGCTAGCCTCGTACTAGAAATATTCCTTCCCAAGCCTTTTTCCGTACTTTCGCCCCATGCAGTTTGCCGAGATACCCGGTCATGATAACCTTAAGCAACGCCTCTTACACAGCGTTCACGAGAATCGTATTCCTCATGCTCAGCTATTTGCCGGGCCTGAAGGTTCTGCAGCATTGCCTTTAGCCATTGCTTTTGCTCAGTTTGTAGCTTGCGAAAACCGCTCCGAGAACGATAGTTGCGGTCATTGTGGTTCCTGTGTTAAGTTTCGCAAACTAGCACATCCCGATTTGCATTTTTCGGTTCCCGTAAACTGGGAAAAACCCACCACCGAACTACATACGCAACCCTTTCTCGAACTCTGGCGCGCCGAATTGCTCAAAGATCCATACCTCGGTATTGATCAATGGGTTGATGCCATCGACATTGGAAACAAACAGCCCTTTATTTCGAATTACGAAGCCAACGAAATCATCAAGCGTTTAACATTTAAGGCATTCGAATCCGAATATAAATTCATGCTCATTTGGTTACCCGAAAAAATGCGGGTCGAAGGTGCGAATCGCATCCTCAAAACACTCGAGGAACCTCCAGAAAAAACAATTCTCTTCCTCATCTCTCAACATCCCGAAGAATTACTTACAACCATCATTTCGCGTACGCAATTGTTCAAAGTGCCAGCCTACACGGCTAGCGAGGCTGCAACAATTTTGCATCAACGTTCGGGTTTACCACTCGATCGCTGCTTGATGGCATCCGAAGTTGCAGAGGGAAATCTTGCACAAGCACGTTGGATGCTCGAGAACAGTGATGAAGCCGATCAACAACTCGAATTGTTTCGAAACTGGATGCTTTTCTGTTACGGTTTTCAAGTGGGCGATTTGTTACGTATCACCGATCAGTTCGCTAAAGAAGGTCGCGAATGGCAAAAAGGATTTTTCGCCTACGCACTTTACATGATTCGTCAAACTTTACTGATGAATCATCAACCGCAACTGAATCGTCTAACCGAGGGCGAACGGACCTTTTTGACCAAGTTCAGCCGCTTTTTTCACCCAGGTAATTACGCTGTCATAAGCAATCATATCAACGAAGCCAGCGCTCACATCGAACGCAATGGCCACGCTAAAATCGTCTTCTTCGACACCTCGCTGCTGATCTCGGATGTGTTTAGAAAAGAAAAGTCGCGCGTATCTATAACCCGTCTTTAATGACGGACTTTCACTTTTTTTCGCCAGTTTTGTGGCATCGGATCTCGTTAGGCTACGTGCTGAATTTAGGATTGCCTACAAACGATTGATCTGTTGATATATAAGACCTGAGGTAGAATGGGATGTACAAGTTGCTCTTCCGGAAGAGGCGGATTGCCTGCCGGATGTAAAAATAACGGAGCTTGCGGCGCAGGTGGTTGCGATAAACTACCCGTGTTCGACTGGCTCGCCAATATGGAACTTCCCGATGGGAAAGCACCATACGACATAGTGGAAGTTCGGTTTAAAAACAGCCGGAAAGAATATTTCCGAATAGGAGAAGTGAGCGGTTTAGTTGTAGGCGACGCTATTGCTGTGGAAGCCTCACCTGGACACGATATTGGAATGGTTTCGATGACCGGTGAACTCGTTCGCTTGCAATTGAAGAAACTGGGTATTCCAGCCGACGGATTATTCAAAGCCGTTTACCGAAAAGCCCGTCCGGTGGATATGGAGAAATGGGAAGCTTCGGTAGAAAAGGAGCAAACCACCATGATGCGCGCTCGTGCTATTGCGGTGGAGCTTAAGCTGAACATGAAAATCAGCGATGTAGAATATCAAGGCGATGGTACTAAAGCCATTTTCTACTACACTGCCGAAGATCGAGTTGATTTTCGTGAATTGATACGCCACTTAGCTGAAGAATTTAAGATTCGTATCGAGATGCGCCAAATTGGTTCACGCCAAGAAAGCTCTCGATTAGGTGGAATTGGCTCATGCGGACGAGAACTCTGTTGCTCTACTTGGTTGCGCGATTTCCGTTCGGTAAACACCAGCGCGGCTCGTTATCAGCAATTGTCGCTCAATCCACAAAAGTTAGCCGGACAATGCGGTAAACTCAAGTGCTGCTTGAATTACGAACTCGATTCTTACCTCGATGCGATCAAGGATTTCCCCGAAGGAACTCCTCGTCTTGAAACTAAAAAAGCTGCCGCGTTTCACCAAAAAACCGACATCTTCAAACGCGTGATGTTCTACGCTTACGTAGATGATCCGGGAAATTTCATTGCTGTTCCTATTAGTCGCGTTAAGCATATCATGGAACTCAACAAAAACGGGGAAAAACCCGATGTGCTGTTGAGCGAAAAGGAAATTCCAAAAGTGGTGAAGGAACTCGATTACGACAACGTAGTAGGGCAGGACAGCCTCACTCGTTTCGATAGCGAGAAGCGTAAAAAGAAGAAGAAAAAGAAGAAACCAGGTTCAGGAATTAATTCCGGTTCTGAAGCTACGCCGGTAAGTGCTGCAGCGCCTCAAACCTCGACACCTGCGAAAGTTCAACGTCCTATCCAGCCTAACAGGCCGCAAGTTCAACGTCCGCCACAAGCGAATCAAGCGAATCAGCAAAATCGCCCGCAGGTTCAACGTCCACCACAGACAAACCCGCCTAACCAGCAAAATCGTCCGCCACAACAGCGCCCGAATAATCCCAATAATAACAAACGCCCGAATCATGGTCCGCGCCCTCCTAAGCCGCCACAGACTCCCGAAGCCTGAGCTATTCCTATTCTTGCTTTTGGTGTTATTCAGCAGCTCTTGCGATAAGCAACGGGTATTCGAAGAAAACACGCCTATTCCCGATAATATCTGGAAAGCCGATCAGCCCGTGCGTTTCGAAGTTACTATCGACGATACACTGAGCGGACATAATTTCCTCATGAACATCCGCCATGCCGAAGGATATCCCTACAGCAATCTATTCGTGTTCCTAAAAACCGATTTCCCCAACGGCAAGGCAGCACGTGATACTATTGAGTTTATTCTGCAAAATCCCGATGGAAAATGGAGCGGTTCCGGTCTCGGCGATTTGTGGGATAGCCAAATTCAATTCAAGCAAAACATCCGTTTTCCCCTCAAAGGAAAATACACCTTCACCATTGAACAAGCCATGCGAGCTCCTGCCCTTCCTATGATCATGGAAATGGGTTTACGCATCGAAAAATACTCGGCTGAATAATCCGACTTCTAGTTTAAGTTATTGTTTTTGGGGCTTGCCCTGTCCTGAAAAAGGCCAGTGCCGCGTCATCGCTCATACTCCGTTCCTCCTTCGTCGGAGCCGGGGTAATCCGCTCTACCGTAAACCCCTTCGGGGCTAAGCCAGCATACTGCTTTATTAAAGCTCAATGCTCCTGAGAAAAACTGGGTGAACATCCGAAATCGAATGCTGCTTCATCAAAGCTCGATAAAGTGAAGCTCGATTTGGAAATTACTATTGGTTAACGTAATCACTCCTGGCGCACTAGGTGTAGCAGTTGCCGGATTCAAATTAAACGTAGCCATTAACTCTGATGACGGTTGAAGTAATGTACCATCATTGTCCAACATCTGAATTATATAATCGTTGTTAGCTAAAATAGGCTTACTAACCGAGCTGCTAAAATCCCAAAAAACAGGACATTGATTTAATTGTAATTCGTTGATAGGAGGATTAATCGTACTTCGCAAAGCACTACCTGCAACAGCATATTCGAAAAAAACATCTGGCCAATTTCCTGGAGCAACATCCCAAGTGGTTCCTGATATATTATTAATATTAAACGAGTTAACCTGTAAACGAGTAAGATAACGTGTTTTTAGTGGGTCAACATTAATGATAACCGACGTGCGATCCCATTTCTTGTCTTTTTTCGACAACGCCTTCATTTCCACCAAATAAACTCCCGGTTGAGCATACGTATGACTGGCTTGTTCGCCCTCAACTTCAGCTGTTCCATCTCCAAAATTCCAAACTACTCGCTTGGCATCTAAAGCACAGCTAGTAAATGCTAAACTCTCATTTTGCTGAACATGTGTACGGTCAACTGTAATACACGCCTGTGGTTCAGGAGTACATGAACTAACAAGTAAAATAACAGCACAACATAGTGACAGAAACAAAGACTTCATAGTTTCAAAATTTGTCGGTAAAACGGTATTCGATGGATTTTGGTATTCTCCAAAGGGCAAGAATACATAAAAGCAAAACGCCCAACCAAATGGTCAGGCGTTTCGTGTGTTATTTTAACCTTTTTTAAATCGGTCAGCTACAACATTCCAATTAACGGTATTCCACCAAGCCGAAATATAATCCGGGCGGCGATTTTGGTAGTGTAGGTAGTATGCATGTTCCCACACATCTAAAGCAAGAATAGGAAAGCCTTTCACATCAGCTAAATCCATCAAAGGATTGTCTTGATTAGGAGTCGAAGTAACAGTTAATTTTCCGTCATGCTTCACTAACCAAGCCCAACCAGAACCAAAACGAGTAGCTCCTGCTTTAGCAAAGTCTTCTTTGAATTTATCAAAAGAGCCAAACGCTTGATTAATTGCATCAGCCAATTCGCCTGTTGGAGCGCCACCTGCATTTGGGCCCATTATTTCCCAAAAAAGACTGTGGTTATAATGTCCTCCTCCGTTGTTACGCACGGCAGGTGAAAGTTTAGAAATATTCGACATCAATTGCTCTAGGCTCTTTCCTTCTTCGGCAGTTCCTGTAAGGGCTGCGTTGAGGTTGTTTACATAAGCCTGATGATGCTTAGAGTGATGGATTTCCATCGTTCTTGCATCAATATTAGGTTCTAATGCTGCGTATTCGTAAGAAAGTTTTGGAAGTTCGAATGCCATGGGTTTGGGGTATTAAAATATGGATTGACAAAATAACAGAATGTCGGGCAGATGGTTGTTCATTTTCTAAAGAATCTTTTACATGATTTACTGATGCCCTTAAACATCAACACCCCGCCGAAACCGGAAGGGTGCTGATTCGAACAAAAAATAATCTTTAATTAAAGCATTGTACCATCGTGTTCTTTTTCGCCTTTCTTCTCCATTCCAAAGCGAACTTTAACTTTCAAGTACATCAGATACATCGCAGGAACAATCATCAACGTTAAGAATGTCGCGATAATCAATCCGTAAATCATCGTCCAGGCTAATGGTCCCCAGAATGCCACATTATCTCCTCCTAAGAAAAAGTGTGGTTCTAAATGAGCAAATAAGCCGTTAAAGTCGATGTTTACCCCGATTGCTAGAGGTATCAACCCTAAAATCGCAGCCGATGCAGTTAAAATTACGGGTGTCATACGTGTACTACCACCTTCGGCAATAGCTTCTTCCGGACTCAATCCGCGAGCGCGTAACTCATCAATAAACTCGATCAATAAGATTCCGTTTCGAATTACAATTCCAGCTAAAGCGAAAATCCCTACACCGGTCATTACAATCGAGAAAGTCATTCCTGTTAACGCATATCCGAAGAATACACCAATCAAGGAGAAAACTACCGTTGAGAAAATGATAAACGGCTTAACCAAAGAGTTAAACTGAGTTACCAAAATCAAGAACATCAACGCCAAAGCTCCTAAGAATGCCAAACTCAAGAAGTCGGATGTTTCTTTTTGTTGTTCTTGCTCACCAGTCATTTTAACTTCATATCCTTCAGGAACATCCAACGAAGGAATAATCTGATCAATCGAACGAACAATCTCATTAGCAGTATAACCCGTTAACACATTCGACGAAAGCGTTAAAACACGACGTTGGTTTTTACGGTTGATTGAGCTAAATGCTTTCTCATATTTCACCGATGCTACAGCCGATACAGGAACTTGCTTAAACATTCCTGTACTCATGTCCAAGAAAGCAATTTGCATATTCAACAAATCGTCCACCTTATCGCGGTAGCTTGAAGCCAATCTTAGCGTAATTTCAGCATCGTCATCTGCATCGCGGAACTTGGAAATCTCTTTCCCAAACAATGCTGTACGAAGTTCCATCGCAATTTGAGCT
>DAOOQW010000019.1:0-21730 GCA_035388945.1 Flavobacteriales bacterium
TATGCTGTTTATAAAGGCATGGACATCGATGAAGGCGTTGAGTTTCTTCGGAAATTCGGTGTTGAGGTAGATCATTATGAAATTTCGTAAGGTTATTTAAATCATTTCGACTACTTTTTACGTTTATAGCAGTTCCCAACAAAACGCAATGAATTCAAACCGCTCCCGATTAACACTTTTTCTTCCTTTCCTTTTGGGTGCTGCCATTGCTTCGGGCGTATTTATCGGTTATTTTTTATCGGGCTCTACTTCGATAGGAAAGCATAATTCGAGTATTTCGGGAGTTGGAAAGGACAACAAACTCAACGATGTGCTCAATTACATCATCGAAGAATACGTCGATACCATCAACACCAAAAAACTAGAAGAAGACGCAATTGTTTCACTTCTTCAACAACTCGATCCACATTCAGCCTACATTCCAGCAGCCGAACTGCAAGGTGTGAGTGAGCAACTCGAGGGAAATTTCGATGGAATAGGAGTAGAGTTTAACATCCAACACGATACAATCATGGTTGTGGCTGCTATTACGGGTGGTCCATCCGAATCGCTCGGTATTCAAAGTGGCGATCGAATCGTTCGTATCGAAGGAAAAAGCATCGCTGGAATCGGTGTGAAAAACGAAGACGTGATTAAGAAACTCCGCGGAAAACGTGGAACAAAAGTCAAAGTTGGAATCTATCGCCCATCCACCCGTCGCATTACCGATTACGTTATCACCCGTGGACAAATTCCAATTTATTCAGTTGACGCGAGCTACATGGCAACTCCCGATATTGGATACATCAAGATTTCTCGCTTCGCAGCTACTACATACGACGAGTACCTAAAAGCTTTCAACGAACTCAGCATGGCTGGAATGAAAAAACTCATTCTCGACCTGCGCGATAATCCAGGAGGATACCTCAATGCTGCTGTTGATTTGTGTGATGAATTCCTCCCGAAAGGAAAAAAGATTGTCTACACACAAGGAAAAGCTCGCAAACGCGAAGATTTTGACGCAACTGCAAAAGGTGGTTTCGAATCGGGCGGATTGGTCATTCTTATCGACGAAGGATCTGCATCTGCTTCCGAAATTGTTTCAGGAGCAGTTCAAGATAACGACCGTGGTTGGGTAGTTGGTCGCCGCTCTTTTGGAAAAGGCTTGGTTCAAGAAGAAGTGCGGTTTGATGATAGTTCTGCTATGCGTTTAACCATTGCTCGTTATTATACTCCAACGGGTAGATGCATTCAAAAATCCTATAAAGAAGGAAGCGATGCTTATTATCATGAGTTAGGAGAACGCTATTCACGTGGTGAAATGGCCAGTGCCGATTCCATGAAAAGCATGAAGGGCATTGCTTTTAAAACACCTGCCGGTCGTGTGGTTTATGGCGGCGGAGGAATTATGCCCGATGTTTTTGTGCCCATCGACACAAGCGGTTATTCCATCTATCTCTCCGAAATAGCTGCAAAAGGACTAATCAATCAATTTGTTTTCGAATACGTCGATTCTCATCGCGAAGAGATTAAGAAACAATACAAAACGGCCGATAGCTTTGCTCGTAGTTTTCCTATTCAAAATGTGCTTTCTGGCTTTTCGGCATTCACCATTAAGAATGGAGTTAAGTCAGATCCTGCTAGTTTAAACCGCTCTTCCGAAATTATCCGATCACAAATTCTAGCTCTCATGGGAAGAGCAATCTATGGTAACAAAGGTTTTTATTCCATCCTAAACAGCCGTGATAAAGCCGTTATCAAAGCAATCGAACTCCTGAATTCTAACAAATTAGTCAGCAATAGCTCGAACGCAAAACCTTCAGCATTCTGATTCCTACGCTTATGAAAAAAATCTGCCTTTTCTTCGTTTTAAGTCTGCTTGTTTTTGATGCATCTGCTCAAATTCAAACCATGATAAATTGGACGTTCAGCCAAAAGCGAACAAACGATAGCACCGAAGTTTTAACCTTTGTGGCATCCATGTCGGGCGGACATCACTTGTATTCTCAATACACTCCCGAAGGCGGACCATTACCTACTATTTTCGATTTCACGGCTAGCAAAGAATACAGCCGAATTGGAAAGGTAAAAGAACCAAAACCAGAAACGGTTCATGACGATCTTTTTGGCGTAGATGTAAGTACTTTTAAGGAAAAGAAAGTCACCTTCACACAAGAAATTCGAATCAAAAGCGGGAAAGATTTTAAAATTACGGGTGAAATTAGTGGGATGACTTGCGACGATCAAGGTTGTATTCCATTTGATCAACAACCGTTTTCATTCACCATAAAAGGTCGCACCATCGCTGGTGTTGTCACTTCTGCAATCGATACAAGCACCGCGCAAATTGCTCCAACGGGAGATACAGATGCAATTGTTCAAGCATCAGGTCCTTCAACTGGCGGTCCAGATGGCTGTAAAGACTATGTAATTGAAGGACTTAACAGCACACAAGCTCCAGCCGAAGCTCAGAGCTACTGGTTTATTTTCTTACTAGGATTTGGCGGTGGACTCGTGGCTTTGCTTACTCCATGTGTGTTTCCAATGATTCCATTAACGGTTAGTTTCTTCACCAAGAGCGCACAAAACCGTCGCAAAGGGCTCATCATGGCAGTAACGTATGGATTGTCGATTGCGGCTATCTACACGTTGTTGGCTGTTCCGTTTATTGTAGCAAAAGTTCCACCCGATACACTCAACGAAATCGCTACCAGCGCGGTATTGAACATCATTTTCTTTGTCATTTTCGTAGTATTCTCCATTTCGTTTTTTGGGTATTTCGAAATCCAACTACCATCTTCACTCGCGAACAAAGCCGATAGTGCGTCAAACTTGGGAGGATTTATCGGTGTATTCTTTATGGCGATTACACTGGCTTTAGTGTCGTTCAGCTGTACCGGACCAATCTTGGGATCTTTCCTCGCAGGAACCTTGGCCACGAATCCTGATCCTTACAATATATTATTTGTTATGCTTGGGTTTGGGTCTGCACTCGGACTACCATTTGCGCTTTTTGCAGCTTTCCCAGCTTGGTTGAATTCACTTCCTAAAAGCGGCGGATGGCTCAATTCGGTTAAAGTGGTACTCGGTTTCTTGGAATTAGGTATGGCGTTAAAATTCTTATCAAATGCCGATCTAGTAGAGCAATGGGGAATTCTTAAACGCGAACCTTTCCTAGCAATTTGGGCTATTCTAGCATTTGGTTTAGCACTTTATTTATTAGGTTTTATTCGTTTTCCACACGATAGCAAACTCAAAAAACGCAGCGCATTTAGAATCGGTTTAGCCACACTCTTCTTCGCAAGTGGAGTTTATTTCACTACTGGAATTTTTGGTGCTGGACTCGAACTCATCTCTGGATTTCCGCCTCCAACTTTTTACAGCTATGCCGCTCAGTCTGAAAAGAAGCCTGATGCATCAGCAGTTGCAGGCGATGAACATTGTCCTCAAGGAATTCCGTGTGAGCACGATTACGAAGTAGCAAAAGCTCGTGCCATCAAGGAAAACAAGCCATTGCTTATCGATTTTACCGGTTGGGCTTGTGTCAATTGTCGTCGAATGGAAGAAGGCGTTTGGATTGATCCGGAAGTGAAAAAAATCATGAGCGAAGAGTATGTTTTGGTTTCACTTTACGTCGATGAGAAGGCAAATCTTCCTGAATCCGAATGGTTTACGAGCTGTAAAACAGGTAAGCGTGTCCGCACTGTTGGGAACAAATGGAGCAACATGCAGGTTGTAAATTTCAACACGAATTCTCAGCCTCAATACGTAGCGTTATCGCCCGAAGGCAAGCAACTTGCCGAACCAGTTGGTTATACGAGTAAAGAGAATTATTTGAACTTCCTAAAATCAGGTTTGAGCAAAGCAAAAGAAACAGCAACTCGATAATGATTAGGGCGTGCCTTTCCTACCTTCGCTTTTAGCTCCGGCAGGAAAGTCAGGCTTTCGCGTCGTAGGAACTCCGCTCAATCCTTCACGCAAAAAATGAAGAACTGTCATTTCCGGTGTGGAGTTAGTTCAAAACGCTATTTTCGGTTTTCAATATCAAATATGCGCTTCTTTCTTTCTTTTATTCTATTTGTGTTTGTTCAACAACTTGTTGCTCAAAAGGTGTATTCTGTTGCGTATGAATCACAAGCTCAAGTCAAGGTATTTGTGGTGAAATACGAATCACAAGCCGATTTACTTGTATATAAAGTCAAGTACGACTCTCAGGCGGGCGATAATAATGGCAAATGGTTTTTCACGCAATACGAGAGTCAGGCGAAGAAAAAAATCTTCTTTGTCGATTACGAAAGCCAAGCCGATTTGAAGGTATTCTTTGTCGATTATGAAACTCAGGCTGGTTGGAAGAATAGTGCTAAAAAGGCCTTGATGTATTAGGGCTTTATTTTTAAAATCGAATCTTAAAATCGAGATTAAGTGTTATTCGATAGAAGGTTAAAAATTACTTAATCAAATCTTCACCTGTTAATGCTAGTTGTATAGTTCCGCTGTATGAATTGGCTTGCAAGCCATAAGGGCTAACTAATACAAGGTGAACAGCTGAACGAGTTTTCGTTTCTCGGCGGAAAGTATCTATCTTGGTTAGTAACTCTTGTTGATAGGATTTATCTATTGAATAGGGTGCAATGGAGAATTTCATTTCAAATATGTTTATCACTTGGTCGCGTCTTTCCATCAATAAATCGATTTGAATGGGCTTATCTCCTTTAGCGCACCAGCTTGCCACATTTACCTCAATACCAGAAATTCCCATGGCTCGTTTGATTTGATCTGTATGCATTAAGCAGAGTAATTCAAACGAATACCCAGACCAAGCCCGATGACGTGGATGGTCAATATAACTCATCCAAGATTGGGGTGTTGCTTTTTTGGAATTTTCTAGAAAACTGAAATGAAAAAGCGTAAAGAAATCAGTTAATTGGTAAATCGAATCTCTTGATTTTCGACCAATTGGACTGTATTTTCTGATAAAGTCGCTTTGCTCAAGCTCTTCAAGTATTTGTGTTGTTCCGCCACCATTGGGAAGCTTACTCAGCTGAAGAAGTTTGTCACGATTGAGTCCGCTTTTTTGTGTTGATAATGCTTTCACGATGGCTTCATGGGCCTGATAATTAGTAAACAAAGAGGCATATAGGTTCTGCATTTCATTTCGAAGCAAGGCAGAACCTCCAAGTAATAAATCATCGATTAATTGTGTGGCACTTTTACCTTTTGATAGCAAGCTCCAGTAATAGGGAACACCACCTAATACTTGATACATTTCAAGAAGTTGATGTAAGCTCCATTCTAATCCCATCGATTCAATCATAGCCTTACATTCGGCTAGACAAAAGGGTTTTAGGTGTATGCGTTCGGTAACTCGATTATGTAAACCACCTCGATTCTTTAATAGTTTACCTATCATCCATGAGGCAGCAGAGCCACATACGATTAATAGTACATCGTTTCTATTGGAAGCCCAATCATTCCAAAAGTGTTCGAAGGCGGATAAAAATCCCGAACGAGGAGTGTCTAACCAGGGTAATTCATCAATGAATACTAGCTTTTTCCCTTCAGGTAGATTTTCTAAGCCTTGTTTTAGTAACTGAAATGCCTCTAACCAATTACTGGGAGACTTATTTGAAGATGAATCACCAAATGTCTGAACTAAGCTATAATGAAAATTTAATAGTTGGTTCGAAAGTGATGCATTTGCCAACGCCGTAAGTTGAAATGACATGCGATTTTGGAACATTTTCCTTACCAGAAATGTCTTTCCAATTCTTCGTCGCCCATAGAGAACGACAAATTCGGAGCGATTTCTTTCGAACAACTCGTTTAAACGAATAATTTCTTTATTTCTACCGACAAGCTCCATAATGTGCTACAAATATAAAATAAATTTAGATATAGCGAATTATAAATACATATTTCGCTATAAATATCAAAGCAAATAAGATATAGCGGAATATAAACCAATTTCTATTGTCCACGTGATACAGAAGAGAGAAAAGCTTGAAAGGGTATTCGGACAATAATTGTAACGAAATGGCAGATTACGAAATTCATAAGCTTTCAACTTATTGAATCAACCTTAAAATTAATTGAAGTGCCTACTAACTAATAACAACAGTAGGAGGTTGGGCATTTAGCGGGCAATTGGTGTATGCTTATTTCAACTTTGGTTTTATCTATCTTTGCAGCCGCAATGAAAAACATCCGTAACTTTTGCATTATCGCTCACATCGACCATGGTAAATCAACCTTGGCCGATCGTCTGCTCGAATATACCAATACCATCACCAAGCGTGAATCACAGGCACAAGTCCTCGATGATATGGATTTGGAGCGTGAACGTGGAATCACCATTAAGAGTAAAGCCATTAAAATGGAGTATGAACTCAATGGGGAGAAGTATATCTTAAACCTAATTGATACTCCAGGACACGTCGATTTCTCCTACGAAGTTTCGCGTTCTATTGCAGCTTGTGAAGGCGCTTTACTTATTGTTGATGCCGCACAAGGTATTCAAGCCCAAACCATTAGTAATCTGTATTTGGCATTGGAGCACGATTTGGAAATTATTCCTGTTCTGAATAAAATGGATCTTCCCGGTGCAATGCCCGAAGAAGTGAAAGACCAAATTGTAGAACTCATTGGTTGCAAACGGGAAGATATTTTAGCCGCTTCAGGTAAAACTGGAATGGGCGTTCATGATATTCTAAAAGCTATTGTTGACCGCGTTCCAGCTCCAAAAGGCGATCCCGACGGACCACTACAAGCACTAATTTTTGATTCGGTTTTTAATTCGTTTCGTGGTATTTACGCATACTTCCGCGTGATAAATGGATCGATTAAAAAAGGAGATAAAGTAAAATTCATGTCAACCGGCAGTGAGTACTTTGCCGATGAAATTGGCTTGCTCCGATTAAAACCAGAAGCACGCAATGAAGTAAAAGCGGGAGATGTAGGTTACCTCATTTCGGGAATCAAAGAAGCGCGCGAAGTAAAAGTGGGCGATACGATTACACATGTTGATCGTCCGTGTGCTGAACAAATCAAAGGTTTTGAAGATGTGAAGCCGATGGTATTTGCGGGAATTTTCCCTGTCGATACGGAAGATTACGAAGAGTTGCGCTATTCCATGGAAAAGCTGCAACTTAACGATGCTTCACTCACGTTTGAACCAGAATCATCTGCAGCGTTAGGATTTGGTTTTCGTTGTGGTTTCTTGGGAATGCTTCACATGGAGATTATCCAAGAACGCCTCGAACGGGAATTTAACATGACCGTAATTACAACGGTTCCCAACGTATCCTACAAAGCGTATAAAACAAACGGCGAAGAATTGGTAGTAAACAACCCAACCGACCTTCCCGACCCAAGTAAACTCGATCGAATCGAAGAGCCGTATATTCGTGCTCAGGTGATTACAAAATCGGAATACACAGGTGCTATCATGACTTTGTGTATTCAGAAACGTGGTATGTTGGTCAACCAAAATTACCTCACAACTGATCGGGTAGAGTTGGTTTTCGAAATGCCAATGGGCGAAATCGTATTTGATTTCTACGACAAACTAAAATCGCTTTCTCGAGGTTACGCTTCGTTCGATTATCATCCAATCGACTATCGCGAATCCAAATTGATTAAACTCGATTTGATGTTGAATGGTGAGCCTGTTGATGCTTTGTCATCCCTTATACACCGCGACAATGCGTATGATTTCGGGAAGAAGATTTGCGAGAAGTTGAAAGAACTCATCCCGAAACAACAATTCGAAATTGCAATTCAGGCTTCCATTGGAGCAAAAGTAATTGCCCGCGAAACAGTAAAAGCTATGCGTAAAGACGTAACCGCGAAGTGTTATGGTGGTGATATTTCACGTAAACGTAAACTCCTCGAGAAGCAAAAAGAAGGAAAGAAACGTATGCGCCAAGTAGGCTCTGTTGAGGTGCCACAGTCGGCATTTATGGCGGTGCTAAAACTGGATTAATAGCATATTACATATTCTTGAGAACCCGCTCCTGCATTGCTTGAGCGGGTTTTTGTTTTTTACATTGATTCCATTAATTTTATCCATTATCTAGTTTAAACTTTATCGTATGTTATTATGGAAATTAGCATTAGTCAACAGGATATTCAATATCGAATATTTACCATTCGCGGGATTCAGGTTATAGTAGATCGAGACCTCGCAGCACTTTATGGTGTAGAAACCAAGGTACTAAACCAAGCTGTGAAGCGAAATCTCAATCGCTTCCCTTCGACTTTCCGATTTCAACTCACTAATAATGAGGTGCTTGAACTGGTCACAAAATGTGACCGGTTCGAAAATCTGAAGCATTCATCTGTTTTGCCTTTTGCATTTACAGAACAAGGAGTTGCTATGGTTTCAGCAATTCTTAAAAGCGACATAGCGGTTCATGTAAGCATTCAAATTATGGAAACATTTGTACAGTTGAGGCAATTGATTACTTCAAACATGGGTTTGATTCAGCGCCTTGATGCACTTGAACGAAAGCAAATTGTTTCAGACAATAAATTCGATCAATTATTTGAAGCGCTTGAATCTGGAAATCTTAAACCTTCTAAAGGAATCTTTTATGAGGGACAAATATTCGATGCTTATGAATTTGTTTGTGAAATAATTAGGCGAGCTAATTCGTCAATAATCATCATAGACAATTACATAGATGAAAACGTACTTAAACTACTCACTAAAAGAAAAGAAGGAGTGAAAGTTCAATTGTTAATGAAAAAGATATCTCCTGCATTTGAACTGGATATTCAAAAATATAATGCTCAATATCCAACGATTGAAGCGCATTGTTTTCTGGATGCTCATGATCGGTTTATACTTATTGATGATAAAGAGTTATTTCATATTGGTGCTTCACTTAAGGATTTAGGAAAGAAGTGGTTTGCCTTTTCAAGCATGCCCTCATTTGCAAATTCTGTAATCAAGAAAATTAAACACGATATAGAATTGTAGTTCATTCCTTTCTATTGCCACAATTCCTAACTCCGAACGATTATCTTTGCCGCCATTATGATCCAACAAGACCAAATTACCTCGCTGGATGATCGCCTGGATGCGCTAAGGAGGCATCTTTGACGTCGATCGTAAGCTCTCTGAATTAGAATTTGAAGAACGCGAAACAACCGCTCCCAATTTCTGGGACGACCCATCAGTTGCTGAAAAGAAACTGAAAGCCATTCGCGATAAAAAAGTCTGGACCGACGGCTGGAAAAAAATCGGTGCTGGAATAGAGGATTTAAAAGTTCTCATGGATTTCTTCAAAGAAGGCGGCGCTACCGAAGCTGAACTCGATGAACAGTATGCCCTGATTGTAGAAGATCTGGAAGACTTGGAGTTCAAAAACATGCTTTCGGGTAAAGAAGATAATCTTAGCTGCATCCTCACCATTAACTCGGGTGCAGGTGGAACTGAAAGCTGTGACTGGGCTTCTATGCTCTTACGTATGTATCGTATGTGGGCAGAGAAGAACAAATTCAAAGTGAGCGAAGTCGACATGCAAGAAGGCGATGTGGCCGGAATCAAGTCTGCTACCATCCAAATTGATGGTGAATTTGCCTTTGGATATCTGAAAGGAGAAAGTGGCGTGCATCGTCTCGTTCGAATTTCACCATTCGATTCCAATGCTCGTCGGCATACCTCATTTTGCTCCGTTTATGCTTATCCATTGATTGATGATACCATCGATATCCAAATCAACATGGGCGATATCGAATGGGATACCTTCCGTGCAGGCGGGGCAGGTGGACAGAACGTAAATAAGGTAGAAACCGCAGTACGATTAACTCACAAGCCAACTGGTATCATCATCAAAAACCAGGAAAGCCGTTCGCAGCTTCAGAACAAAGACAAAGCATTACAACTCCTCAAATCGCAGCTCTACGAAATGGAATTGCGCAAACGTCAGGAAAGTACCGATGCAATTGAAGGTTCGAAGAAGAAAATCGAGTGGGGTTCTCAAATCCGCAACTATGTTTTCCATCCATATAAACTGGTGAAAGACTTACGTACCGACAAAGAAACCTCCGATGTTCAAGGCGTAATGGATGGTGATTTGAACGCCTTCATCAAAGCGTATTTGATGGAATTTGGCGCTAAGCACGATTGATTCTAAAATCCCCGGACTGAGGTCCGGGGTTACTTGATTCTTACTGAATCGTATAGCTCTGGTGTTCCATATAAGCGATAGCTGCCCGATGTTGTTTTAATGGTTCCTCCGGCATTGGAATCAATTAAGTCGAGTTCTATCTTACTTCCAACACTTAGAATGTCCACTGTGGTAGGTGGATGAGAATGTGAAGTCCAACCATAATCTACATTCACCAATAGTTTCCAGGCGATTAGTGTTCCTACGGCAGGTCCGTGGAGAT
Organism: Flavobacteriales bacterium; assembly: GCA_035388945.1. Lineage (GTDB taxonomy): Bacteria > Bacteroidota > Bacteroidia > M30B66 > M30B66 > CALQRR01. The sequence goes on from DAOOQW010000019.1 coordinate 10,375, forward strand.
TGTCGTTTTTGAGTACTTTCACTATTCCGCTGGTATATCCATGTTGGCCATATGCATTTACAAATGGCTCAGAGCGTTGAACAACTTCTGCTTCTATCGTGAATTTTCGGGAAACAGTATCTGCATAAATCCAAAAAGGATATCCGGCTGCTGAGCTAATGCTGTCACAGAAAGGATTCCAGCTTAGGGTATCCGCAACAGCTTCGGGATAAGGATCATATTTCACCATTAAATTATATGCACCTGGCGGAAGTTTTTCAAACCGATGTGCAGCAGATGCATCCGTATGTTCCAAGAATGGATCATTGATGCTGAACCAACCAGAGAGCGTGTCTTGTGCTATGACGAGTCGGTCTTCTGGACCAAGCGTTTCGTCATGAATAAAGCTCACTTCATTACTTAATTCACGATAGATTTTTCGAGTGGTTTGGTGTTGAAGAGCAAATTGAATCACTTTCTTTCCGGAGTTTTGTTTTCCCGGCCAACGCAAGTACATCGCCGAATCGATGGTGTTATACAATTTCAATTTCACGCGCAGTAAATCACCTTCAGAATCTAAATGTGCTGGCCCATTGTAAACCGACCAATTCAATCTGCCTTCTTCGGTGTAAAAACGAATGTAATTGTTGTATAGATCCTGCTTTTCATACATACGAGCGCGTTCGCAATTCTCAATTAATTTTTCCCTTGCGCTATCGGTTCGATATACATTTTTCACCACCCATTTATTCGAATAACCATGGCGGAGATAGTTAAATGGTACTGGAAAAACCTTCCCATGTTGAACAACTAGGAGATACTCTTTTCTTCCTTCAGGTGTGTTCACCCAATAATAATAATCACTCCAGCCGGGCCAAATAGCAATGTGAGAGGAACAGCTATCTAACATCACTCCATCTATTCCCCGCATTCCCATGAGCCACCTAGAGAAACCAAAAAATGATTGCACAGGAGAGCCCTCATCAAACTGATTTAAATAATCCACATGCTTACGTGCCATTCGCTTCATCGCATTCGTATCGCCTCTTACCGCTGCTTTCACAAACTTAGAAGGTTTGCACAAGCGTTTTAGCTCCTTTTTTTTGATGTCTTTTTCAGCAATTAATCCTCCCAATAACAAACTCGGAATACCTCGTTGGTTTTGAAGTAAGCGCAAATCGGGCGCATCGCCAATGGTTTTAGGTTCATTGTTATTTAAAAACACATAGCAGCGTTCGCCTTGTCGATACAGATCTGTCCCAAGTTTTTCATTGGTAGAATGCTCAAACAAATAATGCTCGTTGTATAAGGGAAACGTTTGCTTGTAAACTTCAATTGGCTTGAAACTGATGATGTAAACCCCTGTTCCTAAATCATCAAATGAAACGGGCAATGAATCGGGCGATTGGGTTGGAAGTTGAACCAACGCGATATAATCCGATTGGCGAACTAAATCTTCTAGCGTTGCTCTTCGTTGCTCATGCACACGCCCATGTTGGATTTGTACAATTCCTTGGCTCTGAGAAAAGAGCAATAATGGAAAGAGTAGAAAAAAAAGCAGCAGCTGTTTCATGAAAATCAATCTAAGAAAATGCGCTTTTCATATTCAACATTCGCTTAAATGTTCACCAATATAAGCTGATTTTTAAGTCCCTTGAAAACCTTGTCATTCCATACTGCTTTTCTAATTTTGCGGCGCTGATTTTTAAAAAGAAACAGCTTTAACCATCCTAATTCAAACACCATGTCATTTCGTACCGAACACGACACGATGGGAGCCGTTCAGGTTCCTGCAGATAAATACTGGGGCGCACAAACAGAGCGTTCTCGCAACAATTTCAAAATTGGTCCTGAAGCAAGTATGCCGAAGGAGATCATCTACGCTTTTGCCCATTTGAAGAAAGCAGCTGCCCAAGCAAACCGCGATTTAGGCGTGTTAAGCGCTGATAAATGTGACCTTATCGGAAAAGTATGCGACGAGATTTTAGCGCACAAACTCGATGATCAGTTTCCATTAGTTATCTGGCAAACTGGTTCGGGAACACAAAGCAACATGAATGTGAATGAGGTGATTGCATACCGTGCACATGTGTTGAGTGGCGGACAATTGACCGACGATAAAAAAGTACTTCATCCTAACGACGATGTGAATAAAAGTCAGTCGAGCAACGATACTTTCCCTACAGCTATGCACATTGCAGCATATACACAAGCGGTTGAGGTGACTATTCCGGGGATGGAAAAACTGCGTGATACTTTGGTGAAGAAATCTGCTGATTTCAAAGACATCGTTAAGACAGGACGTACGCATTTCATGGATGCTACACCATTAACATTGGGTCAAGAATTTGGCGGATATGCACAACAAGTCACCAATTCTATCCGTGCAATTAAAAATGCATTGGAGATGGTGAAGGAATTAGCTTTGGGCGGAACGGCTGTTGGAACAGGCTTGAATACTCCAAAAGGATACGACGTTTTAGTAGCACAGAAAATTGCTGAATCGACTGGTTATCTTTTCGTAACAGCTCCTAACAAATTCGAAGCATTAGCAGCTCACGATGCGATGGTAGAATTATCAGGTGCTTTGAAACGTGCTGCTGTTGCCTTAATGAAAGTAGCAAACGACGTTCGTATGTTGAGCTCTGGCCCGCGCTCTGGAATTGGCGAAATCATCATTCCTGACAACGAACCGGGATCTTCCATCATGCCAGGAAAAGTAAACCCAACACAACCAGAAGCATTGACAATGGTATGTGCTCAAGTAATGGGAAATGATGTAGCTACTTCGATTGGTGGGGCAACTGGTCATTTCGAATTGAATGTATTCAAACCACTTATCGCTGCAAACGTATTGCAAAGTGCTCGTTTGCTTGGAGATGCTTGTGTTTCATTTAATGATAAATGTGCTGTGGGTATTGAACCAAACCTTCCACAAATCCAACAACATTTAGAGAATTCACTCATGTTGGTGACAGCTTTAAACACGCATATTGGCTATGAAAACGCGGCTAAAATTGCAAAGACAGCTCACAAGCAAGGTAAAACGCTTCGTCAAGTTTCCATTGAATTAGGATTGCTAACCGATGAGCAATTCACTGCTTGGGTTGATCCTAAGAAAATGGTTTAACCCGAATAGTTTAAACTTGATATTTATCGTTTAGAAAAACTCAAGGTGTTTGGTAGCCAACAAACGAACAGCTTCGAGTAATTTGAGCAAAACGATTTAAATCCCTTAAGCAGATTCTTGATTGATTTGAACATCATTCAAGAGTCTGCTTTTTCATTGTATGAAGTTGGTTGTCAAGATTGTTCAACATTAATCTAGTGTTAGAGAAAGCATAAATTGTATTGGCTTCACTTGTAGTATAATAGAAGAACTTGAACTAATTCGATACTTTAATTCAGATTAATATCTATATTGACTGCATGAATATGTGCAGAAACTTCAAAACCGTCTATTTGTTATTGGCAAGTCTGTTGATGACGTTCAAATTGGCAATAGCACAGGCGCCCGAATGCCAGTGGGTTAATGAAATTTCAGGAAATAATATCCAATTAGTAAATAGTTGCAAAAGCGATGAAAACAACAATTTGTATTCAACTGGGCTAGGTTCGTCAAACTTTAATTATGATTGCTTTTTCAACCCAGTAAATGTTAGTTTTCTTTACCCTGGACAGACTGACCTTATCTTAACAAAAACAAACTCCATCGGTAATTTAATTTGGGCCAATAATATTTCCTATTTAGGGCCTAATGGTTCAACGATATTTAGTTCTGGAGGAGAAATCGAATACGATGGTTCAGGTCATTTATATGTTTCCGATGTGTTTGGTTCAACGGCAACTTTTCATGGTAGCAATTTTCAAGATTCAAGTATTTCAACCCTTTCGGGTATAGGGAATAGCAGCATTTTATTAGCAAAATACGACACTTCCGGAATACCTGTTTGGGTTAGACAATTGGATGGATTAGGCGTAAGAACAATTTACAATACTTCAATCAGTCCAAATGGGAATGTCGCAATCTGCGGATCTTTTTTGAATTCATTTATTTTAACTGATTCAACATATGTGTCTCAAGGAGCAAATGATGGATTTGTTGCTGAATTTTCTTCAACAGGCATTCTGCTCTCATTCCATGTTTTTGGTACACCTGAAGAGGATTTTTGCACCGATGTGAGTTATGATAGTAACGGAAATTTATATGTGTCCATTTGTTCTTCTGGTCAATCCATAGATGCTGATCCGGGAAGTTCGATTTATGATCTAGTGAAAACAGCTACGAACGCAAGCTATTTCGCGGTTATAGTTAAGTTGAATTCAAGTGGCAATTTGATTTGGGCTAAAAAATTAGATTCTCAAACAGGTTATATTGTGAATTCAATCCAAGTTGATGATTCGGATGATTTATTAATTGCTGGACAATTCGATGGCAGTTTGGATGTCGATATGAATGAAGCTTCTATCTATACCATTACTTGTAATACACCGAATATTTCGGTCAATCACTTTGTTTCGAAAAACAATTCTAATGGCGATTTTATTTGGGTTGCCCATGTTCCTACCAATACGTTTGGATTCGTGAATGGGTATTGGAATCTGGAATCAGATCAATCGAATAATATCTACATTTCAGGTTTGTCTGGTTCATGCGATTTCAATCCTGGTGTAGCAATCGATTCAATTTCTGCATTTCCAACATTTACATCCTATTTATGGTCATTGAATGCGCAAGGTGGCCATCGTTGGGTGAAGCAGGTTATTAACCCGACAGGTTCAGGTTCAGTCACTAGTTTCAGTGGCATAACAATTCCTCCCAATAGCGATATTATTTATGGAGTTGGAGGCGCTTATGTCGAATCGACTTTCAGCACCGCTTCACCCGATTATACCATTTTTAGCAGCGGCATGGGGGGCTTCATGGCAAAATACGGTAACTGCCCACTAATCATCGAAAAAGAAACTGTTACCCACTGTGATTCCAGCTATGTATGGAATGGTCAGGAATACTCCGAATCAGGTAGTTATTTTGAATTCTTCCAAACAGAATTCGGTTGTGATAGCGTTTCCCGGCTTGATCTTCAGTTAAGTCAAGCCGTTTCTGCCGAATTAATTATCCAAAGCTGCGATCCTCTTGTTATAAACAATCAAACCTTCAATTCTAGCGGACTATACAATCAATCACTTATTAGTTCGGTTGGTTGCGACAGTTTACTTACCATTAATTTCACAAGAATTAACTCAAGTTCTGCTACCGTTGATGTTAATACGTGTAATCCGGTTACGATTAATTCTACTACATACAATGAAAGTGGCGAGTACATTCAAACATTAACAAATTCAAAAGGATGTGATAGTTTACTTACCATAAATGTCAATTTTGAAGCACCATCAGCCACCGTATTTACAGCTGATTCATCAATTTTTGCATTTGGATCTTTTGAAACTATTCAATGGATAAATTGCAGTAATAATGATCCTATTTCAGGTGCCGATTCTGCCTCTTATTTCCCATCTGGAGAAGGTCAATTTGCTGCAATTATTACCTTAAATGGCTGTAGTGATACAACAAATTGTAAGACATATAAACCCGCAGTTTTTACCTGCGACGATTTAATTATCTCTCCTAATCCAACAACCGATTTCGTTAGTTTTAAGTATCCTGTATCAGAATACTTGATTCAAGTTTTTGCTTCCAATGGAGCTTTAATTCGCTCTCAATTAGGAAATGCATCAACTCAAATAATCGACTTTAGTGCTATGGCGGCAGGTGTGTATGTTTTACAGATTGATTCGTGTAGAATAAAAGTCGTTCGAGGAAAGTAAAAGCACAAACATCCTGTTTCTAATACGAGAATGCTAAAACGTTCTCGTTAGAACAGGAATAATTCGATATTGAACTCTTTATCCCGCAAATCATTCAACAGAAAAGAACTTTCATTAGCTGAATGATGCTCTCAAAAAGCATAACATTTCGTCAAACATCCAATGAATTAGGATTGCTTACCGATGAGCAATTCACCGCGTGGGTTGATCCTAAGAAAATGGTGTAGTTGTTTTTTATCTAATTACGAATCACCTCAGCTATTTTGAAAAATCTAACTGGGGTGATTTTTTTTGAAAATTTGTAGCTTGCCCTATCAAACAATAACGCCATGAAAATTTCACATTACTTGCTATCTCTCTCTGCATTATTAGTCTTTACTAGTGTAGGTTTTTCTCAAGGGATGAAAAAAGTTGTCGCACCTGCTAATAATCAAGTAAAACCTGCAACAAATACAGTAAGCCCAGCAGCAGTGGCTCCTGCAACACCATCAACACCTGCTTCTGAGAATCAATCTCCGTGGACTAAAAACATGGTCAAAATTGAAGGTGACACATTCAGCATGGGAGCCAAAGAGGAAACCAAGAATGCGAGCTATTATGAAAAGCCACTTCACACGGTAAAGGTGAATTCATTTTACATGGGTAAATATGAAGTAACAGTTGCTGAATTCGAACAGTTTGTAAAAGCAAGCAATTATAAAACAGCTGCAGAAAGTGATACACTACAAATGGTTCTGTTGAACGGGAAAACAGAAGCCCGAAAAGGTATGAATTGGCGATACAATGAAATCGGTGAGAAAATAGCTGATGCAGACAAAGCTAAAATGCCTGTTACCCGAATAAGTTATGTCGATGCAGTGGCTTATTGTGATTGGTTAAGCAAGCAGAGCGGAAAAACATTCCGGATGCCTACCGAAGCAGAATGGGAATTTGCTGCAAAAGGCGGAAAAGGAAGCCCGAATTATGAGTATGCATGTGGATCATCTCCTGATGCATGTGTAGTATTCCGGAATAACTCGAAAGATCGTATTCAACCTGTTGGCAGTCGTCAACCGGGTAGTTTGGGAATTTACGATTTGAACGGGAATGTGTTTGAATGGTGTTCCGATTGGTACAGCCCCGATTACTATAAAACCTCACCATCCGACAATCCTCAAGGTCCATCAGAAGCGCGTCAACGGGTGATTCGTGGAGGAGAAATTATTAGTTCAACTGAAAGCTGCAAAAACTATAAACGCGATCATCGTAATCCGAAAATGGCATTTTTCAATGTGGGTTTTCGTGTGGTGATGATCGAATGATAGGAAAGTTTGAAAAAAGAAAGGGCAGCACATATCGGAACTGCCCTTTTTTGTTGCTATTTCTTCATTTGAGAGCTTTCCCAAATCTTTCCTAGGCTTGCATTAAGTGATAAATCTATCAGTCGGTCAAATCCATCCAAGCTAAAAGAAGTAATCTCTCCTTTTTTCATCTTCAAAAATGGAACGCCATCGGGATGTTTAAACTGAATTCCCCAATACAAGAATCCTTCATTATATCCTGCACCAGCTAAGCCAACATATTTTTTATCCTGCTTCGCAACGGGATTCGGACCAAAAACGAAACTGCCAGCACTCTTCACACTTACCGATTTTCCTTTTTCATTTGTAAGCGTTACTATACTCACTACAACTGCATCAACTCCTAATTGCTTAGCAAGAACTCCAAAGGATTGTTTGCATTTATAATCATCAAAATAATCGGTTGGAAAAATGCGATAACCATCTACGCTGGCAATGTTTCCTACTTTGTAATCGCTGGCACTTTCGGTTAAAAAGGATCCAAAATCAGCCAGACTTTTCCCAATGCCCGATACATCTGGATTGAAGTTCTTGTAAATCTGCTCAGCTTCCGGATTTTGAGCAAATAATTCATTCAATTCCAAAAGCTCAAGTCCGTTTTTCTTCAATTCTTCTTTGGCAGAAGTCACATAAATATCATACATCGATTGTGTTAGTTTTCTAACAAAACCTGCATCAGTGCTGTAAACATCCGATTTGCGCTGCGTTTCAGTAACACGATAATTTCCCACATTGTAGCTGTAAACCGATTTTCTTCGGTTCGTAGTAAATTCTTCATCGGCTACATAAAAACTAATTAATGCGAGTTTTTTAATCTTAAGTGCCGGATAATAGGGCAAAATCCCACCTCCATCATCTCTCAAATCGAGTTTGTAAATTTTAGGTTTGGGCTTTTCTACACATCCAACCCACAGTTTTTTCCCATCAACCCATTCGTTGATATTGTCTTGAGCTTGCATCCCCAATGAAATCAAGCCAAGGAAGATTACTGATACAAATTTTTTCATGGTCCGTTTGTTTTACAGACCGCCAACGTGAACGATTCAGACCGAACGGACAGCAGGCTGGCTCACGAAGGCGGCTGATGTGATGAATTTTGATTCGATGTGTCCGTTGATGCAAAATTCACCCAGTAAGATTTCCTATTTCTACCTGAGATTGCGGGTTTCATCTAAGTATTTTCACGTATTCAGCAGCAATATCGTTTTTCATCGAAGCATTTTTCTCATTTTAGTCCTGCTCATAATTCTTCATGATTCGACTGCTAACGCTAGCTTTTCTTGTCACATTTCATTCGCTCAGGGCAAACGATACGCTTCAGGTTCGAAAGCTGGTCGACTCAACCATGCGAATCAAATTCAACGATCCTCAAACAGCTGAAAGGCTGGCTCATCAAGCCATGCAGCTGGCTAAGAAAGACACGTTTTCACGATACATTGGTTCGGTTTACTCCCTTTTTGGGGCGATTTACGATGATCAAGGAAATTTCAACCAGTCAGGTCATTATTATGACACCGCTTTGGTCTATTACCAAAAAGCTCATTTTATTCCGGGAATTGCCAATATTCACAACAACTTCGGGTTGATTTATCGCAAGCAGGGACTTTATTCCATGGCATTGCCTGCTTTCATGAAAGCCATGCACCTGGCGGATAGTTTGAAAAGTGAACGTATCCAAGCACGTGTGTCACAAAATATTGGAATGTTGTTTAACGATATGGGGCGTTCAAATGAAGCGATTCCTTATCTCGAACGAAGTGTAAAACTCTATACTAAACTGGAGCTCAACACCTTTGTTGGTCGCACTTTGAACATACTTGCTGCAGCATTCGAACTCTCTCAAAAATATCCTTCTGCCGAAAAAGCCTACCTGCGAGCGCTCGACATAGCTCGTTCCGAACAAGACACAGCTAATCTTGCCAGCACATTAGATAATTATGGAGGATTATTATCCACTTTAGGAAAGCTTAAAGAAGCTGAAAATGCCCACCGGATGGCGTTTCAGTTAGTAAATCAGGTGCAGGACAGCGCATCCTGTGTGCTTATTATGAATAATCTAGCGAATGTGCTGATTAAAGAAAATCAACTACCCGAAGCCATACAATTAGCCAAGCAAGTTTCAGCCATTTGTCTGCGAATTAATGATCGTCCAGAGTTGATGCGCGCTTATCGTAACCTGGCGGATGCGTTTGAGAAAACTGGGAATTACAAAGATGCTGCTACTTATCGGTCGAAAGAAGCCCTTTTACAACAAGAGATTTTCCAATCCGATTTAGCCGACCGATCTGCACAATGGGACGCACTTTATCAAACCTCACAAAAAGAAGCAGAACTCAAAGAAATCAAGCAAATACAGGCTATTCGTTCTCTGGAATTGGCGGTTAGTCAGGAAGCGGTTTCTTCATCACGCAAAACCATTTTTATCCTGAGTTTGCTCATACTCGTTGGATTGGGAGCCACGTATGTGAGGTTTAGAAGAATACGTTTGGTTCAACAAATTCGATTATCCGAAGAAAGAAGTAAGCAACAACAAGAAGGTTTGCGGGCCATTTTAATTGCTCAAGAAGAAGAAAGAAAACGCATCGGGAAAGAAATGCACGATAGCCTCGGACAGAAACTGAGTGCCTTAAAAATTAGATTGCAACAACACGAAAATACATCTGGTGAATCGTTAGCTATTTTGTCTGAAACATTGGATGAAGCTCGAAACATTTCCCATTTGTTAATGCCCGTTACATTGCAGCGAATGGGCTTGAAGGCAGCTCTTCAGGAATTGTGCGAACGTAGTTTTACGGGTACTTCAATCGAAGGAGAATTTGAAACGTTTGCTCTGGAAGAACGACTTTCCGAGGAAGTTGAGATTGCTCTTTTTCGGGTAGCTCAGGAGTTAATTGCTAATGCGATTAAACATTCAGGCATGACTAAATTCAGTCTTCAACTTTATCGTACCAAAGAGCATGTTTTACTGGTTGCCGAGGACAACGGGAAAGGACTAGAATTGAGCAAATCGGGTGGAATGGGGATGCGAAATATTCAAAGTCGGATTGAAAGTATTTCGGGTGAAATTCGCTGGGAAACGGCACCAGAAGGCGGTTTGCTTTGTACTGTAAAAGTTCCGTTTAATTCGAGATGAGTCCGTTTACTAAAGCAAATCGCACCAAGCCTGCCATATTCTTTACATCGAGCTTGCTCATGATATTCTTACGGTGTGTTTCAACCGTTCGAACACTAATGAAAAGTTTATCCGCAATTTCCTGACTCGATAATCCAGCTGCAACTTCCCGTACGATTTCAATTTCTCGTTCTGTAAGTTGCGTTTCTCCTGGGTTAGATGATTCTGTCGAATGATTGGAAAGTATCTTCTCCATCAATTCACTCGAAAAATATTTTCCGCCAGCTAATATTTTCTGCACAGCTAATTGGAATTCTTCCTTATCAGCCGACTTCATCAAAAATCCTCTCGCACCTAGCTTCATCGCTTCTTGCACCAGCAAAGGATTTCCGTGCATACTCAACATCAGCACCTTTATTTCAGGATGCGTTTCTTGTATGATTTTCATTGCTTGTAAACCATCCATCACCGGCATTTGAAAATCCATCAACACCAAATCAACACGATGATGTCGCAACCAATCGCAGAGCTGCTTTCCATCGCTAAATCGTTCATTAATTTGCACATTGGAAAGAGTCGAAAGCATGGATGCTATTCCATCTGCAAATAGTGCATGGTCATCAGCAATAGCAACTGTATGTTTAGTAGTTGATTCCAACATGCCCGCAAATTACCGATTATCTGAAATCATTTTGGACAAGATTGAACTTCTATTTCAATTTCGCATAAGGCAAAAAAATCCTCCAATCATGAAAGCGTTTTCTTTTCTGTCGGCACTCTTGCTGACGATCTCCAGCTTTGCTCAAACATCCATTCAAACGGCACAAGAGCAGCTTGTTTCTGCACTCAATCGACATTGCCTCGAATTAACACAGCAGCTCTACAAACCCGGAACTAATCTTTTTTGCTCACCTTATAGTTTAAGCGCAGCACTTGCCATGACCTATGCTGGAGCTAGTGGAATAACTGCTACTGAAATGGAAAAAGTGATGCATTATCCTCAAGGCTTAACACACGAAGGTTTCTTAATGATGTCTAAGCGAATGGTTGAAATCAATGCTAAGGGTAAAGTCAAATTAGCTGTAGCAAATGCCTT
>DAOOQW010000020.1:0-21687 GCA_035388945.1 Flavobacteriales bacterium
ACGGTTCCAAGAAATCGTTGCTCCAGTTTTTTCAAAGGTTCTAATGAGGTTTTGCTTATCGAAAAGACTATAACATGCATTCACCAATGGGGAAATAGGATCATCTCCATTAACTTGAGATACGAATCGTCCAACTTCTAAATACCACCAATTGAATTTCGTACGTTTGGTCATTGTCCAAGCTTTCAAACCACCTTTCAAACGTTCATCTGATAAGCCGTATCGTCCAACACCTTCAACAAACCAAGAACGATTGTCTTCATAGGATTTACTGAAACGAATACGAGGTTGAACATAAACACCCTCTGTTACATTGTAGGAGAGCATAGTTATGAGAGGATTAATACCCAAATACGATTTCGTGAATGAATTGCGATGTGTATATCCTCCTACAATAAATTTTGCGGGATTAAAACGATTATTGACTTTATCGAGTGAATCGAGGTAAGGTTTGCTAGTTTGAATAATTTCGGTGCTATCTGCTTTTCGATAGTTCTTTTCCTCCTCTGACGTAAGAGTCATTGGACGTGTTTCGGTCCAATAAACGGTGTCCTTCTTATTGGCTTTTTCTTCAATTCTAAAAATTTCGTTGCCAAAGAAATTCTTCGGATATACTGGATGAAGTTTATAATTACTAAATACTCCAACTGATTTATCGACCGCCCCAAAGCCAAAGAACTTGATGTGACTCATCAATTGCATCGACAATGGCATCCAAATGCTGTCCTCTAATGCCGTATATTCCTGTTTGATATACAAAGTGTCGACAAACTGAATTTGAGCGTCTTTGGTGAGAAATAAATCAACGCTGTGAATATGCCAGCTATCGTCAACAATAAAGATTTCACCTCGGAAGCAAGGATCGTTTTTACGTTTAGGTTCGAGGGCTATTCGATTGATCGTTTTACCATTATCGACAAAGGTTCCTATCATTTTGAATTTGTAATAAAACATGGCTGATTCGGAAACCGGTGAAACAAAGCCTCTTTCGGAATAATAATCGAATTCGAGCAGATTTTCGTAGAAGTTCATGAGCACATCTGAAACACGATTCCAACTGAATCCTTGCTTCATTCCAGCCACTTTAGAAGCAATCATTTCTTCTTTATAATCGGAAGGTTGACGTACATGATAGCGAGCGACTGATTCAGATAAATAAACTAATCCCAAATCGGTACTATCAGGCATATTTTCTTTGGAAATAAAAATGGGACGTTTCTTAGGAATTTCATTTAATCGTACGCTGCCTTTGATATATATATCGGATGAAAATGCATCGACTTGTTCTAGATGTTCTTTTCGAGTGCGGATGGCATTTTTCATCACAGCATAGGCTGGATCTTTCGCATTTGCTTTGACTTCAAACGTTTTGATCTGGTAATTCTCGGGTTCGAGAGCGATGCGTAAATCCTGAACATCGGTAGAAATGGTAATTGGAAGCACTTTCTTTTTAAAACCGATGGATGAAGCAACCAGATTTTGATTGTTTTCCTGTTTTAAATCCAAGCTAAAATTTCCGTTTTCGTTGGATGCCGTTCCGATGCTTGTTCCTTCGATAAAGACATTCACAAAGGGCAATTCATTTCCTTGAATATCTGTAGTCTTTCCCTTTATCTGCAGATATTCTTCTTTAATTCCAAGCGAACGCAGCACAAAAGCCATTTCAAATGCGCGGTCTTTCATAGCACCATATCGACCGGAATTTCCACCATGTCCCGCTTCCATGTTAATTTTCAACAAGAGTAAATTGGTGTCGGTTTTTAAACTCCGCATTCTGGCTACCCATTTTGAGGGTTCCCAATATGGCACTTGCGAGTCGTTGTATCCACCCGTAACCAACATGTGAGGATAAGCTTGCGCGCTAACATTTTCATAAGGCGCATAGGATTTCATGTATGCATAATAAGCCGGATCGTTGGGGTTTCCCCATTCGTCATATTCAAATGTGGTAAGCGGCAAACTCGCATCAAGCATGGTGTTAATGACATCTACAAAAGGCACATTTGCGACGACAGCACCAAATAAATCAGGTCGCATATTGACCACAGCACCCATCAACAAACCACCCGCACTTCCGCCTTGTATGGCTAATTTTCCCGATTTAGTATATCCATCTGATATGAGCTTTTCGGCAGCGGAAATAAAATCGGTAAATGTGTTTTTCTTTTTAAATAATTTACCGTTTTCATACCATAAACGACCACAATCATTTCCACCACGTATATGCGCAACAGCTACAACAAAACCTCTTTCTAATAAGGAAATATTGGAAGATGAAAATCCAGGAAGTGAAGGATTACCATACGAACCGTACGATTGTAACCAAGCAGGATTACTCCCGTTTTTTTGAAGTCCTTTTTTATAAATGATGGTTATTGGAATACGAGCACTGTCGGCAGCAATGGCATAAATGCGTTCTGAACTATATTTTTCAGGGTCGTATCCACCTTTTAACGTATCGCGACGAATGAGTGTCCGTTCGCCTGTATTTAAATCATAATCCCATACTTCGGAAGGAAAACGCATACTTGTGAATGAATAGCGAACTTTTGATTCGTTATACTCATAATATCCGCCCAAAGACATGGAAGCGGGTTCGGTGCTAGAAGGCAAATAATAACTTGAATTATCTTTCAAATCAAGAACAGCAATTTTCTGTTGGGCATCGAATTGTTCCACTACCAGGAGTTTTCCGCCAGCCAGAACAGAATTGGCAATCATTACATCTTTGCGATGTGGCACCAATACTTTCCAATTTTTTTGACGTGAATTTGAGATTGGACAGGTCAAAATTTGAAGATTCGGGGCTTGATCATCCGATGAAATAATGAACTCATTTCCTTCATAATGTTCAAGGCCGTATTGATGTCCTCGTCTACGTGGTTCTACTAATTTAAATTGCGGTTGGGCATCGTTTAAGTCCATCACATAGACCTCGTTTGCCATTGTTTGAGACGTATTTAGAAAAATAAATCGCTCTGAATCAGATCTTGAAAGACCGATATTGAATGTGACGTCTTTTTCTTCAAACAAGAATTCATCTTGAATAGTATTTTGTCCAAGTATGTGTTTATAAACACGGTAGGAACGCTTGGTTTTAGGTTCTGGAATGGTGTATAAAACGGCATCATTTCCCATCCAGCATATGCCATTGATATTTTTGAGTGTATCAGTTAAAACACTCCCTGTTAGAATGTCTTTGAAAAAGAGGTTGAAAATGCGGTCTCCTTTTGTGTCGATTCCGTAATACATTTTCTGATTATCGGGACTGATACCGAGCGCTGATATATTGAAATAATTATAGGTTTTAGCTATTTCATTAAAGTTGATAAGCGGGACTTCTGGGGCATTTAAAGAATCTGCTTTTCGAAAATATGCGGGGTAATCCATACCCTTTTCATAGCGTGTGAAATAGAGGTATTTCTTCATGCGACTAGGCAGCGATTCTGTTTGATCAGGAATTCTAACGCGCATTTCCTCAAACATTTTCTTCATCAACAAAGAAGAACCTGCCATTACGCGGTCGCTGTAGCCATTTTCTGCATATAAATGATTAATGAGTTGCGGTTCTGTTTTCTGGCGCATCCAATGATATTCATCTTGACGAATGTCGCCGTGAATAGTATCAGCCCAAGTGATTTTGGCAGCAGAAGGAGGTATGAGTTTCTCAGTTTGAGAATAAAGTGAAGAGATCGAAAAAAGAAAAAAGCACGAAATGATCAATAGGTAATGTTTCATCATAAAGAATGGAATTATCCTAAGTGCAATGAGCTTCGAAAAAGTTACTTAGATAATGAAAACGAATAATTCCAGTTAGGAATTGTTTGACTTTAATTCAAGAATACGTTGTTGTACACTTTCGCTAGAATAACGAGGCATTACAAAGGAACCTTCTACAGATATCGGCAAATAATACGCTGATTTCTGCTCGATTAAATTAGCAACTTCTAAAGCTTCAATCAATCCAAAAATCAACGATTGTCCTTGTTCCAAACCATACGATAGCTTTAATACGTCCCAGACTGGTGAAAGGCAGGTATCGTTCGATTGAAGTGGTGGATAAGCTAAAAATATGTCGGTAATTTCCTTTTGCTGAATAGGATTCGATGTAGGTTTTAGCTGAAGAAATAAGCAAGGAATTTTTCTGATGCGAATCATTTTAAGACGCTGCTCCATATCAACAAGAACTTCAGCTCCTTTATAAGTAAGTGAAAAGTAGTGTCTTTGAAAAATAAAGGCTACATGTACCGGTTGCTTATCAGCATGAAGTATCAGCACATACGGGTGTTCAGAAAGCGGAAGTGTAAGTGCCGTAATATTTTCCACCAAAAAGTGAGAACTCATACTTCAATTTGCCCGGTAAAAACAGGCATAGCTTCACCAGTGAGAAAAACATCTGTAAAATCACCTTCGGGAGATGGAATGAAAGACACTTGCAATTCACCACCTCGAGTAAAGACCTTAACTGGCTGAACTTGAATATGCCCCATGACAAAAGAAGCTATAGCAGAAGCAGTTACACCAGTTCCACAAGATAAAGTTTCGTCTTCAACTCCTCGTTCGTATGTTCTTACAGTTAAAGAATCCCGATGAACTTCAGCAAAATTCACATTTACACCTTCACGAAGGAATCGGCTGGAATTCCTAATCAATCTTCCTTCAATAGGAACATCAACCATTCCTGAATCTTGAACAAATTTTACATAATGAGGTGAACCCGTATTTAATAATAAATCGCTTTCGATTATTTCAGGTAATGCTACCTGTTGCATTTGAAGTCGAACAATGTATCCCGCATCTTTATTCGCAATCAATTCAGCTGAATGAAGTCCATCGTATGCATTGAACATAAATTTACTTTTATCAGGAAAGAATTGAGCTGCAAATGCCGCTGCGCAGCGCCCTCCGTTTCCGCACATGGAACCTTCATATCCATCGGCGTTAAAGTAAATCATCCTAAAATCTAAACCCGGCTCAGACCTAAATAATATCAGTCCATCTGCACCAATTCCGAATTTCCGGTGACATAAAGTCTGAATTAGACTACTGTTTTGAACATTAAATTTTCTATCTCGATCATCAATTAAAATGAAATCGTTACCAGTAGCTTGATATTTTTGAAATTCAATCAGCATTATCTAAACTGTTTTAAAAGACTTTCATCATTCACACGGGAAAATGACTCAAATTTTTCTGTGATGAAAAGTTTATAAACTATTGAACCGTGCTTGAGATAAAATTTATCATCCCAAAAGAAAAGCTTTGAAGGTTCGGCATTATCTAAACCAAAAGCAACAATGACATTTCGAATGAATTTAAATCCTTTGTAATTTATTGGTGACTTCCAAAATTCAATTCGATATTCAAGTGAGTTTGACGTATTTCCTTGAAAAACTTTTAAAAGAGAATCGGACTTATTTTTGGATTGACTCTTATCAAGTAAAATGAGTTTTAAATCTCTGACTTCAATTAGTTCATCCCGTTTGACAATAATTTCGTCTGCACTAACTGTATTATCGAAATGATTAGCAAGTATGTTTGAATCTTGATTTTGAATTGAATTGGTTGAATCAATTTGTTGTATTTCGAGACTATTCTCATCCCGAAAAGTTGTTTTCTTAGTTTTCTCCAGTTTGGGACTTTCAATATTTCTTCTGTCTACAACAGTATCCTGAGAATTAGAACTGGAATGGTCACTAAAAACTGAAAACGGATTTAGTCCATTAACTAAAAGGAAAAACAAACCCAAACCAGCTAAAACACCGATAAGAATACCGCTAAAAAAAGAAATTGTCTTTCCTCCGGGAGTGGTCATTTATTAATCCAAAAAACGTTAAATCCAATTTTCAACACAACACCAAAATTCTCACTTCGTTTAGGGAGCAAACGTAAATTAATTCAGTTGGCGTTCTTAAAGATAGATAACAGAAAGATAAACAGTGAATTGTTCATTGCCTGCCAAACTATCTGGAGGCATGCTTTTTGATGTCGAATTTTCAATCCAAAAACTCTTTATTGTAATATGAAAAAGTTTCTTTCAACCCTTGGAATAGCTTGTGTGGGGGGCCTTGCAGCATTGAGCTTCAGTCACTTTTTCCAGTCCTCAACTAATGGTTATGATCGATTAATTGAGGAACGCACACCCGTTCAATTAGCAAGTACTCACGGAAGTAGCTTAGCTAATGCTCCCGATTTGACAGCTGCAGCAGAACAATCTGTTCATGGTGTAGTTCACGTGAAAACTGTGACATCGAATCGAAGAGCTGCTAGTTACGATCCTTTTTATGATTTCTTTTTTGGTAATCCTTATCGAAATGCACCGCCACAAAAAGCAATGGCATCTGGATCGGGAGTAATCATTTCAGAAGACGGATATATTGTTACGAATAACCACGTAATACAAAATGCAGATAAAGTAGAAATAGTTTTAAACGACAAGCGAGAATATGAAGCTGAAGTAATTGGAAGAGATCCAAGTACCGATTTAGCACTTTTAAAAGTAGATGCTAAGAACCTACCTTTCATTTATTATGGTAATTCAGATCAAGTAAAAGTAGGTGAATGGGCCTTAGCTGTAGGAAATCCATTTAGTTTAACATCAACAGTTACAGCGGGAATTATAAGTGCTAAAGGCAGAAATATCAATATACTGAACGAGAAATTTGCTATTGAATCTTTTATTCAAACTGACGCTGCAGTAAATCCAGGAAATAGTGGAGGAGCGCTGGTTAATGCAAATGGAGAATTAATAGGAATTAACTCAGCAATTGCCTCTAATACAGGCTCATATTCAGGGTATTCTTTTGCAGTTCCAGTAAATATTGTGAGAAAAGTTGTTGCAGATTTACTGGAATATGGTGAAGTACAGCGTGCATTTATTGGAGTTGTATTAGAAGATTTGAATGCTGATTTGGGTAAGAAAAAAGATATCGCTGACCTGAAAGGTGTTTATGTATCAGGATTGAATGCAGGAGGTGCAGCAGAAGAAGGAGGAGTAAAAGAAGGCGATATCATTTTAAAAATTCAGGATGTGATAGTTAATAATGTTCCCGAATTACAAGAGCAAATTGGCAGATATAGACCTGGCGATAAAGTTCAGCTGTTAATCAATCGTGGAGGAACAGAGAAGGTTTTATCACTGATTTTGAAAAATAAAAATGGTGATACTCGCTTAATCCGTTATGCTGAATCAATTAAGGATGAACTCGGTGCCGATTTTGCGCCCATCAATTCAAACGAGAAAAGTTCACTTCGAATTCAACATGGACTTAGAGTTGAGAATATTCGAGAAGGGCGACTTAGGAATATTGGAATTCGAGAAGGATTTATAATAACCAACATTGGAGAAAGAAAAGTTGATTCGCTTGAAGATTTAACTGAAGCATTAAAATCTGAACGTAAAGGTTTGCTTATTGAAGGTTTATACCCGAATGGAGCTAGAGCTTATTACGGTTTAGGTATTTGAAAAATATAACAAAACAAAAAAGCCTGTCTAATAACTAGACAGGCTTTTTTGTTTGATGAAATATGTATTAATCTGTGCTTCCAAGGAAAAAGAAATTTCTAATTTCGCGACGTCAAATCAATAACAAAACTATTTCTATGGAGAATGCTTCAGCAACGGCCTATGAGACCGAATTAAACGAGTGGATTCGCGATGAAAAAGCAGCGATTGAACTCATTCATATCATCGGTGAACTCTGGTTTGATCGGAGTATTGAATTAGTCATATTCCGAAATCAACTAGTAGATAGAAGTGCAAGTGAGATTCTCCAACTTCATAACTATGCCTTGAACATGGTTGGAAAGCCAATCACTATTCAAGATTCGCTATTATTAGCTAAAGAGATCCTTTCAGCAGAAATTGCTCCTGCACGTATTGATTTAGGGAGATTAGCTACAGAATGGTTGAATGAAAAAGCAGCATATGAGTCTTCAAAAGATTTCATTTCTGACAAGCTGCATTCATTTTTAGGTAAAGACAAACGTGTTTTGAAACCTAAAGACATTGTGTTATATGGATTTGGTCGTATTGGTCGTATTGCTGCACGTGAACTTATAATTCAAGCAGGTAAAGGAGAGCAATTACGTTTACGTGCTATTGTAACTCGCAGTAATTCAGACGAAGATATTAGCAAGCGAGCAGCACTACTTCGTACCGATTCTGTTCATGGTCCTTTCCCAGGGACAGTGATTGAAGACTATGAAAACAAAGCATTAATCATCAATGGCCATACTGTTAAAATGATTGCAGGAAGTAATCCGGCAGCCATTGATTATACAGCTTATGGAATTTCAAATGCATTATTAATTGACAATACTGGTTCATCCAGAGATCGTGAAGGATTAAGCGAGCATTTGAAGGCAAAAGGAATTAGCAAAGTTCTACTTACAGCTCCAGGAAAAGGTGATATTCCGAATGTAGTTCATGGAGTTAATCATGCATCCTTTGATCATCAAGCAGAAACTATTTTCTCGGCAGCATCTTGTACAACCAATGCGATAGTTCCAGTTTTACAGGTTATTCAAAAAAATCTCGGGATTTTAAGTGGTCATATTGAAACGATTCACTCGTATACAAACGATCAGAATCTTTTAGATAATTTCCATAAGAAGTATCGTCGTGGCCGTTCTGCTGCATTGAATATGGTTATTACAGAAACCGGAGCTGGAAGTGCAGTAACGAAGGTTATTCCTGACTTAGCTGGAAAATTAACTTCTAATTCGGTTCGTGTACCAACACCAGATGTTTCTTTAGCAATTCTCAAATTGACTGTTGAAACAGATACCAATAAGGATGATGTAAACAGTGTTTTACGAAATGCCGCACTTAAGGGTGATTTAGTAGAACAGATTCAATATTCTATTTCAAACGAACTTGTATCGAGTGATTTGATTGGTAATCCTTGTGCGTCAATTGTTGACAGTCCTGCAACCATTGTAGCAAATGATAAAAGGAATATCGTATTGTATGTTTGGTATGACAACGAATATGGTTATACAAGACAAGTAATTCGTTATGCAAAACACATTTCAGATGTTATTCGCTTAACGTATTATTGATCCTAATTCAATTCATAAAAAAAGCCGGAAATAAATTTCCGGCTTTTTTTATGATGGACTATTTCTAGTTTAGTATTTGTTGAATGATGGACTCTACACTTAAGCCTTCAGCTTCAGCCTTATAATTTCTGATAATACGATGGCGAAGAATAGCAACGGCTACAGCATTAACATCTTCAATGTCGGGAGAATATCGACCTCTAATAGCTGCATGACATTTAGCTCCCAAAACAAGGAATTGAGAAGCACGTGGACCAGCACCCCAAGCAAGATATTTTTTCACTACTTCGGGAGCATGTTCTGAGTTAGGACGTGTCTTAACAGCCAATTTTACTGCATATTCCAATACTTTATCTGTTACAGGAACTCGTCTTACTAAGTCTTGATAAAACAGAATTTCTTCGGCAGAAAGAATGGATTTAAGTTCAACTTTCGTGTCAGAAGTGGTGCTTTTCACCACCAATAATTCGTCTTCATACTTAGGATAATCGACCCAAATATTGAACATAAAACGGTCAAGTTGCGCTTCTGGAAGTGGATATGTACCTTCTTGTTCAATTGGATTTTGAGTAGCTAAAACAAAGAAAGGTTGATCTAATTCGTATCGTTTACCTGCAGCAGTGATCGCTTTCTCCTGCATTGCTTCTAAGAGCGCAGCTTGAGTTTTAGGAGGAGTTCGGTTAATCTCATCGGCCAAAATAATGTTGGCAAAAAGAGGCCCTTTGATAAAACGAAAATGTCTGTCTTCGTCTAGAATCTCAGTACCAACGATATCAGAAGGCATCAAATCGGGAGTGAATTGAATCCGGTTATAATCAAGCCCAAGAACTCTAGAGATTGTTGTAACAAGCAATGTTTTAGCTAGTCCGGGTACACCAACGAGTAAACAATGTCCTTTGCTGAATATGGAAATGATAACGTCTTTAACAACATCCTCTTGGCCAATTACCACTTTCCCGATCTCAGCATCCAGGCGTTGGTATGCGTCTTTGAGACTATCAATTGCTTCTACGTCGGAATTGAATTTTTGCATGAAAAGAATTAATTAGTTAGTTGTTCCAAGTGTTCTGGAAATGGCAATTTGAGAATTCAGCATCAATTTTAATGAAAAATGATTGACGTTTTCTTTGAATCCATTCTTGAACAAGCTTCGATTTTTTCTCCGCTTCAGCAGCTTGTTGAATTCGTTGATAATCGTCTTTCAGATTTGCACGATGAGGTTCTGTACGCGCTTTAAGTGAAACTATACGATACGATTCTTTCTTTTCACCAACTCGAACGGTTACAGGATCAGAAAGTTCTCCGATCTTCATTTTATCTACCACAAAGAAGATGCTTTGATCCATTTGAGAAACTTCAAACCAGGTTGAACCTGAGTTTGGATTAATCATAAGACCTCCATTATTTTTGGTATCAGCATCATCTGAATACTTTAAAGCTGCTTCCTCAAATGAAATTCTACCTAAACGAATCGCTTGAGAAATACTATCCAACTTAACACGAGCAACATCTAGATCAGAAGCGGATGCTTTGGGAGAGATTAGAATGTGTCGAACATTTATGGTCTCCCCTCTTCGTTCAATTAATTGTATGATATGAAATCCGAACATGGTTTCAACAATCTCCGATATCTCCTTTCCTTTTAATGAAAAAGCTACAGCTTCGAATTCAGGAACAAGATCACCTCGGTTAACGAAACCTAATTCACCTCCTTTAGCTGCAGAAACAACATCTTCAGAATAAAAAGCAGCCATTGAAGCGAAAGAACGACCATCAACGATTTTTTGTCGAATCTCTTGTAATTCCTTGCGAACACGCTCTCTTTCAACTTGATTGATTGGTGGTTTCTTTAAGATTTGAGCTACCTGAATTTCACTTTCGATGAACGGAACGCTGTCTTTAGGAATTGCATCGTAATAGGCTCTTACTTCAGCGGGTGACACTTTCACATCGCCTGCAATTTTACCTTGCATTTGCTGCACAACTAATTGATCGCGAATACGCTCTCTGAAATCATCCTTAATCTGGACTATTGATTTTCCTAAGTATGCTTCTAACTTTTCGACTGATCCAATTTGACCAACGAAATACCGTATCTTCTTATTCAATTCTCCATCTACTTGATCGTCTGAAACAACAACACTATCCTTTTCAGCTTGATTAAGTAGTAGTTTCTGAATGATCATATCTTCGAGAATGTTGCAACGAAGGTATGGGTCAGGATTTCCCGATTGTTGCTCTACTTGCAAGGCTTGAGCTTCAATATCAGAAAGGAGTATTGCTTTGTCGCCAACAACAGCAACAATTTTATCGATTGTTTCAGATTGAGCGAACAGACTGCCCGAATTTAAACACACGAGGATAAGAAAGAGGATTCTATTTACCTGCATTCGGACGTTCAATATTATTTTCATTCATGGCATCGTTATAGGCATCTTGCTGCATTTGTTCAATTAGCCTGATTTTGCGTTTATTAAGAATAATATTTCGGATATTATCCTTTTCAAAACTAAGAGGAGCATTACTGTCTTTCACCATAAAACCGGTAATGGCAACAAGGTAGTGGTATTCCTTATCATCTAGTTCTAATAAACGTCTGTTGCTAGAAAAATCTGAATTGGAATAATTTCCCATTGGAATTTCCTTGATTACATCGTCTAATAATAACCAGTTAGAATCATCTAGCAGGAAATTAACGGCATAGAGATTTGCAAATTGCTCCAGTTTATTTTTATCGTCTTTGTTTGATGAAAGAAACCATTTTCTGGCCTTATCAACGTTAGGAGTTTTAAGAGGTAGTTTGAGGTATTTTAAACGTATAATGTTACTTCTCAATTCAAAATTTGCTGCATTTTCCTGATAATACTTTTCAATTTCAGCATTAGATACCGTTGTATCAAGCTTTTGGCGTATTAATTCTCGTTCATAAGCGAAAATTATTAATGAAGCTCGATAATCTTCTAATTGCTGAGTAACATCCTTTTGGTTATCGGTTAAATTATTTTCGGCACGTTGAAGAACAACGTTTTTCTTAATCCATTGTTCGATGTAATCGTTTGCAAAAGTTGCACTATCTTTTTTGGAAAGCCCATAAGGCAAAGCGGCTTGCAGTTCTTTCAAGCTTAAGTACTTATCATTAACTCGTGCAACCATGTTATCCTCCTTATTATCTCCTCCGCAGGAAGAGATAGTAAACAGAACGAAACACATGCAAATTAATCTAAGCAGAATCATGAAAGTGTGTATGCGTCGGGAGAAAATCAAACGGCCCGTTCAGGTTAATCTACCAAAACGGGCCGAAATGAAATCAATTAATTATTTAATGGAATTAAAAACATCCTGCTTAACATCAACAGCGTATTTAGCTTTCAATTCTTTTATCCATTCTTGTTCTAGGTATGTTTGATAATCGGCTGTAATCATACCACGAGCTTCTTGAAGCGTTTTAGGAGTTGGCTCAACAACTTTAGTAATCTCAACAAAAGTTACAGAACCATCCGCATTGATCTTATCAGGTGATATTCCAACAGTCCAACTAACTGCATCGATAACTTCATTGTCGCCTTTAGAGAAAATACCTTTTTCGGTTTGGAGATTCAATTGAGAAGACTTGTTAATCTTCGTAGAAATCTCTTCGATACTTGTACCTTTTTTCATGCGTTTTTCTACCAGTTTACGAGTTGCTTTAGCAGTAGCTACATCTTTAGATTTGTAAACTACAGCTTCAACTCGATCGCTCCACATGTATTTCCCCTTATTTTGAGCATGAAAATTCTCAAGTCCTACTGTGTCTTTAAGAGCTTTTGACCAAACATTTTCGTCGGTAATTTCGAATAACAAAATTCCATCCCGGTATTCTTGCATTAACATGCGGAACTCAGGATATTTTTGTTCTAAACGGGCATCTTCGTATGCAATGATTTTTTCATTTCTGAAGTAATCATAAGATTTACGAACTAAAGCTTCAACTACACTTTCTTTAGGTTGTTTGCTTTGATTTTGAGCTAAGAATTGCGCAAAATCGTATTGAGTTGTTGTTTCATCCCCCAATTTGAACAGTGGTTTGATCATCGCTTTAGTAGCATCTGATTTCCAATGAGCACTTAAGAAGCTAGTATCGACCTTAGTGATTAGTTCATTAAGAGCTTTAGCATCTTCTGTAAAACCACTTTCCTTTTTAATTCGAAGAATTACAGCATCACGACTCACTTGAGAGCGAGAGTCTTTGCTGATCTTTTGTTTCAATTCAGCTTTTACTTCATCGAACGATTGAACTCCTTTTCTTTCCAATCGTTTAACGATATGCCAACCATATTGAGTTTTAAAAGGTTCGCTTACTTCATTATCATTTTTTAAATCGAAAGCTACTTTCTCAAATTCAGGAACCATTTTACCAGTACCAAACCAAGGTAGTTGTCCACCATTTTTTCCTGAAGTTCTGTCATCAGAAAACTGAGAGGCTAATTGTCCGAAATCTTCTCCTTTTTTAATTCGTTCGGAGATTTCATCCATTTTCTTTTTGTTTGCTGCAACTACAGAATCTTTAGCATTCTCAGGGGTTTTCACCATGATGTGAGCAACATGAACTTGACCTTGAGCATCACGAACATTTGTCACTTTAAGAATGTGGTAACCAAATTTTGTACGAACTGGCATTGATACTTCTCCTACAGGAGTAGTATAAGCTGATGTTTCAAAAGGATAAACCATCATCATGGAAGTAAAATATCCTAAATCACCACCATTTTGTTTGGCTGAAGGATCTTCTGAATTTTGGCTAGCAAGCGTTGCGAAATCCTCTCCTTTAAGAACACGTGCACGAATTGCCATTGCTTTGTTATAGGCGGCTAACGTATCCTTAGGAAGTGGGTCAGCAGGAAGACTAATAAGGATATGACTTGCTCTGACATCTTTTTTCATGCGATCGTATGCTTCTTGAATAAGCTTATCGTTCACATTTTTATCTGTCAAATAAGGAGTTGCTAATTGGCGTCGATAGCCTTTTAATTCATTAATAAAAGCTTGCGCGGTGTCTTTACCTACTGCTTTTGCAGCTTTTACTTTTAATTTAAAGTTTATAAATAACTGAAGATATTCTTCCAGAGCTTTCCGGTCGGAGCTTGTTTCTTTCGAGTTATTTTTTCTGTAGATACTTTCAAATTCTCCTCGTGTAACGGGATCCCCACCAACAATTAGTAAAACAGGATCTTCAATAACAGGAGTTGAACTAACAACCGGAACAGCAGCTGCCGGTAAAGAGGTAGAAGTAACCTTTTTTTTCACGGCAGTTTGTCCAAAAGCCAGTGAACCTGAAAGGATACAGGTTGCCAATAAAATCTTGTTTCTCTGCATTTTATTTGTTCTTACGTAATAGAGCCTGCGAAAATAGTCGAATACTCAGATAAATCAAAGGATACAATCTTATATAGACAGGTGTAGTAATTTAGGATGATTTTAAGATATATTTGCACGAAACAGGCCCTCTATATCGTGGAATCTAAGGAGAAAATACTTGATTTTACAGAAAAACTACCCAACCGGGAAGGTTCTGCTGAACAGGAAAGGAATAACCGAATCATTAATTCGGCTGTTGCCTATATGGCTGCATTCTCCATTGCATACGTGAGTTTCAACGTTGTTACTTCACTTTTTGCGAAGCGATTCCACCTCTTCTACAAACTGTTTTTCTTCAAAGTTGAATTCACACAGAATTACGATTTGTGGACAATTGAGTCGGTATTGAAGACTTTTATTTCTGGTCCTACTTTTTGCTTGATAGCAGGAGTTCTAGCTTTACTAATTCAAAAGTTTTATCGAAAACGCCCCGGTATTTTAAAAACATTTTGGTTGTGGCTTGGTCTTCACTACCTGAACTTTTTCTGTACCGAATTGGTTCTAATGCCTATTAAGAATACTGGTTCGCAAGGAATTAATGCTAGTTATTTAGGAATTGTAGCTGATTACCTTTATTGGGAAGATTTCGCCAAGCTTATTGCGTCAATTTTAGCAACTCTAATGCTCATTTTCATTGGAGCAATAACCGCTAAATCATTTATTCAGATCACTAATAGTACTCAACACGTTTTCAAAAACGAAAACAGAATTATTTATTTATTCCAAACCGTATTATTACCTTATTTAATTTGCTCTGGAATAGCATTAATCTATTTCTCCGATGGTTCCTTTATTTTGAATTTAGGATTAGTCTTCACCATGTTTGTGGTAGTGGTATCGATTTTCATTAATGCCATGAAGAATAAGATGATCATGATTTACAGGTTGCCCGAATCAGGTATGATTGAGAACCGATTTCTGATCATATTAGCATCAACCCTTATTCTGATGAAGATTCTTCTGAATAACGGAATTATGTTCTAGGCGGATTTATCGCCTTGAATAATTCGGAGCTTCACGCGTAATATTTACATCATGTGGATGCGATTCTCGCACACCTGCTGCTGTGATACGAATGAGTTTCTTAGTTTGTAAGACTTGAATGTTTTGTGCACCGCAGTATCCCATTCCAGCTCTTAATCCACCAATCATTTGATATAATACTTCCGACAATGTTCCTTTAAAAGGCACTTGCCCAACGATACCTTCTGGAACTAGTTTCTTAATATCATCCTCGGCATCTTGAAAATATCGGTCTTTGGAACCTGTTTGCATAGCTTCAATTGAACCCATGCCTCGGTAAGACTTGAATTTTCGTCCTTCGAAAATGATTGTTTCTCCTGGAGATTCTTCTACACCAGCGAATAAAGAACCAGCCATGATGGTAGATGCTCCGGCAGCAATTGCTTTAGCAATATCACCCGAAAAACGAATTCCGCCATCAGCAATAACAGGAACACCCGTGCCTTGAAGCTCACGTGCTACATCCATAACAGCAGTTAATTGAGGAACTCCAACACCTGCTATCACACGAGTAGTGCAAATAGAACCTGGTCCAATTCCAACTTTTACCGCATCAGCACCTGCTTCAACCAACATTCTAGCGGCAGCGGCAGTTGCGATATTACCTACTACAACTTGAAGATTAGGAAAAGCGGCCTTTACTTCTTTCAATTTTTCGATAACACCTTTGGAATGCCCGTGTGCCGTATCGATAATAACAGCATCTGCACCAGCTTTGACAAGGGCAGAAACTCGCTCTAATGTATCGCCTGTAACTCCTACTGCTGCGGCAACTCGTAATCGACCAAAATCATCTTTACATGCGTTAGGTCGAAGTCGGTTTTTAATAATGTCTTTGTAGGTAATTAATCCGACCAATCGATAATCCTGATCAACAACGGGTAGTTTTTCAATTTTATAATCCTGTAAAAGGATTTCAGCTTTTGCTAAATCGGTTTTAGTCGTAGTGATGAGGTTTTCTTTGGTCATCACTTCTTTCACTGGTTTATCGAAACGTTTTTCGAACCGAAGATCTCGGTTGGTGATAATTCCGACTAGTTTTCGATTATCATCGACAACTGGAATACCACCGATTTTATTTTCCTTCATTAACTGAAGTGCATCTGCAACAACGGCATTTTCATGTAAAACAACTGGATCGATAATCATCCCACTTTCGGAACGCTTCACCTTTTTCACTTCAGCAGCCTGTAGAGCAATGCTCATGTTTTTATGCAAAACGCCTATTCCTCCTTCCTGAGCTATAGCAATCGCTAAAGCTGATTCGGTAACAGTATCCATAGCAGCAGAAACGATTGGAACGTTTAGCTTTATGGATTTAGTAAAATGAGTGCTGATATCAGTTTCTCGAGGAAGTACTTCCGAATAATCTGGAATTAAAAGTACGTCGTCGTATGTTAAACCTTCCGCGAATTTTGAATGGTGTTCCATGGCAACCGGGTGAACGGGCTTAGTCCCGAATTGCGCGCAAATGTAGGAATTTTAACTGCCTGAATTATTCCGAAATATTAAATTAATAATACACTTCCGTCAATTCTATTTCTTGCCAAACTTCAAGAGTGCTATAAAAGAAACGCTGCAACCTAACGCTTACATCCTTCATTTGAATGATGGTAAGCAATCCCGGCAGCAGCGTTTTGTGATAAACTAATAGATTATTTTTTTCCGACAACCAATTCAAGTAAATCGTCTTCTTGTAACCACGTTTTAGCGAGTTCCTGCAACTTATGAGGACTCACAGCACGAATGGCGGCGGTATATTGCTGGTAATAATCGTTGCCAACACCATACAAATGAAGATTCTTGAATCGCTCCATGCGTTCAAACGGTCCTTCAAAACTTTTCAATAAAGAGCCTAAGAGATAATTCTTCACCAAATCGAGCTCTTCATTGCTTACCAATTCATCACGAAGCGTGCGTATTTCCTTATAAATCTCATCGAGTGCAGCTGAACAAACATCAGATCCAACTTCGGTGCTGATATAGAAATAGCTATCCGAACGATAGGGCATCACACCTGCACCAATTCCGTATGTATAGCCTTTGTCTTCTCGGATATTGGTCATTAATCGTGAACCAAAATAGCCACCTAATATGGTTGTTAGCACTTTCATGGCGAAATAATCCGGATTGCTTTTTGGAAACATTCGTCTTCCGATACGAATAGCAGATTGAATTGCATCTTCTTTTGGAATGAATTGTTTCCGTTCAGAAAATGTTACGGGAGTAGCGAGTGCTAATGCCGGCAAGAATTTACCGTCACCTTTTAATTGACCAAACGTGGATTCCAATAATTGATGAATGGAATCATCCATTTTTCCACTCACAAACAATTTAGCTGCAGTTGGAGCATATTGATTTTGATAGAAATGGATTAACTCATTTCGTTGCATAGCGCGATAATCATTCACATCGAATGAAGTTCCATAAGGAGTTTCTGCATAAAGCAGTTCTTGAAAACGCTTACCCGCTACAAATCCAACTTTGCCAAGATTAACCGTGTATTTCTGAATTCGGTTGGAGCGCATAATTTCCCATTCTTCTTCGGGGAAGGTGGAATTCATCAAGATATCTTCCACTACAGGAAGTGTTTTCGCTAAGTGCTTATTGAGCGAATACAATGTGATACCTGAGAAATCTTTATCAATATCGAGTTCTAGAAAAGCACCATAATCATCCACATCATTGGCAATTTGTGCAGCATTCCTTTGGTGTGTTCCTTCCTGAAGCATAGATGCTGTAAAAGAGGGAATTAAGGAATTGCTATAACGTGATGTACCCGCAGCAAATAGCAATTCAACTTTGAGCACTTCTTGAGAACCCGCCGACAAACTATACACTTCCATTCCATTGGAAAGCGAGAATTGTTCAGGGAACTGCGGATTTACCGTATCTATTGGATGTGTGGCAGGAGCTGTTAAACGATCAGGCTGTATCATTCGGCACGGAGATAATAAAGGGTAGAACAATTTTCTTCACGCAAAATGCTCTTGGCAGCTTGCATCACATCAGTAACAGTAACCGCTTGCAAACGTGCAATCTCGGTATTCACCATTTCAATATCACCCAACAATTCGCCAAATGCTAAATTCATGGCCTTATTGAGCACACTCACTTCCCCAAAAACATGGGTACTTTCTGCTTTATTTTTCACTTTGCTTAATTCCTGCTCCGAGATTCCTTCATTCAGCAATCGTGAAATCTCCGATTGAATTCCAGCTTCTGCCTCTTCTGGTTTCACTCCATTTCGAAGTCGCCCAGAAATCACAAACAAGCCTTTTTCAAAACTTCCACTTACATGAGCCGACAAATCGGTAAACAGCTGACGGTCTTTCACCAAAGCATTGTAGAAACGGGAAGATTGACCACGTCCCAGCACATCCGAAAGTAAATCTTGAGCATGGTATTCTTTGTCCATACGTGCCGCCATGTGATATACTTTATGAATCGCATCCGAAGGCACATCGCGATGAACAGTGCTTCGACGAGGTTCAGTTTGTTCAGGCTCAACGATGGTTTTACGTTCAGGTCTTTTGCCAGAAGGAATTGGAGCAAACCACTTTTCAGCTAGACGTTTCACATCATCATGCTTAACATTTCCAGCTACTACCATAATGGCATTAGATGGCAAATAGAAACGATGAAAAAACGCCTTCACATCTTCCATGGTAGCATCTTCAATATGCTTTATTTCCTTCCCAATTGTAGCCCAACGATAAGGATGCACGTGATAAGCTAAGGGGCGTAAAAGCAACCATTCATCCCCATAAGGCTGATTTAAATAACGTTGCTTGAATTCTTCAATCACCACACTACGTTGCACTTCCAAACTTTTTTCTGAAAAGGCTAGACTGAGCATACGATCGGATTCTAACCAAAATCCAGTTTCTAAGTTTTGAGCTGGAAGGGTGAGGTAATAATTGGTGATGTCATTATTGGTGAATGCATTGTTTTCACCACCGGCTTCCTGCAAAGGTGTGTCGTAGCTTGGAATGTTGATCGAACTACCAAACATGAGATGCTCAAATAAATGAGCAAATCCGGTTTGTTCAGGAGATTCATCCCTTGCACCTACATCGTAGAGGATATTTATGCAAGCCAATGGCGTGGAAGGATCTTCATGAACAATGACTTTTAGCCCATTGTCGAGCGTAAAACGAGTATATGAAATCATGGGGCGAATATACTGCTTGTTACTAGTGATGCTGGAGTTAGAAAAAATTGATTCCAAGATTTATTCAATCTACTAACCATTAACTGTGAAAGAAGGTTCAATGGATTATCTTTGGGGCATTATGCAAGCAACTATAGAACAAGCCTGGGAAAACAGGGAATTACTGAAAGACACTGCTGTACAGAAAGTCATCCGTCAAGTAATTGAAGAAATAGACAAAGGTCGATTACGTGTGGCTGAACCTTCAGGAGATTCTTGGAAAGTAAACGATTGGGTAAAAAAAGCGGTAATCCTGTATTTCCCTATCCAGCAAATGAAAACCATAGAACTCGGACCATTCGAGTTTCACGATAAAATGCAACTTAAGACTGGCTATGCTGCTTTAGGAGTTCGTGTAGTTCCGCATGCAGTTGCTCGTTACGGAAGCTTCATCGCTCCAGGAACGATTTTAATGCCCTCGTATGTGAATATTGGAGCATATGTAGATGAAGGAACTATGGTTGATACTTGGGCTACTGTTGGTTCATGTGCTCAAATTGGGAAGAATGTTCACTTGAGTGGTGGAGTTGGAATTGGAGGAGTATTAGAACCAGTTCAGGCTAGTCCAGTTATCATTGAAGATGGCTGTTTTATTGGCTCGCGCTGTATTGTTGTAGAAGGCGTTCATGTTGGGAAAGAAGCTGTTTTAGGTGCGAATGTAGTTATCACGCAAAGCACTAAAATTATTGACGTTACCGGTGAGAAACCAATTGAATATAAGGGACATGTTCCTGCGAGATCTGTGGTTATTCCGGGCTCTTATACTAAGTCATTTCCTGCAGGCGATTTTCAAGTTCCTTGTGCCTTAATTATTGGACAACGAAAAGCATCAACCGATTTAAAAACATCGCTCAATGATGCTCTTCGCGAGCATAGTGTTGCTGTTTAAGAGAAGCTTTGAAAAAGATCCTGATTATTCAAACGGCATTTATTGGTGATGTGATTTTAGCCACACCCATTTTGGAAGCATTATACACTGCTTATCCAGATGCGAAGATTGACATGGTGGTTAGGAAAGGAAATCAA
This sequence comes from Flavobacteriales bacterium, assembly GCA_035388945.1. Lineage (GTDB taxonomy): Bacteria > Bacteroidota > Bacteroidia > M30B66 > M30B66 > CALQRR01. Next base: position 20,720 of record DAOOQW010000020.1, read on the forward strand.
GCCTTATTTAAAGGCCATCCTTTTTTAAAAACTGCCTTTGTTTGGGATAAAGAAGGAGGGAAATACAAGAATTTATTGTTGATTTTAATTGCTATTCGTCGGCAGAAATACGACTTAGTAATTAATTGTCAACGCTTTGCTGCATCTGGATTTCTAACTGGTTTTTCGGGAGCTAAAAAGACAATTGGTTTCGATAAAAATCCTTTTTCGTTTCGATTTACTCATAAAATCAAACATGAAATTGGGAATGGATTGCATGAATGTGAGCGTAATCTCAAACTTCTCAGTCCCTTAGGAATAACTGGAAATAAACAACCCCGATTGTATCCTGCCGCCTTAGAAAACAAACCTAGTCAGCCGTATGTGTGTTTAGCACCAGCATCGGTATGGTTTACGAAACAGTGGCCTGAACATAAATGGCTAGAGTTGATTGAAACTATACCAGCAAACCTGGACGTTTTTTTAACGGGCGGTCCATCTGATCGGGATTTATGCAATCGAATACTTGAAAAAAGTTCAAGAAAAAATCTGATTTCTGTTTGTGGGGAGATGAGTTTACTGGATTCGGCAGCCTTAATGAAAGGTGCTCAAATGAACTATGTGAACGATTCTGCACCGATGCATTTATGTTCCGCGGTAGATGCGCCAGTAACAGCAATATTCTGTAGCACAGTGCCTTCATTTGGCTTTGGTCCTTTGTCAAGCATTTCGCGGGTTGTTGAAACGGAGGAGAAATTATCCTGTCGGCCATGTGGATTACATGGATTTAAAGCCTGTCCGAAAGGTCACTTTAAATGTGCCGAAGGAATATCTGCTGAAAAAGTGCTTGGTAACTGAGCAGTAATTACTGGATAAAAAACCTAATTTGCGCCCGTTTTGGCGACAATAAACCTTACCGGACCTGTATTTGAGCTTCTCCGAAAATCGGTTTCAGAACTCGATGTGCGAGCTTTTGTTATTGGTGGATA
>DAOOQW010000021.1:0-21567 GCA_035388945.1 Flavobacteriales bacterium
CGAACCCGCGACCTCCGCCGTGACAGGGCGGCATTCTAACCAGCTGAACTACCGATCCATTGGTATTCCTTGTTCAGGGATGGCAAAAGTATCTATTTTTTTATTTGATACAACATGTTAGGGTAAAAAAATAATTGAAAATGTGTTTCTGCTTCATTGACAGGCAGATTCATTTTAATACTCGTTCTAAACAATTGCCGTTAATAAATTGAACACATTCGTTCTATCAGCGAAATGCCAGCCTGAAATGAAGCACTAACTTTGTCAAGCCTAACCGAAATAAGTATGCAACAATATCAGGCTTTACTAGCCCACATTCTAGAAAACGGGACGCAAAAACACGACCGAACAGGTACTGGAACGATTAGCTGTTTTGGCTATCAGATGCGTTTTGATTTAAGTAAAGGCTTTCCAATCGTAACGACTAAGAAAGTCCATTTACGCTCAATCATTCATGAACTATTATGGTTCTTGAAAGGTGATACCAATATTGCCTACCTCAAAGAAAATGGAGTTAGTATTTGGGATGAATGGGCTGATGAAAACGGGAATCTCGGACCTGTTTATGGTCACCAGTGGCGCTCTTGGCCAGGTAAAAACGGTGAGACGATTGACCAAATCAGCAAACTGGTTCATATGCTACGGACCAATCCTGATTCACGTCGCTTAATTGTGAGCGCATGGAATGTAGCTGATGTAGATCAAATGGCTTTACCTCCTTGTCATTGTTTATTTCAATTTTACGTGGCGGATGGTAAATTAAGTTGTCAGTTATATCAACGTAGTGCAGACACATTTTTAGGAGTTCCATTTAATATTGCTTCATACGCACTTCTTACACTTATGCTAGCTCAGGTTTGTGGTTTAGAGCCGGGTGAATTTGTCCATACATTTGGAGATGTTCACTTGTATTCTAACCACCTTGAACAAGCTCGTTTGCAGTTAAGTAGAGATCCAAAGCCACTTCCGGTTATGAAGATTAATCCAGCAGTAAAGGAGCTTTTTGATTTTACGTTTGATGATTTCACCTTGGAAGGATATGAACCACATCCTGCCATAAAAGCCGCTGTTGCTATATGATACTCTCCATCGTGGTTGCTACCGGAAAAAATGGGGAAATAGGAAAAGACAATCGATTACTTTGGCATCTACCTGCCGACTTAAAGTATTTCAAGAATTTAACTACTGGACATCCTATCATCATGGGACGTCATACCTTTGAGAGCATTGGAAGAGCACTGCCCAATCGGAGAAACATCATCATCACCCGACAACTAGATTATCAAGCGGTAGGTGTTGACATTGTTCATTCGTTGGAAGAAGCAATTGCTTTAGTAAAAGATCAACACGAAGTGATGGTTATTGGTGGAGCTGATGTGTATCAACAAGCATTGCCCAAAGCCAATCGCATTTATATTACCCGTGTGGATATTGAACCGGAAGCGGATCGATTTTTTCCTGAGATAGATATGAGTGAATGGAATGTTCATGTGGATGTAGGATATCCGGCGGATGAAAAAAATGCTTATTCCCTGACTTTCCAGATGTTAGAAAGAAAAAACTAACATGAACTTCTCTGCTGCTGATCGGAAAATACTAGCAAACGTTGTATCGACATTTGTTGAAATTCCCAATCAAGCAACATGGATTGATTCTGTTGGCATTGCAGAAAAAATTGCAGCACTGATAGCTGAAAAATCGCCCGAAGAACAAGCTGATTTTAGGCAATTACTGGATTTACTGGAATCACCATTTTTAGGATTTACTTGGGGCGGAGCGTTTCGTTCTTTCGAAAATCTAAGTGCTGAAGAACGTCAATCACTTTTTCGTTCTTGGTCAGCGTCTCGATTTGCCTTGCTACGAAAAGGCTATCAAGCATTAAAGAAACTAAGCACTTTCATCGCTTATTCTTTGTGTAATGAATCAGGACAGAGTTTTTCTCAACCGATAACACAGTATCAAGCACATCAGGAAACATCCATTACCGAACAGCAAGCTATTCCACTGATTAAACCTGGAATAGGAATACGTTGTGAAGTTTTAATTGTTGGATCGGGCGCTGGTGGAGGCGTTGCGGCAGCACGATATGCTCAGGCTGGTAAAGATGTACTTATTGTTGAAAAAGGCCCCTGGATGCCTGAACAAGAGATGACCAATCTGGAAGCAGAAATGGTGAGTCAATTGTACGAAGAACGAGGAGCATTAAGCACGGTAGATGGCGCCATGACAGTGTTTGCTGGAGCTTGTTTAGGTGGAGGAACAACAATCAACTGGCAGGCATGTATCAAAACTCCCGATTTCGTTTTAGAAGAATGGGCAGAGGAAAGTGGAATTGCGGATTTCGTGAAACCTGTTTTTCAATATCACCTAGATTCGGTTTGGAAACGCATTGGTGCTGATCGAGAAGAAGTAATTCATAACACTAATAATCAACTGCTTATCAAGGGAAGTAATTTACTTGGGCAGGAAGTTAACCCGATTGCAAAAAATAGTTCCCATTGTAATTCTGATGGTGCTCATCGCTGTGGATGGTGTGGCTTTGGCTGTAAACAAGGCAGCAAACAGAGCACACTCAAAACCTATATTCAAGACGCTATTGAGCTTGGCACTCGAATATTAGATCGCACCTATATTGAAAGACTATTATTCAGTGGAAATCAAGTAATTGGTGCAGAAGGATTTCATACAGATCCTTTGGGGAATAAAACGGAAGTTCGAATTCATTGCGAGCGCGTGATTGTTTCGGCTGGAAGTATTCATAGTCCGGCTTTGTTGATGCGCAGCGGGATTCGTCATCCGGAATTAGGAAAAAACTTGTATTTACATCCGGTAGTTCCTGTTCCAGCAATCTATTCTGAGGAAGTGAAAGCTTGGAGCGGCGCTATGATGACAAGCACTAATGATGAGCACATCCGACTAAATGGTCGCTATGGCTACAAAATAGAAACTCCACCACCACATCCTGGATTATTAGCTTTGGGAATGCCTTGGAAAGATGCTCAATCGTTTCAGGAACGCATGGCCCAGATTAGTCATTTAGGTGTGTTTATCGTTTTGAGTCGGGATGAATTTAGCGGAGCGATACGATTAAGTAAAGATGGTCGCCCGATGATTGATTATTCGCTACATGCAAACGATAAAGCTCGACTGATTCATGGTATGAAAAACGCTGCACGGATTCATGCTGCAGCTGGGGCAAAGGAGATTGCCTTACCGCATATTCAGCCCACTTTTGTTGATGCTTCTGTCGTGAATGACACAGTTAGATTTGAAAAGCTAATTGATGAAATGCGTTGGGATAAAGGTGATTATACGTTATTCAGTGCACATCAAATGGGAACGTGTCGCATGGGAACTTCCTATACACATGATGTAGTTAGTCCAGAAGGAAAAGTTTGGGGCGTAAATGGTGTTTACGTAGTGGATGCCAGTGTTTTCCCAAAAAGCAGCGGAGCTAATCCAATGGTGAGTATTCTAGCCATCAGTGATTATTTATGCTGTCAGCAACTTGGATAATTAGAAAATTTCGAATTTATTTCCTTCTACTTTTAGTTGCTGATAACGCTTTTCATCAAGCTGAAACAACATAGGAGCTTTACCACTTTCTTCCCATGGACTTAATTGTTCACCTGTTTCAAGTATTACATCCTGACTTAGAATCTTGCGACGAAAGTTCCGTTTATCGAGCTCGTGACCGAGAATAGCTTCATACATTTCCTGCACTTGCTTGAGTGTGAATTTCTCAGGAAGTAGATTAAAACCTGTCAGTTGCGTACTCATTTTAGCTAACAACCGACGATTAGCAGCTTCGATAATTTCTTTGTGGTCGAAGGCTAAAACAGGTAATGATTTCAGATCGAACCATTCTGCGGCATTATGGTCTTCGTTAGGTTCAAACTGCCGACATTGATGCCAATCAATAAAACAGTAATATCCAATACTTACAACACGGCCGAGTGGATGGCGAGAAGTATCAGCAAAGGCACGGATTTGCTTTTTGTAAAATCGCTCACATCCAGTAACACGTTGCACGATTTGGTCAACATGTTCCTCGAGAGAATCGTTGGGATAAACAAGCTCTGCAGGTAGTGAAAAGGTATTTTTGAACGGATCGCGTTTGCGCTTTACTAACAGCACTTTGATTTTCTTTTCGTGTAATCCGAAAATCACGCAAGAAACCGAAAAAGCGGCTCGAAAATAAAAGTTCAAATCATCCGAAGGGGCAAAACGCACCGATGTCAACTTTTCCATGAAAAACGAATTTTACCTACCAGTTTTGCAAAGATATAAGATATTGAATATCATTAGTGCAAATAAATAGCTAACAATGCTATCAAATTAATAACGAATAGTATCAAATGAATGAACTATCCGACAGGTTAATCACCTCGGATTTGACAAATGAAATCTTGAATTTGGAACAGGATTTTAGAGGCCGATATTGGCTTTGAAAATCTTGATAGAAATGGCAAGAAGAATAACACCAAAGAATTTCCGGATAACAAATAGTCCGCTCTTACCCAATTTGCGCTCGAGGTAGTTAATGGAACGAAGAACCAAGTAAACGGCGATTAAGTTGATGAGGATTCCAATCAGAATGTTGTACACACTAAAATTTGCTCGCAGCGACATCACTGTGGTAAGCGTTCCAGATCCAGCAATGATGGGAAATGCAATTGGTATGATGCTACCCGATTTCACATCTGGATCTTGACGAAATAACTCGATACCTAGCACCATTTCGAGTCCCATGATGAAGATTACGATGGAACCTGCAACCGCGAATGAATTGATATCAACTCCTAAAACACCTAATAATCGTGTTCCAAAAATGAGGAACAGAATCATGAGTAAGCCGGATGCAAGCGTAGCTTTTCCAGATTCGATTTCCCCTAGTCGACTCTTCATGGAAATGAGCACAGGCACAGCACCCACCACATCAATGATAGCGAAAAGGGTTACTGTGATGGTGATAATTTCATCCAGATTGAACAGCATGGCAATTTAGGTTGGGAGCTGCAAAGATACCTAAAGCCCAGCTGTTTAATGAATATCGAGGTCGCGGAAAGTTTTTTTTCCTCGAATAAAATAATCGGCTACGATAGAACCCATATAAACACCCGTGCTGTTGCGATTGTGTTCGACAGCTTTCAGTTTACGGCGTTTTTGGCGGATAGAAGGCAACTTGCGGTAAAAATGCAAATGCGCACGAATAATTGCGTAAAAGTGACTAAATCCGTTGGTAAACAGAAACTTAAATGCGGCGATACCATCTAAGGTCATGCGCATAAACAAGCTTCGAAACAAGTATTTACCTTCTATGTTTTTGTAGATAAGCTCGAGGTTGTTTCGGAAATTGAGGTAGGTTTTACGCCAGTTCGATTTAGAAAGTGTTCCTCCACCAATGTGAAACACGACAGATGCAGGTTCAACGAGGATTTTATAACCCCGATTTTTCATCCGCCAGCATAAATCAATCTCTTCCATGTGAGCAAAGAAAAGCTCGTCAAAGCCCTCACATTCGTGAAACACAGAAGCACGAACAAACATACAAGCTCCAGAAGCCCAAAAAACTTCTTTCACATCATCGTATTGTCCATTATCTACCTCACATTCTTCAAATATCCGTCCTCGGCAAAATGGAAAACCTAAACGATCTAAATAACCTCCAGCAGCACCAGCATATTCAAACTGATTGCGCTGTTTAAATGCTCTAATTTTAGGTTGAATAGCAGCAACTAAAGGATCTGACTCGAAATGTTTGATAACAGGTTCAATCCAGTTGGGTGTAACTTCTATATCGGAATTTAGCAGCACATAATAATCAGCATCTACCTGTGCTAGCGCTTCGTTATATCCACCGGCATAGCCATTATTACTGGGATTTTCGATGATTGTCACACTCGGGAAAGTTCTCCGCATCATCGCCACTGAATCGTCTGATGAAGCATTATCAGCCACCACCACTTCGGCATTAGGAGAACAAGCAATGACTTTAGGAAGAAACTGCTCCAGCAGATGCTTTCCATTCCAATTCAGAATGACGACAGCGGTTTTCATGCGGGGCGTTTGTGTTTCCAACGTTTATGTGACCAAAGCCAGTTTTGCGGACTTTCAATAATAAGACTTTCCAAGGCACGAAGATGCATTTCGGTGATAGCAAATTCGGGTTGAGCTTTCGGATCGAGACACAACTCCTGAAATTCAAGTGTATAATGTCCGCGTTTTACCCTGCGCATAGCGAGAAACACAACAACATGACCGGTTGATTTGGCGATACGTTCGGCACCTAAAAAAACGGGAGTATCCTGATTTAGGAAAATAGTCCAGTAGGCGTTTTCGGGATGAGGAGCTTGATCGGCTACTAAGAGCGAGATGACAGGTTCTTTGGATGTAGCAATGGAGCGAAAAGTTTGTTGCATCGAAATCAACTCCGAGCCATTTAGCTGCCTGATTTCCTTCATCAAACGATCCATCAATTTGCTGGAAAGTGGCTTGTATGTTACCAAAGCACGCATACCAGTTACTGATTTTAGTCCAACGCCCATCCATTCCCAATTGCAATAATGTCCCGATACGGCAATGATGCTTCTCCCTTGTTGCTTATAGGAATCGAGTAATTCGGGATTGAGAACTTTTACGCGTGAAGGAATTAATCTCGGATTTAGGCTGAGCATTTTAAACGATTCCACCATGATGTCGGTGAAATTGAGGTAGAAACCTTTGGCGATTTTTAGTCGTTCGCGATCGGATTTTTCAGGAAAAGAAGCTTTTAAATTTGCAAGCACCACATCGCGTCGATATCTCACTAAATCCGAGGCAATCCAAGCTAAAAAGCCCGAAAATGGATACAACAAAAAGAGTGGTATCTGAGCGATTAGGAAACCTCCACCGCGGAGTAAATAGTAAAAGAAATTCACCGGGGTGTTTGATAGTTTTGTTGAATCTGAGAACCAAATCTACCGGATGGTGTAGTTTGATCAATGTCGTTGGTTTGCGTATCGCGCTTGTAAATGAGTAATTGCCACTGATCGTTCATGATTTCTCCTAAAGCATCGGAGTGAATCAATTTAAAATCATTCGTTACCAAATCGGGATTGTAGAAAATGAATCGACGGTTTGATTGTCCTTTCACTTTATAATACTGCCAAATCTCATACGGATATGCACTTGGTTCATGCGGCATTTGCGTGCGATTATCGGGCGGACCGTATTGCAAATAAACACGTCCGCGATCGGTGTTATATCCTTTACGAATGGAAGTAGAAAACTCCTTCACCACTTTACGTACTTCGAAAAAATACTTTTCCCAAGCTTCCTGCGGATGAAGGGCATCGCGATTAATCCAAAAGGAAAGCATGTATTGTTGCATTTGTTGCAAATCCTTGGCTTTAATGACGTTAGTGGCGATGTTTTTCTCTAACTCATACGAAATTGGATACAAACAACGAATATGTTCCGCTAAACTATCTGGATTGGTATAATTGAGCACAAAACTGTTAAGCAAACTAGTTGATGTATAATTATCGGGAGCAATGATTTCGCCTGGATTTGAACGAACAAACGATACTTTTTTAGTAGCTAAAACCTGGTTCTCTGCATCGCGCACTTCTAATTCCAAATTATACTGACCAGTTGGCAAATTGGTGATGTCGAACTCTTTCATCAACACACTAACTTCGGAAGCTGTATAGCGCGTAAAACCTGAATAAGAGGTGAGTTGCTCGTTTGTATTTGAATTGCGCAGAAAGAAATTGCAGAGGTATTTTTTTCCTTCTCCTAAGAAAGTAAGTGTTTGATATATTTCACTGTAAAAAATCAGCTTCGTCTCGTCTTTCACGAACACATCGTTGATATGAGGAATTAAATCATATCCACCTTTAGATAAACTACCTGGCATTTCGGTTTTGGTGTATGATTCAACTAATTGTATGTCGGAAAATGATACCGCATTATTAGGGAATTTAACTTCCAGCGGTTCTGTTGCTTCAACCGGCTCCCCTATTCCATTGACATCGCGAATGCGCAATCCTAATTCATAATTTCCTTCACCAAGTGGAATGCGTTGTTGATCGATGAAGTTGAAGGTGATATGAACAGAATCGTCTGTTTCTGGACTTAAGAGGTTGTATTTATCGGCATAACGGATTTGTCCGTCTTGTGAAACAGTAAGAATGACCTCGATAGTGCCTTGATATTTTCCTGAATCGGTTTTACGAAACACCACGCTGGAGCCACGAACCATGATGTATGTTTCGACGTATGGCTTGCGTCCATTCATCATAAATGAGGCATGAGAAAAAATTGCCTGAACTGAATTTCCGTTGGAAGCAGCAAATGTTCCGACAGAAAAGAGCAGAAATGAAATGAATAAAAGGAATTGACGCATGAACGAGTATTTAGACAAAAGTACCTGATTCTATCCTTGCATTCAACAACATTTTCATAAGCTCATCGGACGAGGTTTGAAGCCAATTGTAGCTTGAACGGCTAATTTCCAACCAGCATATAATTGCGTGATTCTCTGCCTTTCCGAATTGGGTTTGAAAACCTTGCCTTGTTGTGCCACTTCGGAACATGCTTGAGCAGATGTCCAAATTCCAGCAGAAAGTCCGGCTAACAATGCAGCACCAAGTGCTGTTGTTTCGGTGTTTTGAGGACGGATGACATCCACTTGAAGCAAGTCGCTTTGAAATTGCATCATCAGATTATTAGCTGATGCGCCACCATCGACAAACAGAACAGAAATCTTCATTCCAGCATCTTGTTGAATGGCTTCAAAAACGTCGGAAGTTTGGTATGCCATGGCTTCGAGAGCGGCACGAATGATATGAGATTTTTGAGTTCCTCGAGTTAAACCTACAATCATACCTCGAGCTTCCGAATCCCAATGTGGAGCGCCCAAACCTACAAATGCCGGCACGAAATAAACACCATTCGTGTCTTCCACCTGAGTGGCTAATTCCTCAATTTCGGAGGAATCCCTGAACAAGCCTAAACCATCACGTAACCATTGAATTGCCGAGCCAGCAACAAAGACGCTACCTTCAACGGCGTAGGAAATTTGTCCGTTTAATCCCCAAGCAATGGTGGTTAATAGTCCGCAGCTCGATTTAACTGGCACATTCCCCGTATTCATCAACATAAAACATCCCGTTCCATAGGTATTTTTAGCCATAGTCGGCTGAATACAACCTTGTCCGAATAATGCTGCTTGCTGGTCGCCAGCTATTCCATGAATGGGAATTCCAGCATCGAAATAACCATCAACTGTTGTCCCAAAATAGCCTGAACTATCTTTCACTTCGGGTAAAATAGATTCTGGAATATCGAACCATTGAAGGATTTCTTTGTCCCAGCAACATTCATGAATGTTAAATAATAAGGTTCGAGAAGCATTGCTGTAGTCGGTAGCATGCACTTTTCCACCCGTTAAATTCCATAAAAGCCAAGTATCAACCGTTCCAAAAGCTAATTCTCCTTTTTCAGCACGTTGTCGGGCATTGGGCACCTGTTCTAATATCCAGGCGATTTTACTAGCGGAGAAATAGGCATCTACGACTAAGCCTGTTTTATCTTGAATAGCTTGACTGATTCCTCGAGCGTTAATTCGTTCACAGATTTCGAGTGATTGTCGGCTTTGCCAAACGATTGCCGGATAGATGGGTTGACCAGTCTTTCTATCCCAAATGATTGTCGTTTCGCGTTGATTGGTTATGCCAATGCAGGTGATTTGATCACAAGAAATTCCGGCATTTAGAAGCACTTGTTGATAGGAATTCTTAACGCTTTGTAGGATTTCGAGCGGATTATGTTCCACCCAACCAGCATGAGGAAAATACTGCGGAAACTCTTCTTGAGCAGTTGCAATGACTTGTCCCTGTTCGTTAAAAATTATGCAACGAGAAGAAGTTGTTCCCTGATCAATAGCGAGTATCTTTTTCAAGATTAACGGCGATTTGAGTGAATTGTATTGAATGATGGGAACGAAAATAGAAAATAAAGCAGGTGCGAAATCTAAATCCCTTTGGCTTTATTGAAATCGCTCGAACCACCTTTAGGAATGGAGAGTGAAACCCAAGCTGAATTCTTTAACATTTTAGCAATCCAAACAATTTGTCCGATATGAAAAGTATAATGTGCTACTTGGCGGTTTATGGCTTCGGTAATGGAATGCGGCTCATTTCGAATGAAGATGATTGTATTGAAATTATCTTCATTTACCTGATCGAGTGCAAAAAATAAGCAATCCCAACCCGATTCCCAATTAGCTAATAAATCGGTTCGATTAGTAGTTATTGGTTCAAATTCAAGTTCTCGGTTTCTCCATGATTTTTCGCCATCGGAATGAAGAAAATCGGTCCAACGAGAGCGCATATTTCCAGCGAGATGATTGACAATGATGGCTATGCTATTGGATTCTTCGTTGGCACACCAAAAAAGTTCTTCGTCAGAAAGCTGAACCATTGCCTTTTCGGCTGTGGTTTTATATTGATTAAATATGGATATTACGGATTGGAGATAATGGGAAGTATTCATTTTCTGTATGGTGAATTAGAAATAAAATTCGAACAGAAAATTAAAGGAAATATTTCAATTTTTAAATAAACACGTTGTTCGGTTGAAAATACAGTTTAATATTTTCATTTCAATCAATGAAATAAGGCTGTTAATGCAACTTGTCATTAAATCATTCATGTTTGTCTACGACGTGTTACTTTCTTGTCTTGAAACAAGAAAGTAACCAAAGAAGTTCAAGTCTGGACGATGCTGCCTAAGCACAAGGCCTTTTTTCGACCATTCTGCTTGGACAAACATTTTTCTTATCAATATCGAAACACACCCTCGCCGCCCAGACATAGCCATCGCACTGATCCGTTTCTAAATCTATTTTTACTTTAATATAAATTTATTTAAAGCCTTCTACTAGAATTGAATATTGGGTCGTTCGATAAAACATTAATGATTTAGAATATTAAATTTTAATCGCATAATGGGTATTTTATATAAATAGTTAAACAGGAATTTCAACAGTAATGGTGGTTCCCTTATCTGGAGTAGAATCGATGTGAACTTGACCTTTGAAATATTCCACTCGTGAACGAATATTTTTCAACCCAACACCTTCTGAATTTTTCGATTGGGATGAATCAAAACCAACTCCATCATCTTCAATTACTAGAACCAATTCTTGTTCATGGCGAATGAGTTGAATGCTTATTTGTTTTGCCTTGGCGTGACGAATGATATTGGTGATTAATTCCTGAAAAACCCGAAATAAAACCGTTTCTAAAGTTGGATTAAGTCGCTCTTCCATTCCAACTATTTCGAGATCCGCGTGGATGGTATTAGTAGAACTAAGTTTCTGAACGAAATCATTAATTGCTCCAGTTAAACCATTTTTTATGAGCGCGTTAGCCATCATGGAATGCGATACTTCTCGCACTTCTTTGACCGCATCATCGAGTAAAGAAGTTGCATTTTCGAAAAGTTCTATCTGTTTCGAATCAGCAGGTTGAATTATACCTTGAAGTCCGGATATAGTTAATCGTGCAGCAGAAAGTTGTTGTCCTAAACCATCGTGTAATTCGCGCGCAATTCGAACACGCTCTCGCTCTTCTGCATCAATTGCAGCGAGAGAACGTAACTCATGTTGAACAAGTAATTCAGCATCTAATTTTCGCTTATTCTGAAGCTGTTTCCGATTATATAAGAGATAAGCCAAAATGCCGATTAGTAAAGCTAATAACAAAATAGAAATAGTGATTAATCGACTTCTGTTTAAGGCTTCAGAGGCAAGTTGATTTTCTTTAAGTAAAAGAGCATTTTCCTGTTCTGTTCGCTCCGTTTCGAAACGGGTTTCCATCTCAGTGAACTTTTCTGCCATACTCTCAGAAAAAAGAGAGTCTTTAACCAGGGAGGATTTATCGTAATATTTCAATGCTAGTTCTTTCCTATTGGTAAGTAGGTATAAATCAGCGAGCGATTTAAATAAAGCTGAACGATTTGCACTAACCGAATCACGTAGTGTTATTTCTTGAGCTTGTAGCAGATATTCTTCTGCTTTAGAATAGGATTTTAAATCCAAATAGACATTTCCAATATTGCACAAATACAGAGCGATGCTGATTGGGTTTTCTAATTTTTGAGCTACTTCTAAAGCCTTTAAATAATACTTTAATCCTTCTTGAGTTTTACCGAGTTTCCGATAATAAATTCCCACATTATTAAAAGCACCTTCAAGATTAACCGAATCGCGTTCCTCTTCACGGATTTGAACTGATTTTAATTCGAGTTGAAGTGCTTTATTAAAATCCCCTTTATATTCTTCAACCGTAGCTAAATAATTAAGTGAATTTGCAATACCTAATTTATCTCCTAAGCGTGAAAGTACTCGATATGATTGATTTGCGTATGTTTCAAGTTTATCGTATTGCTGCAAATTCATGTAAATAACACAGAGATTATTTAATGTATAAGCTTCTTTAACTTGATCATTTAATTCCCGAAATAAAGCAAGTGCTTTCAATTGTGCATCATGAGCTTCGCTTAATTGGTTCATTTCGGTATAGCAATGACCAATTTTGCTGTAAGATGAAGCAATTCCGGGTTTATCATTAATACGCTGACGAATTTCGAGTGCTTTTTTGTTAGTTTTTAAAGATTCACGAAAACGATTTTTCCGAATTAATACAATTCCAATATCGTTGTAGGCTGAGGCTATGTAGAAATCGGAATGGATTGATTCTGCTAATTTGAGTTCCAACTGAGCATATTCATCTGATTTTTCAAGCGAAACTCCTAAATATTCCCAAGTTAATTCAGAATATAAACGCAAACGAGTAGTATCGTCGGCTGCATTTCGGACTTGGTTTTCGAGATCTCTAATTACTGAATCCTGCCCATTAACATGGGACAATATCAGAAATAGAAAAATCGAGAAGAAGAATAATCGCAACTGTATCATAAAAAGGTGAAATTACTTATTCCTGCCAAGTATTAATTAAGGTGCAAGAATACTGAATTCCACCCGTCTATTTATTGCTCGATTTTCTTCTGAATCGTTTGATGTTAGCGGCTTACTTTCACCAAATCCGAATGAAGAAATACGATCAGGTAGGATATTTCTCGAAATCAAAAAAGCAAGTACAGAAGCAGCCCTTTTCTCCGATAACATCAGATTATCAGCTGGTTTACCTACATTATCGGTATGCCCGTTAATGGCAATTTTCATGGTTGGATGAGCCTGCAAAAGGTCAACTAGCTTGTTCAGTTCTGGAAATGAATTGGGCAAAAGTTCTGATTTAGCACTTTCGAAAAAGACATTGTTTAATCGAATTGTTTCGCCTTTCTCGAATGGAACAAGAAATAAGTCACGATGAATCTCTGTATACTTTGCAATGCTTGACAAATCAAGGTTATCGCTAATTGGTAAATAACCCGGAGCGGCTGCAGAAAAAGCATAATTTTTACCGTATGGTAGAACAATTTTGTATGTGCCACTATCGGGATCAGAACTAGCAATACCAGCTTCAATTCCATCGGGAAATAGTTGATAACTGACCGATGCAGGGATAAACTTACCTGTTTTTGCATCTTTCACTTTCCCCGAAATGAGAACAACCGGATTGGGTTTGATTTCATCTTTCAATTTAATTCTAACGACATCACTTCCTCCAATCGAGTTGCGTTCACTCACTAAATACGCGTAATTCCCGGAAGCTGCAATACTATAATTCGCGTCATCAGCAATGGTATTAATGCTTGAGCCTAAATTCGTAGGGACAGACCAATTATTCCACGAATCATCTAAGCGTCGAGTAAGATAAATATCACGTTTACCTAATCCGCCAGGACGATCAGAAGCAAAATAAAGTGTTATACCATCGGAAGCTAGGAATGGCGTGTCTTCCCCGAACTGCGTATTGATTTTATCACCTAAATTCATGGGACGAGACCAATCTCCATCCTTTTCTAGAAAGCTCACATACAAATCGTTATACGGAGAATCCGATTTTTCAGAAAAGGATAAAAGCAGTGTTTTACCATCGTTGGCAAAATAAGATCCTACATAATTTCCGCGCGACATATTCTCATATCCACGTAATCGAATTTGCTCTGGACTGCTCCATCCATTGGGTATACGATAGGAGAATGAAAAACCAGAACCTTTATATTTTCCATTTTTGTAGGCACCTTTAATCAACATGGTATTTCCATCGGGACGAATACCAACTACTTTGTTTATTTCTGAGGAATTAAACGGCAAACTAGCATGTTGTGCTTCGTTCCAAGAGGAATCACTATCATTCCATGTACAGAACCAGATTTCTTCGTCTGAGTTCCAGCCATAATAAGAGTTTTTAGGGTGTTGTGAGCGAATAAAATATATTGTTCGTTCATCAGGAGAAATAATTGGTGCAATTTCATCCACGGTTGAATTTACTTTACCACCCAAATTGCCCGATTCACCTGGTTTTAAACCTAAAAGTAATTGATTAAATTCCTTTTTATTATTTAAAACATTAGTATTACCCGGATTATAATTAATCAAGTAAGTAGATTCTAATTGATTACTTGGTAAGGATATGCTAGGAAACTCTTTAGCTAATAATTCTAATGAAAAAGGAGTTTTATCGGCACTTATTCCAACAGCATCAATCTGTGCATCTTTGGAAGAACCACTAAATTTTAGTTTGACTTTTTTAATGTTGTGTAATGCTTGAGGAAGTATAATTACTACCAATCGATTGGATATGTCAACAGGATTAGCCGGTTGCTCATAAACAACGGTTGAAGAATTCGCATCATCTATTAATTCAGCACGAACTAATAATCCACAAGCATTATTTTCAAGAATTAGAATTTGAGAAACATCTTGAGGTAAATATTCCAACCATAATGCACTGGATTTTTGTTTGTTTAATGTAGCGCATCGTGGACTTAAACTACCTGATTTATTAGCATCAGGAGCACCTAAAATCATGCGAGCATTAAACTGATCTTTATTACTTACTTCTGAATCATACACAAGCTTTTGAGCCCATTGAATTTGAGCAATTAAACCCGTATTATTCAGTAGAATAAATAAAAGTACCATTCTCAAAGAAAAGCCCAGTTTCATTTTAGTATGATTTAATCAGAACAATAAAAAAAGTACTCCGTTTGAATAAACGGAGTACCCGAAAATTATTTCTTAGCTTTTTTCAATTCTTTATCCATGTATAAACCAAGTCGATTTACGCAGCCAGCAATCATATTCGCGTATGCCTGATCAGTTTGCTTTTCCAATAATGCGCGTTTTACTTCGTCTTTTTCTTTCGGATTAATCACTAAACCTTTTTTAAATGCCATACGAACACCACCGTAAAAAAGTCCTTTACTATACAAGTTGTTATCCTTTTTTCCTTCTTTTAATGGTAAAGGATTAGGACCAAACATGTGCATATTAACAGCACTCATCCAAAATCGAGTTTTGCCCCATTTAGTATCTGCTAATTGCGAATTATATACAATTAAAACAGCATCTACTTCCAACAAGCGAGTTAGATCATAGCCAATAGATTCAATCATTTGTCCATCAAAAGATCCAGCTAAATTATTGGCAGGAATTGACTTCTTTTTAGGATCTACCTCGTCTCGTTTATTGATTTTCATTAAACGAAATCCATCAGCTGCTTCATCCAATTCGATGGTAGTTCCATTACTAGCCATGTTTTTGAAGAATTTCCCGATTTTCTCTCCTACTTTATTTGCGGTAGTATGTTTTACAACAAAGTCGTTATATGCCATACGTTTATCATCATCAGTTAGGAATTGTTCTGGAGTTAAAATTTCAATTCCATAATTCTTAAATGATGAAACTAATTGCGGAATTCCTGCTGAATAAAATCTATTTCCCAGAATGCGCAAATTATCGCTTCCTGAATTAGTTGTACTGTATGTTTTTCCTGTGGAATTCGTACCCGAAACCTTAGTAATTCCTTGATCATCGACGTAAAATGAAACCAATGCTACTCGCTTAGGCTTTTGTCCGAGTGCATTCATCGACACAGTGAATCCACGCCCATTTTCGCGAATAAATGACTGATTAAAATCGAATTTTGCCTTGCTAGTTAAATCTGTTTTAGTTGAATAAGACGCCATTTTAGGAGCTTTACAACCTAAAATAAAAACAGATAAAATGATACATATTCTCAAGTGATTCATGATGAACGAAGATTAGCGTTTGTAGGTTGCAAATCACCGTCAATCAAGCAGAATTGGAAATACACCAAGAGCGGTATATTCTATCCGTACTGGTACTTAGAAAAGGCTAATTTTCCTTCAAGGAATGGAAAAAGGCAGAAATAACTTAAGTGTTGCAGGTTGAAATTCAGCATAATCTATATGTCCCATTAATTGATGATTATTACTCAAGAAATGAGCATGGACAAAACTAGTGTGATGAGTAAATATGCCTTGATGTTGGGTTGAAAAGAAGCCTACAACTTGTCCTTCGGTTTGAAATATCGGAAAGTCTACTTGTCCTATATGTGCTTCATCGGGATTATGGACAATTGTTCCGGATGGTAGATTAACCACATGAATAGAGCCTTTATCCATTACTGCCATTATAAGAAATGAAAATGGACTTGGATGAATTTTACTTACTTCAAGCAATGCTTGTTCTATTTGTTGAAGTGTTCTAATGGAATCATGAAGTGGAAATTGTATCCAATGATCTACCCGATCGTAAACAAAAAACGGAGCTTTCCCCTCAAAGCTTTCGATTACTTGCATACTTCCGGGACCGGAAACCCGTGATTGATATGCATGCCCAGCATTAATCAGAATTTCCCCTTGCAAATTAGCCAACGGACCTATGCCATATAAGTGTTCTTTGTGTTGAAGGGTATCGAGATTTATTTTTCCAAAGATCTCCCCTTTCCACATGGCATCGCGCATGGTTCCAGCATAACGAACAGAAGACTGTTGAGCAGCTAAGGGATAAATGGAAAGGAATAGCAGAAAGATAGAAAGTGAGAAATTCCGGTTCATTCGTGCAAAGGAAATGATTGATAATACTTCCGAATTTCTTTCCATGAATTTACGTGAGAATATTCCGAAATAAATTGCCAGTACCAGCGATAATAGTAACGATTTCGAAGTAAATACGCATGATTTACAGGATAGGAGAATCGATCAATAATAAATTGATTTCCCCGAAATAGAATTTCTTTGAGATCGGAATTCGTTTGGGAGTAGATTTGATTTTTCTGTTCTAGCGGAATGCCTTGTACTTTGGCTTCTGTAGTAGCTAATAACTTATAAATCGACTCGTGTACACTCTTTTGAATAAGAAATGATTCAAGCCATTCAGGATGGTATTTTCGAATGAAATATTCTCCCGCATTATTCCCTAGAAAATCACCAAAGCTTTCTTCTGCAGCATACGGAATTTTTAACCGAGCAGAATTTCGATAAACATGAGCCATCTCATGCAAAACCACAAATACGACGGCTTCAGGAGGATAATTTAATAAATACCTAGTGAGTAAAACAGCACTGGTTCCTGAAGTATGATAAATCATGGCATCATACCCAACTTTGGAACAAGAATCAGCTTTTAATCTAGCACCTGCAGTATCGGTTCCGAAAAATTCAAAAGGACGAAACCCATTCGGGAGAAGAATGCTATCGGGGCGAGATACATACAAGTAGGTATTTTTCTGCTCTTGCTTTTGCCACTTTTTATAAAAGTGATTATGAAGTTTGAGCTTGATTGTATGTCGTCCAAAATGCTCTAATTCCCGAATGAGTTGAAGGTTATTTCTTTCGTTGAGTGTTAATTCGGAGGGCTGAATTTGAGAAAAAACTGATATGCTCAGTATTTGAAACAACAGAGCTAATTTTTTCATCCCTAAGAATTATTTTCTACCGAATTAATTAACTGGAAATACAACGTTGGTTATCCATTTGGTTGAATCGGGCTCCATTCCTGGATCTGATACATACGATTCGTACATAGGTCCAGCGATAGAAAGCTTCGGATGTTCTTTCAAATAATTCATCACCGCTTCGGAGCCTTTCCAGGTGTTTTCATAAGGACCTTGATAAATTGCTACTACCGTTTTTCCTGGCTTCATTTTACCCGGTTTAATACGCCCAACAGCTTTACCAGATTTACTTACTGGAATTCCCATATCAAAATCGAAATTCGTTTGAGAATCGGTGTAGTAAAGTGCAAAAGGAGCACCTGCCATTTCGAGTTTTTGATTCTTGATAGCTGCTTCAATTTCCCCAAAAGCAGCTCCCATTTTGTTGCCGATTGTAGCAACAGAAGCAGTATCATGAATAGCTAGATACTCAAATGCTTCTTGAGTGCCTTCTTCAACTTTCAAAATAATGCCTCCACCAGAAACATTCATGGCTGGCATTTTTTCGGTCAAAGTAGAAATATTCGACAATCCTTTATCAAATTGACTTTCGAGCATTCCTTTCATCAAACCACTTAACAAACGCATAAATGGATTATTTCCATTGTCTGTTTCCATAGTCCAAGTCATTTTTGAACCTCCTGCTGTTCCCGGTTCAACTTTGTAGGAGCATTTTGAAACTCCCATTCCATCGAATTCCAAATCGGTTAATACTAAGGCATTGACAATACTTTCGGTGATAGTCATTTTACCTTTTCCTGATTCTGGACCTTCCCAACTCATGATAGCTCCTTTTCCAGAAGGAATTTCGTTGTAGGTATTAACCATTTTAGGATCCATTTCTTTCCAGGGCGACCATTTATCCCAATTTTTAAGGGTATTTATTTGGTCAAAGACAACAGCTGGTGAAGCTTTCATTTCCATGGAGCGTTCACAAACCGATTTAGCTGGCATAATAAAACCAATTATTACGCAGAGAAGGATTAGTCCAACAAGACTTAATCCAATGATTTTCAATACTTTCATAGCAAGGGTGGGTTTAGGATAAGCGAATCTAATGGATTCAAATCAGAATGCCAAACCGTAAGGGTTAGAAATAGGTAATCAGTAGAATTCTAATTCATTCTTAATTTAAGTTTGAATCAGTTTAGCAGTTGATGAAGTCGTTTCAAGAATATGTCAATATCTTCAGAACTTGTATCAAATGAACACATTAGGCGAACTTCTCGAGTAAATTCATTCCATACATAAAAGGGAAATTCTTGCTGCAAAACCTCTGCGACACCTTCCGGAAATATGGCAAAAACACCATTTACTTCAACCGGTTGGGTAATTTGAACACGACCGGTTTTCAATAAACCAGCTTCGAGTTCTTTAGCCATTTTATTTGCATGAGCTGCAGTTTGAAGCCATAAGTCATGTTTAAAGAATGCACTAAACTGAGCAGAAATAAAGCGCATTTTAGACGATAACTGCATGCCTTGTTTTCTTCGATACAGGAAATTTTTTGCAAGATCTTTATTAAAGAATACCAAAGCTTCTCCCATCATCATACCGTTTTTAGTCCCCCCAAAACTCATCACATCTACACCAGCATTTTTAATTAATTCGGCAGCAGATATTCCCAAAGCAGCAACAGCATTGGATATACGAGCACCATCGACATGAAAATACAAATCTTCTTTTTGTGCCAATTCACCAAAAGCTCTTAATTCCTCAGATGTGTAAAGCGTTCCATATTCGGTACTTTGAGTTAGGGAAATAACTTTAGGTTGCACGTGATGTTCAACACCACGGCCTACTAATACTGGTAAAACTTGTTCAGGTGTTATTTTTCCGTGTGTAGATGGAAGCGTGATTAGTTTTGCTTGAAGAAAACGTTCTGGAGCTCCTGCTTCATCGGTATAAATATGAGCCATATCGCTGCATATTACGGCTTCGTATGAACGAATACACGATTCCAATGCTAACACATTTGCACCTGTTCCAGAATACACAAAATAGACTTCTATATCGTCGCCAAAAATGTTTCGAAATGCAGCTTCTGCTTCACGAGTATAGGGATCATAGCCATAGCCTTTAACATGTCCAGTATTAGCTTGAATAATAGCCTCCATTATTTGTGGGTGAATTCCAGAGCAATTATCAGATGCAAAAAAACGTGTGTTCATATTTTGAAAAATGTCCCCAAAGATGCTCAAAACTCTCTATTAAATACATGCCTTTTTTCCTATCTGCGTGCATCAATTAAACCTGTATTTTTAGGAATGCAAATAAAACGGTTGATATGGGGTATTGCGTGGCTATTGATGTGTCAGTCGTGCGATCAATCTTTACCCGAAACTACCGAAAAGGTACTAACTAAACCAACTGAAGATTCTATTCCCAAAGTTGAAAAAACCGATACTATTCCTATCATTCATTATCGGATGTTAGTATTAAACGATTCGGTTCGAAAGCAGTTAAGAACAACCTATCCGGATGGCAAACTAGAACTTATTTGCAAACTTAATCGCATTGATGTAATGCGAATTCACCGAGTTGATAGTTTAATTATCCCTGACACATTTTCTGTTCAAATCAACGATTATTCACCATTTCCTGATTCAATTCCAACCTATAGTTCTATTCGAAAAATAATTGTGGTCTCCTATCCGCTTCAAGCATTTGGTGCATATGAACAAGGTACTTTAGTTCGCTGGGGACCAGTATGTATGGGTAAAAAGGCTACACCTACACCAATTGGTTTATTTCACACGAATTGGAAATCGAAAAAACAAATAAGCACCGAAAATCCGGATTGGATTTTACCTTGGTATTTTAATTTAGTCAATAACACGGGTGTGTCATTCCATCAATTCGATTTACCGGGATTTCCATCTAGTCATTCTTGTATTCGAATGGGAGAAGACGATGCGATGTGGATGTATTCGTTCGCCGAACAATGGATTTTAGATTCGAGCGAGCGAACTATTATCGCTTATGGTACACCTGTAGTTATATTTGGAACGTATGGTTTTGGGAAAGAAAGACCTTGGTACAGACTTGCCCAGAATGCACAATCGACCAAAATCACAGCCGATTCTATGATTGGAATTATTAAACCATTCGAGCAAACTATTTTTGAAAGACAGCAATTTCGTGATTCACTCTAAAATAAGGAGCAAATTTTAACTCAATAAATATAAATTATGCAACATCTTATTCCCTATTTCACCATTGGTTTTGTAGTCCTTATTCACATCTATATTGTTTGGCTAGAAATGTTTGCTTGGACTAGTCGTGGACCGAAGGTTTTTAAACAATTCCCAAAAGAATTATTTCCACCAACTAAAGCTCTGGCAGGTAATCAAGGTTTATATAATGGCTTTTTAGCAGCTGGATTAATTTGGAGTTTATTAATCGAAAATGCCGAATGGAAATCGAATATTGCTTATTTCTTTTTGGGCTGTGTGGCAATCGCTGGTTTATATGGAGCTGCCACAGCTAGCAAGAAAATATTAATGGTACAGTTTATTCCCGCTTTAATTGGAATTATATCTGTTTGGTTTTGTTGGTAATTTTTAAATTATAATTATTCAATTTAATGCGAATTATCACACCCGTCCAAGACGTTTGTGTAACGAAAATACAATCCTGATTTGATGCG
>DAOOQW010000022.1:0-21139 GCA_035388945.1 Flavobacteriales bacterium
AATTCGATTTCGGACAACTGCTTTTTTCGATATTTTTTTCGGAACAGTAATGCCAAATCGAATTATGGGGAGTTTATCGGGAGTTCGATAGCGCCAAATAATCCGGAATGGATAAATGGTAAATCGTTTTCCAAGACTAAAGACTTCATTGATTGTGGTTCTACCCGACAATCGTTCTTCTTTGGGAAACGAGTTCATGAGCTGAACTATCGGCCTTTATTCGCAATCTTGAGGTATTGCTCAATAGCCATCGTCATAGAAGGAGCTTGCGGCATAGGAGCGTTGATGTCGAGAATTAATCCTGCTTCTTTTACAGCTGCGGCAGTCGTAGGGCCAAATGCGGCAATACGTGTAGCATTTTGTTTGAAGTCGGGGAAATTCTGAAACAAAGATTTGATACCAGAAGGGGAGAAGAACACAAGCATGTCGTACAACACATCCGAAAGATCGCTCAAGTCGCTACAAACGGTGCGGTAAATAACTGCTTTGGTGTAATTGATTTTTGCTTCATCCAAAATCTCCGGAATTTCATCTTTGTGGATATCGGAGCAAAGGAGCAAAAACTTCTCAGTTTTATTTTTCTTAATCACATCCATTAGTTCGACGAACTTCTGGTTGCCATAGAATATTTTACGTTTACGGTACTGAACGTACTTTTGCAAGTAGAATGCTGTTGATTCGCTGATGCAGAAATACTTCATCGATTCAGGAACAGTGATTCGCATTTCAGTACACAAACGGAAAAAGTTGTCTACTGCATTCCGGCTCGTCAGAATGATAGCGCTATGTTCGAGGATGTTAATTTTTTCTTTGCGGAACTCTTTAGCAGAAATACCTTCGACGTGAATAAACGAACGAAAGTCAATTTTGACATTGCATTTTTTTGCCAGGTCGAAATACGGCGACTTGTCGGTTTCTGGTTTTGGTTGGGTAACCAAAATCGTTTTCACCCGCTGTTCGCGCGAATTCTCTGCTTGTTCTTCTGCTGTAGCCTGGATGGTAGAGCTCATGCGATTAACTTAAATCAGATTCCTGACTGCCTTGATGATCAGAAAGACAGGTAGGATTTCAAGGGTGCAAAAGTACAAAAACAAATGGAACTTTGAAAGAGTGCCATTTCTCAATCCTGCAAGCCATCCTATTATCAAACTATACAGGTATAATGCAATAAACAAGACTATTCCCGTGTACAATGCCCAAGTATTAAATGGAGCGGGAGCTAGTTTTATTCCTAAAGTAACAGGGATTAAGGCAACTCCAAGTATGCAATTCATCACGATAATACCGATGATGTAACTACCTGATTCTTCTTTTGCATAAAAGAGATTGCCAATCATATTGATTGTAAGAAGTTTAAATCCTAGAGAACCAGCACCAAGAAGTAGTAATTGAAAGTAGGCTGGTATATAGGGTAGATAGGCCGTTTGAATTTGTAACAAACCAGAAATTTGGTAGGCAAAAACAGGGGCAACAACTAAGAACAGAAGAATCATCATGACAATGCTTCTTCGAATCATAGTATTTTCTTCTTCGAGTAATTTAGATATACCTGAGCGCTTGAAGATGCCCATCAAAATCATTCTAACTTCTTTAAAATAGAATGTATTGATTATCCCAAGCAAGAAAACAGCTCCCAATAAGGTAGGAACAATCCAACCTTCAGCATCAGAATAGCGTGGATGAGGTTGTAAATCTTTGCTGTAATGGGTGAAGAAAAAATTAGGTAGTCGTTCTTCCGTTTCAGGTTTTGAAAAGGTTGGAACAGGCAAAGGCGGACCAATTTCCGCAACCGGAATAGCAGGAGCTACCGTTACCGAATCAGGTAAGTTTCCTGAATTGGCCGCATGTACTAAAGAATCCGGTGGTGAAATCATGAAAATTAGGCTGCGCTAAAGTACGAAGGCCGGACGACCTTGCCAAGGTTGGCAGAGGAGGTCCGGCCTTAATCGCATTTTATTTTTTTAGCGACGGATAACTCGGCTAGATTTTGTTCCAGCTAAAGTTTGAACCTGAATAAGGTAAACACCTTTAGCTAAATCATCCGTTTGAACTGTTAAACTTTGATTGCCAGTAGAACTTACAGCATGATTGATTTCTTTTACCAATGCACCATTCATACTTAATATGCGAATAGAAGCGGTTTCACCTGCATTTGCAGAGAACGAAATATGAAGTTCGTTACCTTCAATTGGATTGGGGTTGATTTCAAATTCAGAATTAGATTCAAGAGAGCTTCCAATACTAGCAGTAATATCTTCCGAAACAGTGTAAACGTCAGTGAATGTTGCATCTCCGTTTTCATTTCCATTATTATTTGCAGCCATTACAGATGCATAAAATGGTACATCTCCAGTTCCTGCAGAAGGAGCTGTCCAATGGAAACTCCAAGATTTACTTCCAGAACCACTGTTACCAGCAGTTTTATGGGTTACGTAATTGCCAGAGCTTTTTAATTGAGTAGTTGTAGTGCTAGTAATTGCTAATGTTCCGATCACATTTCCTGCATCCGTTTGAGGAGAAATAGCAAATCCCCATTTAGCTACTCCACTTTGAGTAATACTAACTGAAATTGTTTAAACTGTTCCGGGAATATAACCAGTACTTGGAATATCTGAAGTTATCATCCCATCCCGTTCAGTAGCTGTACCATTATGGCAGTCAGTATTTGCACAGGTTTGTCCATCTGCTGGTGAACCCGAACAGCGTTCTGGTGCTCCACTTGGTTCGGAATATGTATTTGTACTATCGAGCATCAGGGCAATTGTCATTACACCTAAAACACCAATCAAGTAGTAGATTTTTTTCATGTTTGCTTTTATGTTGATTGAAGAGTGAATAGTGCAAATTTAAAAGAATGTTGGTACATAGATTCGTTAAGTAAGGAAATCAGTTAAATTAACCAATGAAGTATCTTTGATGCGATGTTTGGTCTTCCCAAGTACCCCGATTTCTATTCTTGGATTACAACTTTTCGTTTCCCTAGATTTTGGAATTTAATTCTGCTTCGCTTGTCATTCTTCATTTCTAGAAGAAGTGGGAAGTCAATTCATTGGGGATTACCGATGAGTATTTCCATCGAACCTACTACATCTTGTAACCTCAGATGCCCCGAATGTCCTAGTGGTTTGCGAGCCTTTTCTCGGCCAACGGGCATGCTTCAAATTTCAGAATTCAACACATTCTTACACCAATTTGGGAAGAAACTCTGGTCGATCAATTTTTATTTTCAAGGAGAACCTTTCTTAAATAAAGAACTATTGGCAATGGTTGAAATAGCTGCTAGTAAAGGCATATATACAGCAACTTCCACCAATGCACATTATTTTAATGAGGAACTTGCGAAACAAACCGTAGCTTCTGGATTACACCGATTAATCATTTCTTTAGACGGAACCACACAAGAAACATACAGTCAGTACCGTATTGGTGGAAATCTTGAAAAAGTAATTGATGGAACTCGACGTGTAATTGCGGCTAAGAAAGCTGCTAAAAGCAGAACACCGCATATAATTTTTCAGTTTCTGGTTGTCAAGCCTAACGAGCACCAAACACTTGATGCGCTTGAATTAGCTAAGGAATTGGGTGTGGATGAAGTTCGCTTTAAGACTGCTCAAGTTTACGATTACGAGAATGGAAATCCATTAATTCCAGAGCAGGAGAAATATTCCCGTTATCGGAAAGGCTCGGATGGGAAATGGAAATTGAAGAATAAATTGGACAATGAATGTTGGCGCATGTGGCAAGGATGCGTTGTTACTTGGAATGGCTCCATTGTTCCTTGTTGTTTCGATAAAGATGCGCAACACCAATTGGGTAGTTTGAAAAATCAATCATTAAAACAAATCTGGAATAGTTCAGATTACCAGAACTTCCGTTTGGCAATTTTGAAAGATCGTTCAGCGATTGATATTTGTCGCAATTGTAGCGAAGGAACCAAAGTTTGGGCTTGAGTTTACTTAACTCGATCCATTAATTGATAGGCAAACTTCTCTAATGCATGAATTTTAGCAGGATCTCCATTTACTGATTTCAAAGCTTCCAAAGCAACATTCAAATGAGAATTCATCTCTTTTTCGGCATCCTCACGAACTTGGAGATTTTCAAAAATTCGCGTTACTGCGACTACTTTTTCTTGAGCTGGAAAAGAACGTGAACTATACCAGTTCTTTAATTCAGCTAATTCTGATGGATTTGCTTTTTCAAGCGCTCGTAATTTGAGGTAGGTTTTTTTGTTGGATAAAATATCTCCTCCGGCTTGTTTGCCAAATACAGCAGGATCACCAAATACATCTAAAACATCATCCTGTAATTGAAAAGCAACACCCAAATGGCAGCCAAACTCATATAATAAAGCTGCATCTTTTTCATTCGCATTGGCACACAAAGCACCAATTTGCAAGGAAGCCCCTAACAATACAGCTGTTTTAAGACGAATCATTTTGAGGTAATCGGGAAGACTTACATTTTCCTGAGCTTCAAAATTCATGTCCCATTGTTGTCCTTCACACACATCTCCCGCAGCTTTATAAAAGACTTCTAATACAGGGGATAAAACTTTAGCTGGAGCTTTAGAAACTAATCTGCACGACTCCACAAACATCACATCACCCGAAAGTATGGCAATATTGCTATTCCATTTTGTATGAACTGTAGCCTTTCCACGACGCAAAGGAGCTTCGTCCATGATATCGTCGTGGAGCAAAGTGAAATTGTGAAACACTTCAATGCCCAATGCTGGATTGATTACATCATCTAAATTTCCTCCAAGCAAATCGGCTCCCATCAATACTAAAACAGGACGCATACGTTTGCCACCTAACGCTAAAGTGTAACGAATGGGTTCGTACAATTCGGCTGGTTCCTGAGGAAACTGAATTCGCTCTAATGCTTCAGAAATACGGGATTGGTAGTGTTCGATTCCCGTCATTGAAGAATAAACGAGGTATTATTTACTACTTGTAGCAAGCCTTCTTCAAAACCAACAAGCGGACGATTTATCAACTTGCTCATTTTTGCTGTATCGGGTTTACGACGAGTCATATCACCTTCTTCCAAAGGAGCAACAAAACGAATTTCTGATGAAGATCCAGTTAAACGGATGATGGTTTTAGCTACTTCCACAATTGGAATTTCGATAGTGCCACCCACATTCACCACATCATTCACATACATATTCTGATAGAAAGCGTTGGTGCATGCTTCAATATTATCGTCGATGTAGCAGAATGTTCGCGTTTGCGAGCCATCTCCATAAATAGAAATAGGATCGTTATTTAGCGCGGCGCGGATGAATTTAGAGATGACGAAATCCTTGCTTTGTTTAGGTCCAAACGTGTTGAAGAAGCGGAAAATGGTGTATTCTAAGCCAAATTCTTTTTCATAAGAACGTAGATAAGCTTCTCCCACATTTTTTACAATCGCATAAGGAAGGCGAGAGTTAAGCGGAGTAGTATGCTCGTTTTGTGGAAACTCAACTGGTTCACCATAGACTTCTGAAGACGAAGAGAAGTAAACACGACGAACGCCAGTGTTTTTCGACAGTTTCAAAATATTCTCAATACCAGCAATATCATCCAAAACCGCAACTGGATTTTGAAGAGTTCGGATTACTCCAACTAAAGCAGCGTAATGGAATACGTAATCGAAACGCCAAGCAAAGAAAACCGCAGAAATATCGCGATAATCGTTTGCATCACATTTAATAAAACGAATGTTGTTATGAACCGAGACAGGAACTTTTGATAATTCGCCAGTACGTAAATTATCAACTACAACCACGAGATTTTCGGGATTAGAAGCAAGTTTTTCGGCGAGGCAGCTACCAATAAATCCAGCACCTCCAGTAATTAGAATGCGTGTCATTTTCCTTTGAGTAGATTAAGTAAATAATCTCCGTAGCCACTTTTCTTAAGCGGTTCGGCAAGTTCTTTTAATTGTTGATCGTTGATGAATTTCATTCTCCAGGCAACTTCTTCAATGCATCCAATATTCAACCCTTGGCGTTCCTGAATCACTTGAACAAATTGTCCCGCTTGCATAAGTGAAGCAAACGTTCCGGTATCCAACCAAGCTGTTCCTCTGTCGAGCACACCCACTTTGAGTTTACCTTGTTCTAAGTATTTTTTATTTACATCGGTAATTTCATATTCTCCTCGAGCGCTTGGCTTTAGGTTTTTAGCAATTTCTACCACCGAATTATCATAGAAATATAGTCCTGGGACAGCGTATGATGATTTAGGTTGTTGAGGTTTTTCCTCTATCGAAACCGCATTCATGTGATCATCAAACTCAACTACACCATAGCGTTCTGGATCTGTTACATGATACGCAAATACAACTCCACCTTCTGGATCATTGTTTTTTTGCAATAAGCTCGTCATTCCTGATCCGTAGAAGATATTATCACCCAGAACTAAAGCACATTTATCATTACCAATGAATTCTTCACCAATCACAAATGCCTGAGCTAGTCCATTCGGAATCGCTTGTTCGGCATAGCTAAACTCCATCCCTAATGATTTTCCATCACCCAATAATTTTTGGAAATGAGGTAAATCGTGAGGAGTTGAAATGATTAATACTTCCCTAATTCCAGCCAACATCAACGTTGACAAAGGGTAGTAAATCATGGGTTTATCGTAAACTGGCATTAGCTGCTTGCTCACAGCTAATGTGAGTGGATGTAAGCGCGTTCCAGATCCGCCAGCGAGTATAATTCCTTTCATCAGTCTTCGGTAGGATGGTTAAAAGGTTCTTTTCGGATAGTCAAGCTATCTAAATCAATGTCTTCTTCTTCGTTAAAAACAGCAATCAATGGTTCTTTATAAGCCTTTATCATGAATGCCCGGTCGATTGAGAGAAGCAAGGTAGGTAGAAGGAGTAAATTGGTAAATAATCCTACAAATATGGTTACAGAGATCAAGAATCCAAGTGCGATGGTGCCACCAAACGAGGAGAAAATAAAAATACTGAATCCAAAGAGCAAGATGATCGAAGTATAAATTATACTGATACTTGTATCACGAATGGTAGCAATCACAGCCAATCGAATGTCAAAATTGTTTGCTTTAAGGTCTTGTCCGTAACGGGAGAAAAAGTGAATAGCCGAATCTACCGTAATGCCGTAGGCGATATTGAAAACCAAAATGGTAGAAGATTTCAAAGCGATTCCATAAAATCCCATCAATCCGGCTGTAAATAATAATGGAATTACGTTCGGAATAGCCGAAATCATCAGCATCTTGAACGAGTAAAACATGAAATACATCAAACCCGAAATGAGCACAATGGCAGCAAGCAAACTCATTAGTAGGTTGTTAACAAGGTAGTCGGTTCCTTTGAGAAAGACGATACTAGTTCCAGTTAGCTTCACATCAAACTTTTCTGGATTGAAGATGGAATCAATTTTCGGGCGGACTTCACTTCGGATTCGTTCCATTTCCTTTGTTCCGATATCAGCCATCTGCACCGAAACCCGTGTGAATTGTCGTGTACTATCAAGGAACGAACGTGTTACACCACCTTTTTTAAGATCCATATTTTGAGCATATGGAAGTAAAAAGGCAATTTCTTCGTTTGTTGGTAAACTATAGAACGAAGAATCTCCACCGTAAAAACCTTGCTTAGCAAACTTAATTACTTCAGCAATGGAGAGTGGTTTAGAGAATTCTGGGTATGTTCTTAATTCTTTCTGAAGTTGATCGATTTTTCTAAAAACCGAAAGTTTCATCACCCCATTCTTCTTCTTGGTGTCAATAGTGATTTCAAACGGCATCACCCCGTGAAAATTCTTCTCAAAAAACTTCAAATCAGTTATGAGCTTGTCCTTTCTAGGAATGTCATCCGTGAAGTTTCCGGTAGTATGAATTTTAGTCATACCCCAAGCCGAAACAGCTACTAGCGCTAAAGCCAAAAGGTAAATGAGTTTTCTACGTGTTGTAACCAGTTTAATAATCCATTCGATAATCCCATCCATCCAACGATTGTCGAGGTGTTTGGTTTGTTTAGGCTTAGGTGATGGAATGTATGTGTAGGCAATTGGCAAAATGGTCACACTCAGAATAAACACCTGCATTACATTGATGGAGGAGAGAATTCCGAATTCGCGTAACATCTGGCTTTGCACGAATGCGAATGTGATAAAGCCCAGTGCAGTGTTGAAATTCGTTAAGAATGTTGCATTTCCAATACGTTGAACTACCCGTGAAATGGCTTTTATTTTATTCCCGTGACCTTTGTATTCACGATGGAAATTATTGGTGAGGAAAATACAGTTAGGAATCCCAATGATGACGATTAATGGAGGAATCAGTGCAGTTAGAATGGTGATTTTATAACCTAACAACACCATGGTTCCAACACACCAAACCACACTAATAGCAACAACTAGTAATGGGAAAATGATGGCTTTGAAGGAACGGAAGAACAGCAATAACACAAGTGCTGTCACCAATAACGACATCCACAAGAACATCCCCAATTCTTTCTTGAGCTTTTCCGAATTCATTGTCCGGATATAAGGCAAACCGGAATAATGAACCTCTAAATTTTGTTTTTGGGAAAACTTGTCGGTATAGGATGTTAAATGCTCAATAAGTTCTTTGCGCCCCTTGGTATCAATGCTTTTTTGATCCATTGTTACCAACATCACCGTAGCATATTTCCCTTCGGCAGTTTTAGTTAATAAGAGATCCTGATAAAAGGGTAGTGATAGAATGACATTCTTTAGGCTATCTAGCTCTTGCTGTGTTTTAGGAGCTTGCTTTATAACCGGATCAATCTGAAATTTTTGAAGAGAATCGTCGCGCTGCAGATTATAAATCCCAGAAAGAGATAACAAGCCACGAACTTCTGGCAAAGCTTTAATCGAATCGCCAGCTTCTTTCCAAGCATTGAAAAGCTCTTTTTGAAAAAGATTTTCTGATTCGATACCTATAACGAGAATGTTGGCATCTTCACCAAAACGTTCTTTAAACGAGGTGTAGGCTTGGTATTCTGGATCGTCTTGAGGGAGAATTTGGGCGAGCGCATAAGTCATTTCCGCTTTTGTCGCCATCCAGCCCATGAACACAGTCATTACTGTGATCACAATTAGGATCGGTAAACGATAACGGAGAATAATGCGTGAAAGTGCCGCCCACATGGTGTTTCAGTTCAATCTGATGAGCGTCTTTTTGGAGGACAGAACATCCTGATATCAGGAGGGCGAAGGTAGAAAAAACGTCTATACCAGCGTGTAAAATTGACGCTCTTTGTGGGAATCTCGCAAAAAATAAAACGCGTTTTTTTAGATTCGGGAGAAAACGATGAAATCGCTTGATGGTGGCTGAATTCCAGCTGCTTTTAATGCACGAGCAATTTGACCGCGATGATAGGTTCCGTGGTTACTCACATGCGTGCAGATTTCAGCAAGTGAATTTTGAAAAGTTTGTCCTTCAAGATTTTTGTAATTAACCTTTAAATCGAAGAGTTCATTTTTATGTTTCTCTATGATATTCAACCATTTTTGAGTGGATGATTGGTTAAGAGCTTCAATTTCGGGCAGCGATTTAGGAGTAAAAAGTTCTTTTCCTCCTGGAATGTTCAGAATACGGCACAACCAGATTTCCTGAGCACCTAAATTGTGACTTAAAAGTTCAAGCGCGTTTTCAGGAATAGTAATTCCAGAGTTAAGTGCGTTTTTTAAAACTTCTATAAAACGGGTGTTTGCCCAATCGTTGTAGGCAAAAAGGCGAGAAAAATAAGCAGCATCCATACGGTAAAAGTAGGAATGCTGCTTAATTATTCGTGTTATAATTTAATTTCTTCGTCTTGTTTATTCAAGAAATGATATTCAAGGAAATGATAAGAAGCATTGGCTTTTACAGGAATCCAAGATTTGTATTTAAGCCACCATTTCATTTGAATAGAAGGAAATCCTTGTTTGAGAAAGGCAGCAATAAATGGATTTACCCAAAGCTGAACCGATTTCTCATTTTGTTCTTTGATGATGTAACGTAAGTTGTTTTCAATCTCATCTGTAATTAGGATTGATGGTTGAACTTCTCCCGTTCCGTTACAAGTAGGGCATTTTTCTAATGTTTCAATTACCAGTTCTGGACGAACACGCTGACGGGTAATTTGAATTAGCCCAAATTTACTTGGTGGCAGGATGGTGTGTTTAGCCCGATCCTGAGCCATGTCTTCTTTCAATTTATCGAAAAGCACTTTGCGATTATTAGGCGAGTGCATATCGATAAAATCGATTACGATAATTCCACCCATATCGCGCAGACGAAGTTGACGAGCAATTTCGGAAGCTGCTTCCATGTTGCAGTCAAAAGCATTGGTTTCCTGATCGTTGTCTGAACGGGAACGATGTCCACTGTTCACATCAATCACGTGCATGGCTTCGGTGTGCTGAATAATCAAGTATGCACCGCTTTTCATGCTAACATTTTGTCCAAATGCTGCTTTTATCTGACGATCAACACCATAGGCTTCGAAAACATCTTCTTTGCCTTTGTGTAGTTTGACTATTTTCTCTTTATCAGGAGCGATATGCGCGATATAGTTTCGCACTTCGCTGAAAATAGTTTGGTCGTCAACAACGATACTATTGAAAGAATCGTTGAGTATGTCGCGTAATAAGGCCGACGTACGTTTAATTTCTCCAAGGACTTTTGTTTTCGGCTGAGCGGTTGGGAGGTTCTGCACGAGCAGATTCCAGCGTTCGATCAGTTCGTTGAGGTCCTGGTCCAGTTCAGCTACTTTTTTATTGGTAGCAACGGTACGAATGATGACACCAAACCCTTTTGGGCGGATGCTCATTATGAGCCGCTTAAGTCGATTGCGTTCTTCCGATTCTTTAATTTTCTGTGATACGGATACTTTATCACTGAAAGGTACAAGAACGAGATATCTTCCAGCTAATGAGAGTTCCGAGCTAATGCGCGGGCCTTTGGTGGAGATTGGTTCTTTGGCAATTTGTACCAGAATCGGGCTGTTGTTCTGAAGCACATCGGCAATTTTCCCATCCTTTCGGATATCGGAATCCATTTTGAAATCGGCTAGCGATGCTGATGGAAGTTTATTTGCCAGACCCTGTTTCATGTATTTAACAAGGGACTGCACTTGTGGTCCAAGGTCGAGGTAATGCAAAAAAGCATCTTTCTCATACCCTACATCGACAAATGCAGCATTGAGTCCGGGCATAACTTTCTTGACGCGACCCAAATAGATGTCACCAACGGCAAAGCTGTTATTGCTTTTTTCGCGGTTTAACTCTATCAGTCGGCGGTCTTCCAGCTGTGCAATGACGATCTCATTGCCGGAGGCATTGATGATCAGTTCTTTGTTCACGAGTTTTAGCTTATTCCGGAGGAGTTTATACAAATGACAAAAAAGGGCAGCATGTTTAAATGGCCCTTAAGTCATTAATTTCCGGAATGATGGAAACGGAACAGAAGCTGTTTTACCGAATACACGTTTCCTGTTGATCCTGGGGAAGAACAGGAAATGAGCATTAGCGTAACAGTCTGTTACTTATTTCTTTTTATGACGGTTCTTTCTTAAACGCTTTTTGCGCTTATGAGTAGCCATTTTATGACGTTTTCTTTTCTTACCGCTTGGCATAGGAAATTTTTTAAAATGTGATTAATTCGTTTGAATTCGTTGAATACGTCTATCTGCTTCTGTAAGCAAAAGCGTATCTGTGCTTGTTTTTTTCAGTTCTAGAAGAACTTTCAGTGCCTTTTTAGAATCTCCTTGAGCTTCAAGTGCATCGCTCAAGTAAATCCGCACCTCATTGAGTTCGGGTTGAATGGCAAGTACTTTCTCGAAACGTGAAACAGCCTTATCGTACTGTCCACTTTGCATTGAGAAAAATCCAAGATTCATTTGTGCTTCCAAATTGGTAGAATCGGCTTTAACCGCTTCACGTAGTAGCATAATTCCTTTCATCGGTTCCTGACTTCCACTCACATATGCAACTCCCAATTGGGTTTTAACATCATTGTTTTCTGGATCAAGGCTTTTTGCTTTTTCGAGGCATTCGATTGACCGCTGAGATACAGCAGCTTTATCTTCTCCCTCGAAAAAGCGAGAAAGCCCAAGGAATCGTTTACCAGCACTTAACCAGTCCGTTCCAGAACCCGTTAATTGTGCTTTTTGGTACACATATTCTGCAGCAATTCCTGGCCGCATTTGACGATCCCAAACTGCAGTAAGGGAGTCGAGCCAGATTGATTTGCTACGTTCATCCGCCTGTTTAAGGCGTCCTTCAAAGAACTCAATAGTTGCTAGTGCCGAAGCATCACTGCTTTTTTTTACGGCTGCCAACTGCTCCTCAAATTGTTGATCGGCTGATGGCATTTTCGATGTGCCAGCTTCTTCGTCTTTTCTGAATCCTTCGCGAGGCAACATAAATACTGCTGCACCAACTAGTAAAGAAGCCGAAATGACTACGATTTGTTTGCTGGTCATCGGGTGAAATTAGGCTTTCACTGATTTTTTCACTTTATCACTGAATGTTTTAGCCGGCTTGAAAGACGGGATAAAATGCTCAGGGATAACAATCGTAGTGTTTTTTGAAATGTTACGGCCTTTTTTAGTAGCACGTTTTTTCACTACAAAGCTGCCGAATCCACGGAGGTAAACATTCTTACCTGATGAAAGATTTGTTTTTACAGACTTCATAAAGGCTTCTACAGTAGCCTGTACGGTCACTTTCTCAATTCCTGTCTTATCCGCAATTTCTGCAACAATTTCAGCTTTGGTCATGGCTGGTTGAATTTTAAAGATTTATGTTTGATTTAGTTTTTTGTTACTGTGGATGTTACGTCCTTTAAAAACGGGTGGCAAAGATACTGGTTTTCTTTTCAAACGAAAAGATTTTTTAGAAATGTTGGAAAGCCTTATCATTGCTGAGATGGAAAGGAACATGGATGGATTTTCAGAGCAACTTTTGACCTGGTATGGGGCTTCTTTCAGACCTTTACCATGGAGAGAAACGAAGGATCCGTATGCTATTTGGCTTTCGGAAGTCATCCTTCAACAAACCCGAATCGAGCAAGGCACACCTTATTATTATAAGTTTCTCGAGAACTTTCCTACCATAACTGATTTAGCAAATGTACCCGAAGATCAAGTGCTTCATTGTTGGCAAGGACTCGGTTATTATTCGCGTGCTCGAAATTTACATGCTGCGGCAAAGAAAGTTCGTGATGAGTTCAAGGGAGTATTTCCTTCCGATTATGAATCCATCCTTTCGCTTCCCGGAGTTGGACCTTATACTGCTGCTGCCATTGCATCCATCGCTTTTAATTTACCTTATGCTGTGGTAGATGGAAATGTATACCGATTTCTATCTCGCTTGTTTGGAATCAATACTCCTATCGATTCTCCAGCTGGGAAAAAGGAATTCCAGCTTCTGGCTCAATCACTAATCAACCCGAAACATCCCGGAAATTTTAATCAGTCAATGATGGAGTTTGGTGCACGAGTATGTCGTCCCGCTTCTCCTGATTGTGAATCCTGTATTTTTCGGTCAAGTTGCGTCGCTTATAAAAACGCATCAATCGATTCTCTTCCTGTTAAAGCAGCTAAAACGAAAGTTCGGAATCGGTATTTTTATTTTCTAATACTATGTGATGATCAAGAAAACGTACTCATCGAAAAACGTGGGGCAAATGATATCTGGCAAGGATTATATCAATTTCCATTGATAGAAACAGAATCAAGTTCTCCAGCAGAGGAGATTCTTAATGTGCTTCCTATCCTAAAAGACAACTCGTTTCAAATTCAAAAAGTCTCCTCCGAACTCAAACACATCCTCAGCCACCAACATTTATTTGCTCGATTTATTCATATACAGGTTGCTAATCTACCACACCATCTTTTCCCAAATGCTGAATCAATTCCTCTGGAAAGCCTCAAAGACCGAGCATTTCCTCGACTTATCACCCGATATTTAAAAATCTAGTCTTTCAAATTTCATCCGTTTGAGTCAAATTCTAAATTCACTACATTTGAAATTGATCATTTACGGATAGATAGTATGGCAGGAGTAAACAAAGTGATTCTGATTGGGAATGTGGGAAAAGATCCTGAGGTGAAAGTCCTCGAAAA
Organism: Flavobacteriales bacterium; assembly: GCA_035388945.1. GTDB lineage: Bacteria > Bacteroidota > Bacteroidia > M30B66 > M30B66 > CALQRR01. The sequence goes on from DAOOQW010000022.1 coordinate 14,107, forward strand.
TGGCGTTCGTGTAGCCAATTTCCCCCTCGCAACTACCGAGATTTATAAAAAAGACGGTAACCGAGTTGAGCAAACCGAGTGGCACAACATTGTTCTTTGGCGAGGCTTAGCTGAAGTAACCGAAAAAATTGTCCGCAAAGGAGCAACCTTATATATTGAAGGAAAATTGCGCTCCCGAACTTGGGAAGACAAAGATAAAATCAAACGCTATTCGGTTGAAGTTGTAGCAGATACGCTTACAGTTTTGTCTGGCCGGCGAGAAGATTCTTCGCATCACGAACAAGGTGAACACTATTCCGACGACCAAGCACATTAATCGTTAGGCTATTCTATCTTAGCCCCAGATTTTTGAATTGCTGTATGATCGGAAGAACGCTGATTTCTTTAGGATTTATTTTGCTGTTATCATTAGGTTTAATCTCCTGTGGTGAAGAGGAAGTTACCATGCCTCGACCTCGTGGCTATTATCGAATAGATTTACCTGAGAAGTCCTATCAGACCTTTGAAAGTGCTTGTCCGTATAGTTTTGAATACCCCAAATATGCAGTCATGCAGCTTGATTCAAACCGAAAAGGGGAACGTTGCTGGGCAAATTTGGTGATTCCGAAATTGCATGCTACTGTACATATCAGTTATAAAGATGTGAAGAATGATGGCGGACGATTTATCGAAGATTCCAGAAATCTAGCTTATAAACATGCTGCAAAGGCTAGTCAAATAGAGGAATTTCTCATCCGTTACCCAGAGAAAAAAGTATATGGAATTATATACGAAATAGGAGGAAATGCAGCCTCATCTATTCAATTTCATGTTACCGATAGCACCTCACATTTCCTACGTGGCTCTTTGTATTTCTACGCAGCACCAAATGCCGATTCACTCGCACCAGTCCTTTCGTTTGTTCGAAAAGATATCGATCACCTTATTGAGACACTGGCCTGGAAGTAATAGCCGACTCGCTTGGTTTGGCTGATTTCGATGCTAACAGAATAGCAAATTGAGCAGAGAACAATAAACTAGCTAATACAAGGTGCATCGGTTGAGCTACTTCGGGCATATCCCACATGGCGAGTGCAATTCCAACCGTTATTTCTGCCAAAGTGATAAATCCACTTAGCATGGCAAATCTTGCTTGACGCGCATTTCCAAACTTCATCGCACGTAGCAAAAGGAAAGTATTTACAGCTAAAACCATCAGCGAAAAAGCTCGGTGAATTAGGAAACTCGAAGGCAATCGTTCAATCCAGAGTTCACGTTGCTCATGCCCCAGTTCGTTAGCGATTATATCAATGGCTTCACGAACTTGTGTTCCTAGTAGCACCTGAATAATTGTAAAACTGATTGCTGTCAAGGCTAATAAGCGAGTCATTCGATCAGCTTGATTTGATTCGATAGCTGATTTTGATGGCTTACTTAATTCTATCATCCATTGAATAATGGCTAATAACAACAAAGCTGCTAACATATGTGTGGTAATCTTAACCGGAGCTAAATGCGAGGCAACCACTAATGCACCTAGCCATGCCTGAAAGCCTGTGAAGAATACGAGTAGTAGTCCTAATCCAACTAGCAAACGTTTATGTGTTTTCTGGAAAAAGGAAGTGATACAAGCACCTAAAACTAAAATACCCATAATTGCTCCCAAGAGTCGGTTGATGTATTCAATCCAAGTATGACGCACAAAGAACTTCGCATAGTTGTGTTTGGGATATTTCTCCCATTGTTCCCGATTAAAAACATCACCACTTTTAAAAGGTGCAGTTGCTCGCCATAATGTATCGTTCACAATCACCATCATCCCTTTGGTATAGGCATGTTGCGGATGAAAATCAACCTGACTTGGATCTGTTGGTGGAATGTAATAGCCAAAGCACTTAGGCCAATCCGGACAACCCATTCCCGATTGTGTAGTTCGTACAACCGAGCCGGCAAGTATGACTAAAAAGGTGAAAACTAAACTGAGTTTGACGAAAGGTCGAAACGAATTGGACAGGAAATTAGGACTAGCCATAAGAAAGATTCGTCGACAAAAGTACATGAGCGTGAATCAGGATGTTCAGTAGGTGAATAATTTATTTGAGAGTAGAATGTTGCATTAGTTATGTTTGACTAATCATTCATGTATGAGCAATTATTTTCACGGGTACACCGAAAAAGAATTCAATCGATTAGTGGAGCAATCTTCCTTTTTAGGTCCGGATATCTATCAAAATCTTCATATTCCTAAAAGCGGAACATTACTCGAAATTGGCTGTGGTGTAGGAGCGCAAACCCGGATATTAACGCGCGTAAGTCCAGATTTGAAAATTTGTTGCCTCGATCGTAATCCAGATCAAATTCAACTCGTTCAAAATTGGTTGAATGAGAACGCTCAACTTTCTGAACAAATTCAACTGGTATGTACTGAATTTCTCGAGTGGAATGCAGAAAAGCAATTTGATGCTGCTTTTATCTGTTGGGTTTTAGAGCATGTGCCCGATCCAGCTTCATTTATAAAACATGCTGCTCAGCAATTACATTCAGGTGCGAGCATACATATTACAGAGGTTCAAAATAGCAGCCTCTACCTGCATCCTTCCAATCCTGCTATCGAGAATTACTGGAAAGCCTATTGTCGGAGGCAAGAACAGCTAAATGGAGATCCGAATGTGGGAGCCAAACTTCGTAATTGGTTATTCGATGCAGGATTTGAGCACATAGATATTCAAGCACATTTGATGTTACGTGATCGAACAGAACCCGAAGAATTGCGTTTAATGATGGAATACTGGTGGGAATTGATGGAAAGTGTTGGTGATTCTATGCAAGATGAAGGTTTAATTTCTCGATCCGAACGAGATGCTGCTCATGAAGCAATTCAGCATTTCCATTTGCATCCGGACGCTTGTTTCTATTACACATTTGTCCAGGCAGAAGCTCGGAAAATTTAAGCCCGAATTATTTACAGAATTCTTCATCCACATTCATTACCTAACAAGCTCTTTCATAACTTGCAAACCTAATTTTGATAACTCTTCCCAATGAGTCAGACTGCATCTATTACCCTCGATGGAAAATCGTTTGAATTACCTGTCATTACAGGAGCTGAGGACGAAAAAGCCATTGATATACAAAACCTTCGTTCCGAATCAGGATTCATCACACTTGATTCTGGTTATAAAAATACAGGAGCAACAACTAGTGAGATTACTTTTTTAGATGGAGAAGCGGGCATTTTACGTTACCGCGGATATCCCATTGAGCAATTAGCTGAGCGTTCTTCATTTATTGAAGTTGCCTACTTACTTATTCATGGTGAATTGCCTAAGAAAGATGAGTTAGAGCGTTTTTCCAATGCGATTACACGCCACACGCTTATTCATGAAGACATGAAACGTTTTTATGAAGCATATCCAGCAAAGGCGCATCCAATGGGAGTGGTAGCTTCAATTACATGCTCACTTTCTACATTTTATCCAGAGCCAAAATCAGGACGCTCAGCCGAAACGATCGAATTAACTGTGATTCGTTTGCTGGCGAAATTCAGCACAATTGCAGCTTGGGCGTATAAAAACTCGGTAGGCCATCCGGTGATGTATCCCCGTAACTCATTCAACTATGTGGAGAATTTCCTTCACATGATGTTTGCGATGCCAACCGAAGATTACGAACCCGATCCGGTGATTGTAAATGCTTTAGATAAATTACTCATCCTTCACGCCGATCACGAGCAAAACTGTTCTACTTCAACCGTTCGTATGGTTGGTTCTTCCCAAGCTAATTTATACGCCTCTATTTCTGCAGGAATTTGCGCATTGTGGGGACCGCTTCACGGAGGTGCAAATCAAGCTGTGATTGAAATGTTGGAACAAATTCGCAATGATGGTGGAGATGTGAAGAAATTCATCAATAAAGCGAAAGACAAAGACGATCCTTTCCGTTTGATGGGTTTTGGACACCGAGTTTACAAGAATTTTGATCCTCGTGCGAGTATCATCAAAGATGCATGCGATCAGATGTTGAATAAATTGGGAGTAAGTGACCCGATGCTTGATATAGCTAAACAACTCGAGGAAGCAGCCTTGAATGATCCATATTTCGTTGAACGTAAATTGTATCCGAACGTCGATTTCTATTCAGGTATCATCTACCGAGCAATGGGAATTCCTACCGATATGTTTACCGTAATGTTTGCATTGGGTCGCTTACCGGGTTGGATTGCACAATGGAAAGAGATGTTAGGTAATAAAGAACCTATCGCTCGCCCTCGTCAGATATACACAGGTGCTGTAAAACGCAACTATGTGAATATTGCCGATCGTTAACAGGCACACTAAAGTTTCCCGACGAACGTTTTCTCCCCATGTTTGCTCAATTCTCACAGTTTGTAAAACGTGTATTTGCTGCTCCTAAAAAGGAAGAACCCGTTCGTCAGGAAATGCTGGTACGTTCGTATTCGTACAAACAGCAATACAAAACCTGGATCAATCAGGGTGGGCATGAGGAGATTCTAAAAAACCTCTACACATCCTATACGCTCAACAAACTCCAGATTACGGGTGATGTGCCCATGCATGTTTTTGTAGAAGGAAGTTCTCGGCATGTGGTGCTTCATTACACCGATTCGATGGGGAAAACGCTATTTCCCTATTTGCAGGATTTCTTTCGCGATCGCATCATGCGCATAGGTTATAACCTGTATTTGAGCGACCGACAAATTATTTCCCGAGCAGGACATATCGAACAAATCGATCGGCATATTTTACGTCCGGCTGTTCCGGCTTTTCATTCGGGCGACAAACTCGAGCAACTTTATGGGCACATTACAATTAAAGTTGATTACATCGATGATCGTCCTTTGTATCTGCAAATAAGCGCAGAAGCCATTCAGGATAAGGCGTACGGGAAAGTGTTCCCTTTTGATGAGTTGGCTGAAACAATCTTTCAGTGATGCGGAAACTCTTACTTACGCTGGTTCTTACGTTTTCTTTTGCTTGCCTCATTGCGCAGCCATTGGCTATTAGTACAGAATTAACAGAGAATGGTCAAGTGGAACTCATTCAATGGGATGGTGATGGATTTAATTGCGTTTCCTCCGAAATGCCCATGATGTATACTTGGAGTATTTATACCAATCAACATCGAAGATTATTTTCGAAATGGCGTGAAAAAAGACGCGTAAAAAAGTACAACAACGAAGAAGTAGTTTATTGGGAAAACGGGCAAGAACCTGAAGCTTCAAAGTTGGATGGTCTGGTTTTTACCCCAGCAAGAAATGCCTCTTGGGGAATCTTTCCTTATTGGGTAAATCTTGGTTTTTCCGACAGCGATACTAGTATTCATTGGCAATATCAAGAATACACGACTCAAACATTTAATTGCCGCGGAGGGGCTTATTACAACACCTATTTCTACACTTCTAAAATGGGTAAGAATTCACTTCCTGATTCTATCTTTTATGGAAGTGTATATCGAATAGATACCGTTTCAAAAAAGGATACTTCTTCCTGTTGGGAATATTTCTACAATGACCAAGAACAACTAACGAAAATTGTTGTGGGCGATATGACACAACGTTCGTATCAGCCTGCATTTAATCGCTCCATTCTTTTATTCGAATACACGGCGAAATCCCAACTCAAGCGCATCATTGGCCTGTCTGACACACTGAATTACGATTCTTATCCTTTAACTGATTCTTTATTCGGATTTTTAAAGAAGGGATTTTATTTATCTGACGATGAGGAGGATGATTTGATCGATTCTATTCAATACCAAAAAGATGGTCCTGAAATAAGTTTCTTGTTGGAATATGAATACCAAGATTCTTTATTAATCGGTTCTTGGATATGGTCGAAAGATTGGTCGAATTTCCTTCACGATTCGATTGCGTATAACTCAAATGGGAAAGTGATTTCCATCAATCATTTAGCTGAAGTTAACGATATACGTGGGACGCTCTTCAATTACGATTCAAATGGCAGATTAACTTCCTATCAAGAATATTTCACCAACATGGAAGACAATGAGTTAAAGCGTGAATTTTACGAGCAGGTGAATCTGAAATACATCCGCCGTAAAGACATTCCACAGGAAGAAGACTCGAGTACTTCTAGTGACCAATGAAAAGAAATATCGGCGACTATGTGATTTCGGATGAATCTGATTTGATTCAGGTTGAGAAAGTACATGCTTACCTAAGTCTAGAATCCTATTGGGCGAAAGACATTCCGCTCGAAATCGTAAAACGAAGCATTGAAAATTCCCTTTGTTGGGGCGTGTATTTCCAAGGAGAGCAAATTGGTTTTGCACGCATGGTAACAGACTATTCCACTTTTGCTTACTTGGCGGATGTATACATATTAGAAGATCACCGCGGAAAAGGATTGAGCAAATTACTCATGCACGAAATCATGGCTCATCCTCGATTACAAGGTTTGCGTAGAATTATGCTTGCAACCCGCGATGCACATAGCTTATACACTCAATTTGGCTTTGCCGCCTCCGAAAATCCAGCTTCGCTCATGCAGATAGTTGTTCCTGGAATTTATTCGAATACCGACAATCAGTGATTTCTGTCACAGGAAGGATGTCGTAGCAATTGTTAATTTTACGCTCCCAATGAAAAAAGAGACAGTACCATCTTTCAACCAGATATACATGGATCTTGCTTCCAGCTTAGCGTTGCGCTCCCATTGCGTTAAACAAAAGGTAGGAGCAGTCCTTACCAAAGACACGCGTATTATTTCGCTCGGCTACAACGGACCGCCAGCTGGAACGCATAATTGCGATGAAGAATGGCCAGAAACAGGTTGCGCTCGTGATCGAAAAGGAAGTTGTTACCTTGCTTTGCATGCTGAGGCAAATGCCATCCTATATGCGGCAAAAAATAAAACCGATTTGGAAGGCAGTACCTTATATGTGACACTTTCACCTTGTCTTTCTTGCGCACGAATCATCCTTTCTGTTGGAATTAAAAAGGTGATTTTCTTAAATTCCTATGCTGTTTATAAAGGCATGGACATCGATGAAGGCGTTGAGTTTCTTCGGAAAT